>NZ_JBFOKR010000013.1:0-165307 GCF_047246645.1 Ferdinandcohnia jepli
TCTTAAAAACTTCGATATTTAACCAAATTACATTATTACAGGAATGCTCCTCGTCGCAAGCTCCTGCGGGGTCTCACTTGACTTGCACAGGAAGTGCTGACGTCTACGTTCGCCACAGGACGTGGCGGCTTTTAGTAGACGTTCCTATGTCTTTCCCGCAGGAGTCTCGTGCCATGCGCTCCAATCACCACTGTGATACATATTTAACTAGCTTGATAAGCCTTCTGAAATTCATAAGAAGTACAAAGCTGTAAAAACAACTTATGCAAAGCTACTATTTACAGAGTCTCTCTATTACCGAACCGCACAACGGTTTGGTCCAATTTCCATTTCGCGTTGTTTTTCTTCGTCTGGTGAGATTTTCCCCATATTTGTTTCACGAATTTCTTGGTACGCATTTGGTTGTGGTGGTAGATTTTCAGTTACAATTTTTCTGAATTCCGCTTCGTCAGCAATATTTAAACCATGGTTCTTAGCGAAAAGTGTTCCTAATCTTTCAGATACACTTCCATCTTCATTTAATTCGTCAATAATCATGAAGTGAGCCGGTAACACAACTAGATCATCAGATAATTCTCTGTAACGGTTGTATAATGTTTCTCTTAAATCTCCTACCCAGTCCTGTGCTAAACCAGCAAGGTCAGGTCTTCCGATAGAATCGATGAACAAAATATCACCTGATAGTAAGAACTTCTCATCTACTACAAATGATGTAGAACCAATTGTGTGACCTGGTGAATATAAAGCGTGAATATTGATTGTTGTACTACCAATTGTCACATCTTGACCGCCCTCTAAAGCTGCATATTCAAATGTGACTTCTGTTGCATCTTTAGGTGGTAACCAGTATGTTGCGCTCGTGCTTTGAGCAATTTTTCTTCCACCGGAGATGTGGTCTGCATGTAAGTGAGTGTCAAAAACATGTGTAACTTTAGCGTCGATACTTGAAGCAAAATCAAGGTAGATATCAGTCATACGAGTTGCATCAATAATTGCTGCTTCGCCGTTAGAAACAACCATGTATGATAGACAGCCTTTTCCGATACGAACAAATTGATAGACTTCTCCACCATCTTTTAAATCGCCTACTTTAACAGGCTCTAAATGCTCACTCCACGCCTTCATCCCACCTTTTAGGTAAGAAACAGTAAGGCCAGCTTCAGAAAGCATATCAGCAACCATAATGGAAGATCCTTCTTTTGCACAAACAACCAGGATATCTTTGTCTTTTGGTAGTTTTTCAAGAATTTCTTCTACTCCATCAAGTAATTCAAAATATGGAATATTAAAGTAATCAAAATTTGCACCTTCAATTTTCCAATCGATAAAGTCACTCTCATTACGAACGTCTAAGATGAATAATGGCTCTTTATCAAAGATTTTTTTTGTAACGTCTTTTGCTGCCATAACATTAACTGTCATATCTAAATTACCCCCTAAGGTATATTTTTAATTAAAAAAATTTACATTCTAGTTTCTAAGCGCAGTCATAATGCCATTTGGATCATAACCTAAAACCCATTTCCCATTTACATCTGTTTGAGGCACACCTAGCTGACCAGTTTTTTCAACTACATATTGCATCAATTCAGGCTTAGCTTCAACATTTATCTCTTTAAAAGTGATGTTTTGGTCTGTTAGGAAATTTTTAAGCATTACACAATAAGGACAACGAGTTGTAGTGTATACTGTAACAGTATTCATAGTTTCATTACTCCTTTAATTAATTTGTTAGGCTTGTTGAGTTTCCATTCCAATTGCTCATTCCTGGCACGACATTTATTACGTTTTTGAAACCTTTTTCAGTAAGTTTTTGTGAAGCTAAATCACTACGACTACCCGTACGGCAAACTACATAAATTTCTTTTTCTTCATTTAGTTCTTTCATTCTTTCCTCTAAATCTCCTAGCGGAATAGAAATAGCTCCTGGAATATGGTTAAATGCATATTCTGCAGCTTCACGTACATCAAGAACAAGAATATCTTTTCCAGAAGAAATTGCAGCTTCTAATTCATCATTTGAAACAATAGTAGCATGTTTTTTTTCTGTTGCTTCTTCTCCGCTTGCTTTACGAAGATAGTGTCTTAACACTTCTCCTTCTTCAATTGTCCCCAAATATTGATGACCTGTGCTCTCAGCCCATGCTTTAATATCGGCTTTTGAACCCTTATCAGTTGCTTGAACCTCCAGCACTTGACCAGCTTCCATATTATTCATTGCTTTCTTTGTTTTTACAATTGGCATTGGGCAAGCTAACCCTTTCGCATCCAATATGAGATTTGTTTTAATTGATTCCATTAAGGTACCCCCTAAATAACATTTAATAGTATGGTCAGACATTGATGCAGTCTACATAAATACACTCAAATACCTGTATAGGTATGATCGCAGGTAAAAAAATTACTCTACTTCGCCTTCCCATGTTAACATTCCGCCAACCATGTTAATTACTTTGAATCCTTGGCCTTCTAAGAATTGTGAAGCGCTTCCGCTTCTACCACCTGAACGGCAAACCATTACATATTCCTTAGATTTGGCCAGCTCGTGCATACGAAATTCAATTAGACCTAGAGGAATATTCACAGCTCCAGGGATTTTTCCTGCTGCAACTTCATCTACTTCACGAACATCAATAATATTTAATGATTCACCATTAGTTAGCATTGTTTCAACTTCTTTAGCTGTTAGTTGTTTCATCTTAAATTCCTCCCTATTTTCTTAGTAGATTATTTATCTCCAGGCGCTTACTCCGCCTTTTACATTCGTAATGTTTTTAAATCCTAATTTTTTCAGTTGTTTACTTGCTTTTTGACTTCTCATGCCACTCTGACAAATGACAACGACTTCTTTATCTTTAGAGAGTTCATTAGCTTTTTGCGCGAGTTGATGAAGTGGCATGTTTTTAAAACCTTTAATGTGATAACCCTTAAACTCACCAGGAGTACGAACATCTATAAATTGCTTGTTTTTGTCTTTTAGTTCATCTTTTAATTCGATAGTTGTTATATTTCGAATACCTTTTGTTGGTATAAGACGTTGTACAATAAAAATGGCGATTAATGCAAAGACGATATAGTTTAGATATTCCATGTTTATTGCCTCCTATTTTGTAAGGGCGTAATGCCCAATTTCATTAGATAAAGAGGTTCACATTGCCATCTTCAGCATCTGCTAAATAAGCCGCAACGCCTGCTAATTCTACATTATCCAAAAGCTCTTCTTGTTTTAGGCCAAGTAAATCCATAGTCATCGTACAAGCAACTAGCTTAATGTCTTGCTCTTGGGCCATTTCAATAAGTTGTGGTAACGTCATTGCATTGTGCTTTTTCATTACATCTTTAATCATTTTTGGACCCATACCTGCCATATGCATTTTAGAAAGTCCAAGCTTATCTGCGCCTTTTGGCATCATTTTTGCAAACACCTTTTCAATGAAGGTCTTATCCGCCTTGATCTCTTCATCCTTACGTAAAGCATTTAAGCCCCAGAAGGTATGGAAGATTGTTACTTCATGATCATATGCTGCAGCACCGTTCGCAATAATATAGGCAGCCATAGCCTTATCATAGTCACCGCTAAATAATACAATTGTTGTTTTTTTTGTTTCAGTCATTCTTTTACCCCCGATTTTTTTAAAAAGTATTAACCTTTTTTAATATAGAAATATAAGACATCATTTTCTTCTTTAGTTTCAACTAATTCATGACCCGTTGAAGCAGCCCATGCATTTAAATCATTTTTAGCACCCTTATCAGTTGCAAGCACCTCAAGGATTTGACCTGCTTCTAGGCCATCAATTGCTTTCTTAGTTTTTACAATGGGCATTGGGCAAGCTAAGCCCTTTGCATCTAATACTTTATCAACTTTCATATTTTTTCCTCCGATCTTCGCTTACGTGTACCCCTATGGGTATGATAATAACTAAAATAAAAGTGGGTGTCAACCCATTCGATTTTTGCTTAATTAACAAAGTGTGATTTACCTCACACGATTCATAATATACCGTACAGGGTATTATGTCAACATCTAAAAATAAAAAAGTGGATGCATTAATAAATACATCCAACTATAGATTTTACACACTTTTATCGATGCATGTAATCAAGCGTTCTTCAATGTCTTTAGCAAGACTTTGGATCTTTTCATTATTCATCATAGTAATTAACGACGTTGGCCTTGGCATTCCGATTTTTGTTTCTCCATGGTCATTATATACAACAATCTTACAAGGCAAAAAATATCCAGCCATTAAATTCTCACTAATTACCCGATGTGCCTCATATGGATTACATACTTCAAGGACTTTAAATTCACTTTGAAAATCCAACCCTTTTGATTGAAGCTTTTCCTTTAAATCAAAGTTCCATAAAACCCCAAACTTTTCGTCCTTTAAATTTTCTTCTATGCTCTGTATCGCTTCATCGATAGTTTTATTAGTACTAACAGTGTGATCAAATTGCAAGTAGTTCCACTCCTTTCCTTTTTATTATTCGATTACTTTTATGAAGCATTCTCACACTTTACCTTCCATATATTTACTTCTGATAATCGTGACAATTATCACATTGATTCTATCTTATTTGAGGTTAATATAGGTATAGGGGTATTAGTATACTAAAAAGGAGCTAGTTAATATGAATAAAAAAATTGTTATTGTTGGTGGAGTAGCAGGAGGAGCAACTGCAGCAGCAAGATTAAGAAGACTAGATGAAACTTCTCATATTGTGTTATTTGAAAGAGGCGAACATATTTCATTCGCAAACTGTGGCTTACCATACTACATCGGTGAGACGATCCAAAAACGTGAAAAACTACTTGTTCAAACCGTAGAGGGAATGAGTAAGAAATTCAATTTAGATATTCGTAACTTAAGTGAAGTAACAAAGATCAATCGTGATAATAAAACGATTTATGTTAAGAACCTACAATCAGGTGAGGTATATGAAGAAAGCTATGATGTACTAGTGCTTTCTCCTGGAGCAAAACCACTTGTTCCACCGATTCCAGGATTAAACGAAGCTGAGAACGTATTTACACTTCGTAATATTCCAGATACAGATAAAATAAAAGGCTTTGTTGACAATGAACAACCAAAAGAAGCAGTAGTTGTTGGTGGTGGCTTCATCGGATTAGAAATGGCAGAAAATCTGGTTGACCGTGGTGTAAAAGTTACACTGATTGAAATGGCAAACCAAGTAATGGCACCACTAGATTATGAAATGGCAGCAATCGTCCACAAACATCTAAATGAAAAAGGCGTAAACCTTCTCTTAGAGGATGGTGTAAAAGCGTTTGAAGATCAAGGTAAGATAGTTGTTTTATCAAGTGGAAACACAGTAAGCACAGATATGATTATTCTATCTATCGGGGTTCGTCCAGAGAATACGTTAGCTGCAGATGCTGGTCTTGATGTAGGTGAGCGTGGCGGCATAAGAGTCAATGAATACCTACAAACAAGTGATGAATCTATTTTTGCACTAGGTGATGCTATTGAAGTCATTGACTTTATGAGCAGAACTGCGGCTATGGTACCTCTTGCAGGTCCAGCTAACCGACAAGGTCGAATTGTTGCAAACAATATCTACGGTAAAAGTGAAAAATACCACGGAACATTAGGTACAGCAATTGCGAAGGTATTTGATTTAGCCGTGGCAACAACAGGTAATAACGAAAAAGTGTTACAAAGACTCGGAGTTGAATATAACGTTATTCATATTCATCCTACTTCACATGCGGGCTATTATCCTGGTGCACATCCTATAGCTTTAAAATTAATATTCGAGGAAGCTACAGGAAAGATTTTTGGAGCACAGGCTGTTGGGGCTCACGGAGCTGACAAACGCATTGATGTTATTGCGACAGCAATTAAGGGTGGATTAACGGTGTTTGATTTAACTGAACTTGAGCTAGCATATGCTCCTCCTTTCTCATCTGCAAAAGATCCAGTAAATATGGCAGGTTATGTTGCAACAAACATCATTGATGAGGGTGTTGAGACTGTACAGTGGCATGAAATTGATGAAATTGTTGAAGATGGAGGATTGCTTATAGACGTTCGTGAGCCTAATGAAAGAAAAGCTGGATTTATCAAAGGTTCAGTAAATATCCCACTTGGGGATATCCGTGAGCGTCTAGTTGATCTTCCTAAGGGTCAAGCAATCTATGTATCATGTCAAGTTGGCCTAAGAGGTTACTTAGCAACGCGTATTCTGATGGCAAATGGTTTTAAGGTAAAAAATCTAGATGGCGGTTGGAAAACGTATTCTGCTGTTTATCATAATTAATCTTAAAAGAGTATGCTTGCACTTTTTTGTAAGCATACTCTTTTTAATTACTCACGATTTGGATATCTACTATACAAAATTAGAATACTAAACATAAGTCACAAACGAATAGTGGTGGAAATATTGAAAAATAGGAACTTTATTAACAAAAACTCTATTCCTTTTATTATTTTAGGAATCATTCATCTTTTCTTATTGTACCGTTTAATAAAAGCAAAAAAAGATAAATACAAATGGATGTTACTGTTAACAAACATTGGTTTAGCATACTTATTTGAATACTTTGTCCTTAATTTATGGAAAGCCTACAGGTATATACCTAAAGTTATGAATCATCGTTATCTTGATAATATTTTGGGTGCGATTATGTCTCAGGCTCTTTTTGTTCCAATTTCTGCTACATTTCTTGCTGTATTTAAAAAGGGGTGGAAATGGAAATTTGGATTTACCTTAGGTTATTTTTGTATTGAGAACTTATTTTTACGATTAAAAGTTTATAAAGTAAACTGGTGGAGACCAACTTATTCCTTTATATTTTTAAATATTTATTTTGTACTAAGTGATGTTATTTATAAATTGCTAACAGAGAATAAAGAATGGGTTTTAAAAACAGCACATTACTTTATTGTTGTAGTAACTGATGTAAACCGAATGTATGTTAATGCTGTTCGAGATAAATTTTGGTTTGGAAGAGGTCTTTTTCGCTCTTGGAACGAGCATTTTATTATTGCTCCCTTGTATAGTTTAGTAATTTCTTTAGTAAATATATTGTTCTCAAGCCAAACAGGGATGATCTATCTGCCGCTGAATTTTTTATGTAATATCGTTATTGATGCCGCACTAGTAAATAGTGGGTTGTTAAAAGTAAAAGATAACTATCTATTGAAACGAATCCTTTCTCATTTGTTTATGATTGGACTATCACGAACCTTGTATCAACATGTCGATAAAAACAGTTTAAAGGGTGAAATTAATCTTGAGAGAATTTCAAACATTAACATCGATTGAAGAAGTCCAGTCTTTCAAGGAAATTCAGGGACTCTCTTTTCTATATATATCAAGAACAAATTGCAGTGTTTGCCACGCTCTTTTACCACAAATAAAAGAGGTAATGAGCGATTTTCCAGAGATTAAGAAAGGCTATGTAAATGCAGATGATGTAGAAGAGATAGCAGGCTTCTTATCTATATTTACAGTACCTGTATTAATTTTGTTTATAGATGGGAAAGAATACTTACGTGAAGCAAGATTTGTTCCAATTGAGCAATTCACAGAAAAACTAAGTAAGATATATCGTAGCTATTTAGAATAATATGCATATATAATAACAAGCACGTTCCCTCGCCTAGAGCATAGGATATCTCATTAAAGTCTTAGGAGGGAATAAGTAGAATGTATTATGCCCCTTATAGGTGTACATGTCCCTATTCATATTATGTAAATGCTCCTTTAACTACTTATGGAACACAGCCTGGGTATTTTCATACACCATATGCTAGCCAGTATGGATATGGATTACGATCTGAATCCTACCCCATTGTTTTGAAGGATTATGGTAAGCAGCCTTTTGTTGTAAATATCGAAGAGGCAACAAAGCAAAATAACACTTTTCGGACTGCCATATGGACTGGAGATAATCTACAAGTAACAGTCATGAGTATTGGTGTGGGAGAGGATATTGGTTTGGAAATTCATCCAACAGTTGACCAATTCCTCCGTATTGAAGAGGGCCAAGGTCTGGTTCAGATGGGAGATTCCAGGGATAATTTAAACTTCCAAACAAGAGTGTATGATGACTTTGCAATTATGGTTCCTGCCGGAAAATGGCACAATCTTACAAATATAGGCGATTCACCGCTTAAGCTCTATACTATTTATGCTCCACCAGAGCATCCATTTGGAACTGTACATCAAACCAAAGCAGACGCAATGGCTGCTGAGGACTAAAATGGTTTATTGAAAAATGAGGTACCCATTAGGGCACCTCACTTTTTTAGTTACTTGGGCGTTTAAACGGCCACCAGTTTGCAATACCAAAGTTTTTCACCATTACTGGAATAAATAATGGAAGAATAATAAAGGCATATAACATGAGACCGATTAAGGTTATTGAAGCAATTTGCAGTAGCGATAACATTCCTGACGGCATCATTGCTGCAAACGTACCGCCTAATATAATCGCTGCTGAAATAATAACTGTACCCATCTTCTTCATTGCTTGAAGCATTGCATGTGCTACAGGTAAATCTCTGTACTCGTTAAAGCGGTCCATTAAGAAAATACTGTAGTCAACACCTAATGCAACAAGAATAACAAACCCGAAGAAAGGAACTGCCCAGCTAATTCCTGTGTAACCTAAGATATTTACAAAGATTACCTCGTTAATAGCCATTGATGTGTAATACGTTAGAATCAATGAACCAATGATATATGCTGGC
Source organism: Ferdinandcohnia jepli (assembly GCF_047246645.1). Taxonomy (NCBI): domain Bacteria; kingdom Bacillati; phylum Bacillota; class Bacilli; order Caryophanales; family Bacillaceae; genus Ferdinandcohnia; species Ferdinandcohnia jepli. The sequence continues at coordinate 8,724 of NZ_JBFOKR010000013.1, forward strand.
ATGATCAATGAACGGAACAAGAATACTAAAATTAACGAAATACCGATAAACATAAGTACGATTGTACGAGAGTAGTCTTGCTCTGACATTGTACTTAGATCTGTATTGGTACTTGTAATACCACCTAATGCAACATCTGCATTTTCTAATTTCGTTCCTTTCGTAGCTCGCTCAATTGCATCTGTAATTTCAGGAATTTGAGCCATTGCCTCATTTGAATAAGGGCTTGCTTCAAAGATAATATCAAGTGTCATTACTTTACGATCCTTAGACATATACGTGTCTAGAACTTGTGCAAAGTCTTCACTTTCTAGTACCTCTTCAGGCATATAAAATGCATTTAAATCTTCTGAGTTTGATAGATTAGTCAAATATTCTTGGGCAGAACCTAGTCCATCCGATACTTGTTCTAAGCCTTCCGCACTTTGTGTTAACCCATCTGTTAATTGAGTTAATTGACCACCTAAACTTCCGAAACCATCTAATAGCTGTTGCTGTCCATCACCAATATCAGCTAAACCGTTTGAAAGCTTTGGGATATTGCTGATAATTAGACCTTGGCCATTTGCTGCTTCCGCAAGTCCTGCCTTTAATTCCCCAAGACCGTCAATTAGTTGTTTTAGTCCTGATGGAAGGGCTGCTTGTTCTTTTAGGAGAGCTTCAAAACCAGTGTTTGCTTCAACCATACCTTTATTTACTTCTGAAAGTTGTGCGTTCAACTCTTTAATACCCGCTGATAGCTCTGGAATTCCTTTTAAGGATTTCTTCATCCCCTTATAGATTTCATCGGAAGCAAGGCTCTCTCCACTAACAGCATGGATGTAATATCCTTCTAGATAAGTAAATCCGCCTTCATTTAGCTTATTTACGCCTTCTGACATTTGTGATAATAAAGTAGATATGCCTTCATAGTGACCATGAAGAGTTGCTATACCACCCTGGGCTTTTTTATAACCTGGTAGTATATCATTATTGTAATAAGCCTGAAGTTCTTCTGCTCCCGCTCTAGCCTTATCCACTTCAGAAATCATCGTATCAATTCCACCTGTACCTTGGCGGATACCAGATTCTATTATAGATAGGTTTGTTTGAATTTCTGTGATACTTGACTTCATTTTGTTCGTACCAGTAATTAATTCTCCAATTCCATCGGTTGCAGTTTTTAACTCTGGTTCAGATTTTGCTAATTCTCCACTTGCTTCCTTAAGCCCGTCACTGATTTGAGTTAAACCATCTTTTCCTTCTCCTAAACCTTCTTCAAGTGTTTTTGCTTGATTTGAGACAAATAAGTCTTCTATTGGCTCACCAGTTGGTCTTGTAACAGAACGAACATTATCAACCAAATCTACTTTCTCAACTTCACGGCTAATTTTTTCCGCTAATTCGATGTATTCAACTGAATCCATTTCTTCATCATTTTTTAGTACAATTTGCGTAGGCATTGATTCACCAGGACCAAAGCTACCCGCAATTGCATTAAATGCCTTAATTGAGTTTACATCCCCGCTTAATTCTTCAAGTGAGTCATAAGACAATTCACCATCATACGTTAGTAAGAATGGAACAGTTATTAACGCTACAACCGCTAATGATAGAAGTGGACGGCCTAAAGAAAAACGACCAGCCAATGCCCATATTTTACTGTCTCCATGTTCAGCACTCTTTTTAGATGGCCAGAAAATTTTCTTTCCTAAGACAGCCATGAAAAATGGAACGATTGTAAACAGAGCTCCTAAAAGAAGCGCAACTCCTATAGCAACCGCAACTGCTGATTGGTATAAAATAAACTGTGAAAAACCGATTGCTGCGAAACCAACCATTACCGCAAGACCACTGAAGAATACTGTACGTCCTGCATTACGATATGTTTCAACAATCGCTTCAGAGACTGTTTCTCTAAGCGATAATTCTTCCTTAAAACGACTTAATAATAGAATACAGTAATCTGTTCCGATACCAAATAAGACCGCTACTAAGAAAATTTGCGTATAGTTTGAAATCGGGAAATCAAACTTATCAACGAGCATCGCTACAATTGACTGAGATGCAAGATAAGAGAAACCTACTGTTAAAAGTGGAATAATTGGTGCAACTAATGATCTAAACACCAATAATAATACAACAAGGATAAAGACAACTGTAATGCCCTCTGTTTTTTTCAATCCCTCTTGAGAGCTATTAATTAAGTCTTCACTAATTAGCCATTCACTTGTGTAATAGTGATCTACATTTACATCTTCGATTGTTTCATAAAGAACCTTACTTACCTCTTTTGGTTCGCGGTCATTCCAGCTTACGCTAACTGAAGCTAGGATTGACTTTCCATCTTCTGACACAAGCTGTTCTTCTAAGCTTTCTTCATTAAAATGAGTTAGGATGTCTGTAATACCTATTTCATCTTTATTTTCTTCTAAAATTCGAATAGCTCTTTCCGCTTCTTGTATTTCATCTGCTGTTAGCTTATCTTCATCATGGAATACAAGTGCGACCTGTGTAACATCACCTGTACCATCCTGTCCCTCTGCATCCTTTAGAATCTTACCAGCTATTGAAGACGAATATTCATCAGGTACTGTTATCTGACCTTTTTCACGTACGAGGTCAGCCATATTAGGTGCAAGCATAAATAATCCAGCAACAACCGCAATCCACGCAATGATTACAAACCATTTCCGTTTAATAATAAAGTTCACGCTTATTCCTCCACCTTACAATCTTTAATCTGTATTAATACCTCATTCAGCTTTTCATAGGTTTCTAGGAATTGAATGATTTCCTTTTCATCAAAACCACCGATAATTGATTCAACTAACTTATGGACACGTTCTTCCGTTTTTGAAAAAAGTTCATTTCCTTTTTCTGAAAGTGTTAAGTATACAAGTCTGCGATCATTCTCATCGCGTGTTCTTTGAATTAACCCTTTTTCCCAAAGGCGATTGATGATAGCGGTAATTGCACTCTTTTTCACATCAAACACTTCTGCTAACTCAGTTGATGTACATGAGCCAACCTTGTTAATATATCGAAGCGTATAATGCTGATCATTTGTTAAATCACTACCAATCTGCTCCTTAACGAGTGACTCCGCTTTTGTCTGAACTGAGAATGAAACCGCTAAATACCTATCAACTAATTCCTTAATATTTGTGTTTGACACTTTTATATATTCACCTCCACAATCAAATACGCCTTGGCGGATTTGCGTCCAGATTTCGGACTCGTGTTTACACGAGTCAACTCCTTTCGAAATCTGTGACATCCGCCGAAGGCTCTAACTTTATTCAGTCGGAAATTGAATTCCTAATGAATTTTATGGTCTAGTTACCTTCTTTTTACTTAAACGCATAATACTTTGAATAAAGTTAAACTATTCTACAATTGAACTGTTAAACTGTTTAACTATTAACATAGTTAACTATATTCCTGAGTGAAAAAGTTGTCAATTATAATGTTTTAAAGGTGGAAAACTTTTTTGTGATGTGGGATGTGAGGTTTCAGAGGCTGTTGGAATTTTATATATTGTGGTTTAACCTTTGTTTGTTTGAGCCGGACTGTGCTCCAATTTAGTAACTAGTTATTATAGCATATCAAACTTGAGTGGGTTCGTTTACCCTGTTTCTTACCCACTCAGTCCCTCAACCTCATCCTGATTTGAGTGGGTACGAAAAGCCATTAGTTTGGAATTCAGACTAAAAAGAGCTCCAAAGAAAAACCCCAAGTGCCCAAAACACTTAGGGAAAGCCAATCAATTAAACTCCTCAATGTCCTTCTTTTTAATCTCTGTATCTGTCCCAAACGAAAGAGCAAATTTTACATAACCCAGTTCATCTTTCGAAATGTCTCCACCTTTAACCTCGATTACATTCGCATTAATGTTTACAGAACCATAGTTGTAGCCATTTTCATTAAGGATCTTCTGAATCTGTTTTGATTCCTTGAACACATCGTCTTTCGAGGATGTTGTTGCATCTAATACGATATGCATATCGATTGGTTTTTCAAGCTTTAACTCTTTATTCCATTCAGTAGTTTCAGGATAAGTCCCCTTTTGAACCTCAATCATAACACCGACACCTGCTACTGAAGGTACCTCTTTAGCCAACAATGTTTGGATTTCATTCTGAGCCTCTTCACTTAACTTTGTGATTAGAGGTTGATCTAGGTTCTCTGTATAGATACTATCGATATTAACAAATGGTTTAATAAATCCTCTTACAGTAAACTCATATTCCCTAGGACCGTATTCCTTACTTTCTTGCTCACCTACACTGCCAATTTCTATCACGTTGAAACTATACTCTGAAAATTTGAAGTTATAAAACCCTTCATCAACCCGAAATTCCCGTTCTGGATAGGTCTCGGACAAATAGTTCTCTACCACCTTTGTCGCGTAAAATTTACTTATTGGATTACCATTAAAGGCGTTATAAACATACAAAACAAAAAGTACTAAGAGCGCAAGTATTACGCTGGATATAATCTTTTTCTTTTTCATATTTCGTTACCCTCTCTCTTTTATCTTTAAAATCAGCAGACCCATTACACTCCCAATGAGCGCAAATAAATAGTGAATCATTGCTAGAAAGAAAGAACCAGCAGTTGTTTGCAGTAAAAATTTGATGAATGATTGAGTGTGATCAATTTGACCGTTGACGTAATCTGAGATACTTCCTCCTATCGACCAGATAAAAATAGGTAGTACAGAGATATAAAATACAATTTTCATATCTTTATAAAAGAGAAATGTTACAACGCCTAATACCGCGTACCATAAAATAAATCCAAAGCTCTCATTTAAAATCGACGTATTGATCGCTAAGTAAAATGAGAGTCCCACAAAAATCAGTTGATAAATGGAGAGCTTACGTTTAATCGCTTTTATCATTTTATCGTGTTCCACAGGTGACTCAATTTCTTCTTTTACTAAAGGAGTAGACGATTGCTTCACTATCTTCTCAAGTTCTTCATTACCTTTTATTTGTTTTTCCAGCCATTCTGTCGTTGTTTCACTTAAAAGACCTTCATTATATAGCGGAAGTAAATCTTCTACGATTGATTGTACGTGCTTATCCATGGTATCCCTCCATTTCCTTATGCAGCTTAAGCTTTGCTCGATGGAATGTTATCCTTGCGTAGTTTTCACTTTTCCCAAGTAAACTGCCAATCTCTTTAAACGATAATTCTCCGTAGACCCGTAATGTCACAACTTCTTTTGATACTTCATCCAGTTCATTAATTTGATTAATAAGGCCCTGTTTTTCCTCATTTTTTAAAAGCTCTTGCTCAGGAGTAACTGTATTTCTTTCATCGTTAAGTATCATTTCATTAAGCTGACCCTGATACTTTTTAGAACGGTAATGTTTTTTCAACCGGTTGTTTGCTATTGAAAATAACCAAGTTTGGATACTTGATTTGTGTGAAAAAGAGGGCAAACTTTTTATTGCCTCATAAAAAACTTCTTGTGTTAAGTCCTCTGCAATCTCTTTGCTAGAGGTCTTCACATAGAAAAAAGCATATATTCTAGGTTGGATTTCTTTATATAGTTCCTCTAGCTCCATTTTGCATCTCCCTTATTTCAGAAGCATTTGTCATTTCATAGTATTAGTTCCATGAGTTTCAATTTCGTTACAGAATTTCTAATTTTTTTATAAAAATTCTAAGCTTGTCATAATTCGAAACGAAAAACCTTTGGCAAGTTTGTCCGAAATGGTGCATATGAATATAGTACTCCACTCACGTCTGGGAGTAACGAAAAAAATACAAAGTTGGGGTAATGTTTATGATTATTGGTTTAGTAGTAATACTTGTCCTCGTTTTATTTTTACCGTTCACAGTGCGTATGGTAGAAAACAATTTGGAGATCTTTTTGTTTATCATGGGGTTGGCAGCCGCTATAGTTGGTGGAGTTCTTAACGAAGATCTATTCGTTAAAGCAGCAAGCGATCCTATTAAAATTACAATTGCAGTACTCTTAGCAGGTTTATTATTCAAGTGGTTTCAGTCACCATTACAAAGATCCATCATTGGGTTAAGTCGTAGAATACCATTCCGCCTTTTTATCGGACTAGTTGTGATTTTTCTAGGAGTGGTTTCTAGCGTCATTACTGCGATTATTGCTGCACTAGTGCTTGTACTCATTGTGAGTTCGCTGCATCTTCAACGTACACACGCGATTCGTTTTGTCGTGCTAGCTTGCTTTTCAATCGGCTTGGGAGCTGCATTAACTCCCATTGGAGAGCCATTATCTACAATTGCAATCAGTAAATTAAATGAGGATTTCTTCTTTTTAATGGGGTTAATTGGTCCGCAGATTATTGCATCCTTTCTAATTTTTGGATTACTGGCTGCACTATTGGTAGAGCCGCCTAAATTAAAAAAGGAAATCATAAAAGGAAAGTCTAATAAAGAAGCCTATGAAGAAATTTTTGTTCGAGCATTAAAGGTTTACTTTTTTGTAATGGGACTTACCCTTTTGGGTACAGGGTTTGAGCCAATGATTAATAAGTACTTCATCGGACTTGATCCTTTGCTCTTATATTGGATTAATATGATTTCAGCAGTACTTGATAATGCAACTCTCGCAGCAGCAGAAATTAGTCCTGCCATGGACCACTTTACAATACAATCGATTTTATTAGGCTTGTTAATTAGTGGTGGCATGCTGATACCAGGGAATATTCCTAATATTATTGCCGCAGGTAAATTGCAAATTACAAGCAAAGAATGGGCTAAAGTAGGACTACCATTAGGACTCAGTATCATGGCCATATATTTCTTATTCATTATCTTTTTTGGACAATAATAAAAGGACCGAGTTTGGTCCTTTTTTTACCCTCTTAGAATAATGAAAACCATGTATACAATGTATGCTGCGGCAAGAATGATTCCTTCTGATTTCGCGATTCTGTATTCTGATTTTGTAAAGAAAAACAAAACGATTGTAAAAAGTATCATTAGAAAGACATCTATAAAAATTTTAGGATCAACTGGTAATGGTGAGATTATGGAGGATGCCCCAAGCACAAACAAGATATTAAAGATATTGCTACCAACTATGTTCCCTAATGCAATTTCACTTTGCTTTTTGATTGCGGCTGTTATTGATGTAACAAGCTCAGGCAAGGATGTACCTATTGCAACAATGGTTAGACCTACCAGTGTTTCACTCATTCCAAATGAATAAGCGATTTTAATACTATTGTTTACCACTAAATCTCCACCAAAAATTATAGCTGCAAGTCCTCCCAGTGTTAAAAGGATATACTTACCCCACTTTTTATCTTTTGGTGCCTCTTCGGTTATTGCCGTTCTATTATTCCTTGCTGCTTCTAATATGTAATACATAAATACCGCAAAAAACAGTAATAAAATGAGTCCTTCACTTCGGTTAATGATATTAGTTTCAGATGTTTTTAATGCAATATCACTTATTAGGACTAATAGCGTAATACTACCCAAAAATGTAAAAGGAATTTCTTTTCGTATTGTTGCGTTTTCTACCTTTAGTGGATTTAGAAACGCAGTTAGTCCAACTACGAAGGTAATATTAAAAATGTTACTTCCCACAACATTACCGACTGCTACATCAGCATTACCCTCGAGTGCCGCAATAATACTGACCGTTGCTTCAGGGGAACTAGTTCCAAATGCAACAATGGTTAGACCTACTAATATAGGCGGAACTTTAAGTAACGATGCGATGCTTGAGGATCCCTCTACAAAATAATCAGCACCTTTTATTAGTAAAGCAAAACCTAGTAACAATAATACATATGTCATCTACATCAACCTCATTCTTCTGTGTCATTGTTAGCTTTACACAAAATCCGTAACGATAACCGGATATTACATATTATCCAATTTTCCATTAGGATAGAAGGTAGTTGTGATTAAGTTTATATATGTAGATATTTTTAGCCTTCATATAATCAAAAAAGGACCCCAATATTCTGGAGTCCTTAAAATATTAGGTTATTTATTATCATTGTCATCGTTGTCTACTTCTTTTTTCAAGATCGAACCATCTTTGGCAGAGATTTTAAATTCAATCTCGTTTCCTTCATGCTTCATTTCAATTTCATAATATCCGTCGTCATCGTACTCTGCTTCAACAATCTTACCTTGAGTATCTTTTGTCGCAATTTCTACTGCTTCTTCTATAGTGATTTGCTTAGTTGTTGGTGTATCGCTTACTGACTTTGGTGCATTGTTTGTGGAAGTGTTATTTGAAACATCACCTTTAGTATCGTCTCTGTCATCGTCAACCTTTACCACTTCACCAGTAACAGCACTTACATCAACCTCAATATCGTCATCACTACCTGGGAAGTCAAGGTCAACATCGTAAACCCATTGACCATGTTCACGCTCAAGTTCAATGCTTTCAACTTTTGCACCCTCTGCTTCCTTACTAGCAATATCCTTTGCTTTCTCAATTGATATAATGGACTCTTTGCTTGCTAAAGCTTTGCTGTCATTTGCGATTGCTCCCACTCCAACAGCTCCACCTAGAAGTACTACAGTTGTAACTCCGATTAATAAAATATTTTTTTTCATTTGTTTTTCCTCCTTTATTTGGTCTACTTACATCATAGACAACTAAAATGAGGAATCTCAGATAATAAAATGAGAAATTGATGAGAAATAAGATATATTCTTCTCAGAGACTTAATCATCCCACACGATTGTAATTACTTCACCTGAAATAGCATGTATTTGTACTGTGCCTTCTTCTTCTTTTTCTTCATTTTCTATATCAACAAAATAATAAGGCTGGCCGTTCTTTTCTTCAAGTTCAACTTCATCCACTTTTCCTCTAATTTGCTGTAGAGCAATTTGGATTGCTTCCTGCTCAGTTATTCTTCGGACTGTTTCATTTGGAGGATTAGTGGGATCATTTACAGGTGTATTTGGTTGATCAATATTTTCTTGTTGAATAACTTCTACAATGTCACCTGTTATTGCATCAAGCTTATAGTTAACATTGCCCTCATTTCCTTGAACCTGCACATAAAAATAAGCTTGTTTTTCTTCTTCTTTTCGTTCAATTTTCTCTATATCACCCGCTTGTTGTGACCTTATAATTTCTCGAATATTCTCCTCCGATAATTCTTTTAAAAGCTCCTCTTGTGGTATTTTGGTTAGATTGGTAACTTCCCCTGTTTCACGATGTACATTTATTTCATAAACTCCTGTCTCTAGTTCAAAGGTGACTTTGTAGACTTCTCCTTCAATCGTAATATCTCCGATAATTTTCCCATTGTACATACCTTCTACCAGTTTACTTGCATCACTTTCTGATAGTGGTTCTGCAGATGGATACGTTTTTGTGAGTTGCCATACTCCAAATGTTGCCACAAAGACTATCAATACAGCTATTATTGTTGTACGAAGATTTATTTTTCTCACTTTACTCACTCCTAATGTTTCTTTGCTTTAAACTATACAAAATCATTCTGAGAAATTAATGAGATTTATCCTCCAGTAGAAAAATAGTAGCAGTAGTCCCCTTACCTTCTTCACTTTCAAGCTTTATCTCAGCACCAATAGCATCTGCTATCTCTTTTGCAAGAGAAAGTCCCAGACCATATCCACCTGTCTTTCTGCCTCTTCCTTTATCCACTCGATAAAAACGTTCAAACACTTTATCCACGTCATTAGCAGGTATACCAATACCCTGATCAATTATTTTTATAACTGATTTGTTATTCTCGGTACCCACTATTGTAGTTATTTGTTTTTCGCTGTATTTAAGTGCATTTTCCATTAAAATGTATAATATTTGTTTTAGCTTTTGGCGATCAGTTTTTATCATTTTTCGGTCCTCGACAATTAGTTCTATCTCGCGGTGATACCCCTCACGGAATGAACGAATCGACTCTTCAACAAGCTGGTCCAACATAATAAATTCTAGACTTAGCTTCCACTGCTCTTCATGTTTTGCAAGTAGTAAAAGCTGCTGTGTTAACTCCCTCATCCGGACCGCTTCTGAAAGAATCGCATCTACAGCTTCAGCAAATAGATTTTGATCAGATTGTCCTCTTCGTTTTAACAGACTGGCATATGATTCTATCACAGTTAATGGTGTTTTCAACTCATGTGAAGCGTTTGAAACAAAGTTTTCTTGTTTTTCAAAGTTCACCTCTAATAAATCCATCATTTCATTAAAGGTTTGTCCCATCTCAGAAAGCTCGTCTCTTGATTGCTTTTTACTATCAAGTCGCTTATATTGTCCACTTTTTCGAATCTCACGCATAGTTGCAATCATAGTTGTAATTGGCTGTGTAATAAAATTACTTAACAGTCTTGTAGAAACTAATACCGGAATGGTTGCAATTAGTGTCACGACAAGCAGGACGATTTGAAGTGTTTTTAAGTTAGCATCTGTTGGTGAAAGGTTTTCAATAACTTGTAGCTCCGCAACCTCTCCGTCAATCCATATAACAGGTAATGACACAAACGCATGGGAAACCCCATTATATTCAGTGATTTTACTTTGTTGGGTTTGATGAAAAGTTGTTGGGAAATCTCGAAGTCCCTGTTGCTCTGGTACAAGAACTTGTCCCGTAACACTTCCATCTGGTCGAACAACTTGCAGCATTCCATTAAAAGGTACATAAGTCCGAAGTAAATCTTGTGCCGGGATTTCATTTCCAGCTTGTGAAATGCCGTTCAAGGCACGTTCTGCTTCTGCTTGTGTACGATCTAATTCACTTCGTAGCATCATTTGGCTAAATGTATAATACGAGGCAATATTTAATAGAATTAATAATCCGACAAACATTACGGCTGTATATAGGTTTATCTTACTTCGTAGCTTCATTTTGTATCCTTTATCACATAACCAACTCCACGTACCGTATGAAGAAGTGGTTGGTCATATGGCTTATCAACTTTATTTCGTAAATATCTTATATATACATCAACTATGTTTGTATCACCGTAATAGTCGTAACCCCAAACCGCATTTAATAACTGGTCCCTTGTTAACACCTGACGTTGATTTTTCATTAAATAAGCAAGTAAATCGAACTCTCTAGGAGTTAGTTCAATGCTATCTTCTTTTCGCATAACATCATGTGTTCCTTCATTTAATCGTAATTCACCAACATTTATCCAATTTGTATCAACTATATGTTGGTGGGGTGCTTGTTGGGGGCGATTGCGTAAGGCAACCCGAATCCTTGCTAATAATTCTTCAATTTGAAAGGGTTTTGTCATATAATCATTTGCTCCTAAATCCAATCCAGAAACCTTGTCTTCAACAGAATCCTTCGCAGTTAAGAGTATTACGGGTGTTTGAGAATGTGATGCACGAATTCTACGTAACACCTCAATACCACTAATCCCAGGTAGCATTACATCAAGAATAACTAGGTCCCAATCTTGCTCATGAAATAATTGCAACCCTTCTAAACCGTCAAAAGCCTTTCCTGTTTCATAACCCTCATAGGTCAATTCTAATTCCAGTACTCTAGCAATCTTTTCTTCATCTTCTACCAGTAAAATACGATGCTTACCGTTCTCCATTCCCAACCCTCATTTCTATTTAGCTATCATTTTTTTACAAGTCTACCCAAAATCGTGATTAAACCTACAATTGATACAACAGTCAGAATGATTTTTCCTTGCGTTGTACCTGTAGATACCTGATAAACTGAATAAGCCTCAATAACTAATGCAGGAATTTTACCCAGCGAACTAGCAAGCACAAATAGAAGTACACCAACCTCTCCAATCGCCGCGGTAAAAGTAACCAGTCCCGATGGAATAAAAGGAAATAATCGTAATGTGAAAATAAATAAAAAGGCATCCCTTCCTTTTGCAGAGAGTAATTTATGTATAAAGGAATTAGCTTTCGGCTTCCGATCCGTATATTTCTTAAAGCCTTTTCTATATAACCAAAAGGCAACAACAGCACCCAAAGCCTCACCAACAAACGAAATCATCGTGCCTTTCCAGACACCAAATACCAATAAATTTGCTGCAGTAAGAAAAACACTTGGTAAAAATCCAAGAATACTAATTGCGATGTTAAGTAACAGACTAATGGCAATTGCCCATTCCTCGTAATTAATTAATAGTTCAATCAGTCTCTCCTGCATATCAATCCTCCAGGTTGCCTTTATCTCGGTACTACCGACTCTAAGACTTTTTACAACAAAAAGATGAAAAAGCCTAGGTTGGAGGTCCTCGTTGCTACTCACAGCAGAGGAGTAAGAACCAAAATTCCACTTCCTAGGCAACGGCTATGTGACTAACTTCGTGTAAACAGCATTTACAAAGCCGATTAGAAGTTTCACTTTATCATATTATGACATATCCAGTAGGAAAGCAGGAAGATATAAAAATCTTGTCTCGCAACAGAAAAAGCCCGTTATTTTCGGGCTCAAGCGAAGTAAATTTCATTCACACTACTCTTCTTCAATCTCCTCATCCAGTGACGCGGGCATTCTTCCCCAGAAAAATTCCCATGAATCCATTCTTTTTTCTTCTTCATGATCATGAGTTTCTTCGAGTTTTTTTCCTTTTTCTTTCTTGTCTGCCATCTCATGCACCTCCCTAAGTAGGTTAATCGTTTATATGTTATTCAACTGGTTCATTTATGTATAGGGGTTAGCCTATACAAACAAATAAAACAAACATATTTTATTGATGTAGTGCCTTATACAGGAGGAGTATAATTATGTTTTTAACCAAGCTTGGTACTCTTTTATTAATACTTAATATGATTGCTGAAGATAAACAGCCCATAGTCTCCTCTCATGTATACACAATTGGACATAGAGGAGCTGCAGGTTATGCTCCTGAAAACACCTTTGCAGCTTTTGACAAAGCTATTGAACTAAAGGCTGATTTCATTGAATTAGATATTCAGATGTCTAAAGACGGTGAACTGGTTGTAATCCATGATTCGACCATTGATCGAACAACAAATGGTTCAGGTGAAGTTCGTAATTTATTTCTTCACGAACTTCAAAAATACGATGCAGGGAACTGGTTTCATCCTACATTCCGCTATCAAAGAATACCAACTCTTGGCCAGGTGCTTGACCGTTATTCAAAGGAAGTTCGTCTATTACTTGAGTTAAAGGACCCTGAGTTATACCCGGGTATTGAAAGGAGGTTAGCAAAAGAAATAAAAAAGAGACATCTAGATCAACTTACGGATGATTCGATTATTGTTCAGTCCTTTAATCGTACTTCTATACAGAAGTTTCATAGACTGTTACCCAACATTCCTAAAGGAGTTCTTACTATTACACCTTTTACTTCTGAACAACTTTCACAGATTTCAAAATATTGTCTGTATGTAAACCCCTACTATCCGATTGCAGACCAGGAGTTTATAAGGCTTTTACAAAACCATCAATTAAAATCATTTGTTTGGGGTGTGGATAGTTTGGATACGTTCCATGAAGTTCGTAATTTAGAAATTCACGGAGTTATTACAGACTATCCTGATTTAGTACGGAAGGCACATATTTACGATAAGTTCATTTGAGATAACTAGATTAGTACTGTATACTATCTATAAATACTATACTATGAGGTGAAAAACATGGCGAAATCACAGGCTAGAAAATTGCGAGATAAGCTTGTTCGAGAAGGAAAACGAAATCCTGAAAAAGGGAGAAGCCCTTACGCATTAACTGATCTACAAACAAGAATAACAAAGACAAAAAAAGATCATTTATATCGAACTAAACACAAGAACCAATCATCCTATAACGGAAACGATGGTTCTTTTTATTTTGCCTTTCGCCCCTCAGAGTATAAAATTCTCTTACCTGGTCAAAATGGTATAATGTTCTGAATTTTTATTATAAAGGGAGTTTTTGTATGAGTAATAAAACCAAACAAGACTTAATTACCGTTGGGAGTTTCATTTTTGGCTTTGGCTTCTTAGGTGCACTAGATGGAATTATCTTTCATCAGTTGTTACAGTGGCATAGTGTATACATGGCAACAGATAGACCTGGTCAAATCATAAGTGATGGCCTATTTCACCTTGCTGTTACAATCACGCTTGTCCTTGGGGGACTCTTATTATGGTTTGCAGGAAACCCAAGTAATCTATCAAAAGGAATTCGGCTATTGGTAGGTTGGTTTTTAATTGGTGGTGGAGCCTTTAATCTTATTGAAGGGATAATTAATCATCACTTATTACAAATACACCGGGTAAAACCAGGGGATCCAAATGCCCTTGCCTATGATCTTGCTTTTCTAGCATCAGGGGTGATTTTACTCTTAATTGGATATTTGCTTAGACGAAATAAAAATGAGCATAATGCAGTACTTAGCTCATAAGATGGAGGGAGTTATGTATAGATTTGTTAGCTTTATTATCATTTTTTCAATCGTTTCAGTGATGCTGTACTTTCATAATGAAAGTAGTCATTTTACAGCAGTGAACCATGCTTATGCCCATCATGAAAACCACATTGTTATCCCTGCCTCCGAGCGTACCCCGAGTATTACTGGTTCAGTTGTTCAAGACCCTTCTGGCACCTGGCTTTTACAAATTAACACTGAAAATTTTCAGTTTGCACCTGAAAAAGTAGGAACAGAAAATGTTACTTATAATGAGGGACATGCTCACATCTACATAAATGGAAAGAAAATTAATCGACTATATGGTAATTACTACAACTTAGATAAGCTGAAATCCGGTACATACGATATAAAAGTAACGTTAAATGGGAATAATCATGGAGTTTTTATCGTTGATGGCAAGGAAGTAGTCTACAAGGAAACAATAGTTGTCACATAGATAGATAGTAAAAATGCTGACATATCAAAATGTCAGCATTTTCTCTCTATGCACCTACAGTTACATTTATTTCATCAATCCCAACTCGATTGATAAATTTCCATAATGCTTCACGTTTCTTTCCATTTTCTTTATAGAAATCTAGTAGTTTTTCTACTGTTTCAAAAAGTTCATCTGGAGTAAGTCCCTCTCTGAACTTGATAGCTGTCCTAGCATTCTCTCCGGTGGCTTTTCCGCCAATGTATAAATCGAAGTGATCTCTTTTCTTAATAACACCGATATCATTAATTAATGGTTCCCCGCAAGCGTTTGGACAACCTGTATAAGCTGGGCGTAAAGGCCATGGAACCTCTCTGCCTGCAATTCTATTATTCAGTTCAATTGCTACTGGCATCCCTTCTTCCTCAGCACCCTTGCAAAAACCACATGTTCGTAAACTTTTAACATAGAGCCCAACTGGATAGATGGCCAGTCCTACCTTTTCAAACTCGGCTTTTACATCATCAACTTTGTCCTCAAGTACATCTATATAAAGCTGTTGGAAAGTTGTTAATTCAATTTCACTATCTTCTTTTATATATTTTGCTAGAGCAAGTAGCTGCTTCGCATTTAGTTTAGCACCAAATCCTATGCCGCCGTTAACCGCGAGTCTTACGGTTTTTACTTGTTGTTCCAACGTATTCACCCCAAGCTTAAAAGTATGTCGAAATATTTCAATCTGTACTACTATTTAAACAAAGAAATGTTCTGTAAGCAATTTATTTTACAAAACGCTTATTTCATTATTTGTTCATAACTACTTCATCTTTTCTTACCCATTTTACATTATTCTATATGTGAGAAGTAATGAGGAGGGAATTATATTATGAAAAAGCTTGCATTCGGATTGATTACTACATTATTATTGGTTGGAATTGGAACCGCAGCATTTGCTCAAGATGATAATGGAGGTATTATTAATTTCGAATCAATGAAGCCTTACATGGAAAAAATGCATCCTAATTTCTCTGAGAAACAATTAGAAGACATGTATAACAATTGTCATGGAGAAAATGGGATGATGAGAAACGTAGATGTTGAAGATATGCAAAAAAGAATGAATGATCGTTTTTAACATAAAAGGTGAATAGAGAAGACCCCTCCATGATGAGGGGTCTATTTATTTACGATAATATTCTTTTCTCGCCTTCTAATTCTTTGATTGGTTTAATATTTTGAGTAAACTCTAGTGTGCCTATATATTCTCCTGCTTCATTGCGTACTGCAAAATAGCGAATATACACAAACATACCTTTAGCATTAATCCAGAAATCTTCGGAATCTTTTCTCCCAGCTTTAAAGTCTTCTAATAACTCTTCTACGACATGAACACTTTTAGGTGGATGACAATTTTGCACAGTTCGGCCAATTACTGCTTTCGTTCTTGCAAAAATTCGTTCTTTTCCATGGGAGAAATATCGGACCACATCGTCTTGATCAATAAACGTGATATCGACTGGCAAATGATTTAAAACTAATTCAAGTTGCTCTATAGATAAAATACCTGTTTCAAACTTCACATAGCCTTTTAATGCGGCTTGCTCATCATCAATTATCTTTCGATTTAGTTTCCAATCTTCAGGTGATATCAAACAAAAACCAATTTCATCACTTTCTTTCGCAATCTTTATCCATTCATCCTCAGTAAGATTATTTAATGACATGGGGAAAAGGATATTTTCTTCACGATAAATCATTTCGTCAATCTGCTCAATAATAAATTCCACAACATCAACTACTGGCTGCTTAATCCCTTTATATGCAAGAAGCATTCGTTTAGCATCCTTAATGGCATCCCTTATAAAGTCATTGATTTTCCACATCATATTTGTCGGACCATAAATACCGTACTTTTCAAGATATGGGAAAAGTAGTTGTTCTTTTCGGGTATAGTGCTTATCAACATCAAGTAACATATTACAATCTTCTAGTAATTTATATACATGCTCGTGACTATCCTCTGTTTTAAACATGTCTAGATGAGGCTTCAGCTTATCATTTATTACTTTCTCAAGTTCTCTATTTTCTAGTTTGAATGTATGGATTGGATGACCTGGTTGTTCCTCAGGACGTGTTACTGAATTTGTATCCTCAAGTAAGTCTTTGAATAGCTCCATATGCTTATTACATGTATCTTGGACTTCACTCACAGGAATTCCTTCCTCCTCCATAAAGGTGTGCTGGAGTTTTGATACCTCTTCAATTGTTATTTGCCCAACTTTATTAGCTAAACGAGATTTAATTTCATCTATACTTTTTCCGATATGCAAATCTAAAAAGCTTTCTTTGATGATAGCTTGTCTTTCTGTTTCATTCAGTGCACTGTGTTCTCTATTATTAATGATTTCGCTCATAACCGTATCTCCTTTCACTGATTGCACATTAAATACAACTGTATATTACGAAAATAGCATAAAAGGAGATAATAAATTGTGATTCTCATCACATATATCAGGTATGAGTGTTTAATAATTTGGAATCTATTTGACAGTTAATCACTTGACCTGCACTTTTAATTATTTTCTCTTTTTAACTAATAATGTTAAAACAAAGGTAAACAATGAAATAAGAGTAATAATTATTTTGAGATCAATAACTGGTTTGAATCTGGTTTTTCCTTTTGAAATTTCATAGACTCCTACTGGAGTAACAGAAAAATGTCCTCCCCCACCTTCTCCTTGTGCAGTAGGTATTTTTTCTGATTCAGCAGAATATCCGCCTCCACCACCTACAAGGTACTTTACCTTTGCAACTGGGACAACCTTCTTATCTGCATGTTCGATTGGTTCACCAAACACAATTTCAACGTCTTTTTGATTAGAAAATTTTTCAAATATTGACCTAATTGGCGAGCGAAAGAAAACTGTCTTTCCGCTTTTCATAGGTACTGCAGATGGTTTCTCTGTTTCCATCATCACATTCCCCCTTTTGTTTTGTTACTTACAGTTTTCTACTAATCTTAAAATTTCCCTTTATAAATTTATGTGAAACATTTTGTTATAAAAATGAAAAAGTGCACGCATTCAATTTGCGTACACTTTTTATCATTTTATAAGGAAAAAGGTAACAATTGCACCTACAGTAGTGATTACTGCAATGAGCTTCACAATTAGGGATACAGTATCCCTTTTATTCTGATTTACCCTTTTTTCCTGTGCTTCGACTACCTTACGATATTCAGGACTACAGACGCCCATTAGGCAACTCTATTATAGTTCGAAATATCTTCTTCAAGAGGTATATTATTCGCACGTTGCTTTTTAGCAGCTCTGAAGAATAATACTAAAATAAGCGCTGTACCAATATATCCACCATACCATGCAATATTCATTGGTAGACGGAAACCAATTTGAGCATTTAAGATGTACGTAATAACCATAAGAAGGATGAATGCCCCTGGAATAAGTGCAATCCAGTAATTCTTTTTAGCGATATAAAGATACATTGCACCTACAAACAATGCAATCATTGCTGTTGCTTGGTTAGCCCAGCTGAAATATCTTCAAAGGATGTTAAAATCTATTTGAGTAAGAACAACAGAAATTGCAAACAATGGAATCGCGATCCAAAGACGACTTGACATTTTCTTTTGTGCAATGTTTAAGTACTCTGCAATAATCATACGTGCACTACGGAAAGCTGTGTCCCCTGAAGTAATTGGTAGTACAATTACACCAAGTACTGCTAGTGTTCCACCGATAGCACCAAGCATTAACGTAGAAACTTCACTTACAATTGCACCAGGTCCACCAGCTGCTAGTAAGTCACTTAGACCATTATAGCCATCAAATAAGCTCATTGCTGCAGCAGCCCAGATCATTGCAATAATTCCTTCTGCAATCATCATACCGTAGAAAATTTTTCTACCTTGGCTCTCTTTTTGAGTCGTACGAGAAATAATTGGCGTTTGTGTAGCATGGAATCCTGAAAGAGCACCACAAGTAATTGTGAAAAAGATTAATGGAAAGATAGGTGCGTTAGCAGGATGGAAATTTTGGAATGAAAGTTCAGGAATAGGTGCACCCTTCACGATTAATCCAATACCTACCCCTAAGGCACTGATTAAAAGGATTGCTCCAAAGTATGGATATAAGCGACCAATAATTTTATCCACTGGTAAAAGTGTTGCTAAAATATAATAAACGAAAATTGCTGCTATAAGAATACCAATTGCAACTTTACCGTCCAATAATAAGTTAAGAAGACTAGCAGGAGTTGAAACGAAAACTGTACCAACTAATAAAAGTAGTAAAACTGCAAAAGCGTTTACAACATGCTTCATGCCTTTACCTAGAAACTTTGTAGCTAACTCTGGTAAATGAGCACCCTTGTTACGAATGGAAATCATACCTGTGAGATAATCATGAACAGCCCCGGCAAATATACAGCCAACAACAATCCAAATAAATGCTACAGGTCCATAAAGCGCTCCCATAATTGGCCCGAATACCGGACCTGTTCCAGCTATGTTTAATAGCTGAATTAAAGAGTTTTTTGGAGTACTCATTGGGATATAGTCAACACCATCACTATTCACATAAGCAGGAGTAGCTCTCTCTTCCTTTACCCCAAACACTTTTTCTACAAACTTACCATACGTAAAATAACCTACGATTAATAGTGCAATAGAAACTAAGAATGTAATCATTTTTCTCCCCCTCTAAAATGTATACGTTTACATTTAGTATAGATAAACAATTGAACATTTTGTGAATATTAAACTAACATGTAGAAAAGGGAGGTTAACATGCTAAAAAACTAGATTAAGATGCAAAACTTGAATCAAATTTCTAATTTACTTCGAAGTGCTTTTACATAATTTCTACTAACAGATAATTGCTCATCTCTTCCTTCTATCTCTAACTGATATGCTCCATTAAACCAAGGAGTTAGACGTGTTACATATTTTAAATTTACTAGGAAACTCTTATGAATTCGAAAAAAACCAAACGACTCAAGTCTACTTTCCAGTTCTTTAAGTTGTGTCTTTGTGTTATACTCTCCCATTTTAGTTACGAGTTTTGTCGCTTTATCATCACGAGAAATATACAAAAGGTCCATTGGATCTAAGTAAATAATCTCACCTTCTAAGTCGATTGCCAGCTTCCCTGTTGCTTTTATTGAAACTGCCTCATGATAAACACCACCTAGATGCACCTCTACACGTTTAATCGTTTCTTTCAGTTGATTCTCATCATATGGTTTCAGTAAATAATCAATTGCATTATAACGAAAAGCTTCAACAGCAAATTCTGGATAAGCTGTTGCAAATACGATTGATGGAACTTTTTTTAACTCCATCAATGATTTTGCAACAATCATCCCATTCATTTTAGGCATTTCGACATCTAAAAAGACAAGATCCGGGCTAAGCTGAATTGCTTTCATAATGGCTGATTCCCCTGAATCTGCTTCTCCAACAACCTGGATGGAAGGATAGAAACTTAATAAATGTTTGAGTTCATCTCTACTATATGGTTCATCATCTACAAGTAATGTTCTAATAGCTTCTACCAATTTAAACAACCTCCGCATAAGGGATCATAAATGCAATTTCGGTACCCTTGTTAACTTCACTCTTAATTCTCAACGCAGATTCCTCACCATATAAAATGGTTAATCTTCGGTTCACATTATATAAAGCTACACCACTACCAAGTTCCGACTCAATTGGAGCAACGCAAATTTGTTGGATACGTTGAGTAGTCATCCCATTCCCATTATCTTTTACCTTTACAAAGATGTTGTTTTCCTGTCTGCTTATTGAAATAGTTACCCAAAAATCTCCAACTCTATCCTTCATTCCATGCTTAATGGCATTTTCAACAATCGGTTGTAAAGTAAGAGGTGGAATTTGCTGTTTTAATACATCATTTTCAATCTCGTACGTTATTTTAAGCTTATCTTCAAATCTTGTTTCTTCGATTTCTAGATATGCTTTTACATGCTGTAATTCTTGCTCAAGTGATGCTACATTTTTAGTAGTTCCAGAAAGATTTTGACGTAAAAAATGGGATAACGATACAAGTAGTTTTCGTGCTTTATCTGGATTAACACGCACTAAAGAAAGAATTGTATTGAGAGAGTTAAAGAGAAAATGCGGGCTTATTTGTGCCTGTAACGCTTTTATTTCTGCATCTTTTGCCAGTTGATATGCTTTGTCTGTCTCGGCAATCTCTAGTTGGTTACTTAAAAGTGAACTTAGTCCCGTTATCAATTCCATCACAACAGGGGTAATCTCTTTTTCATGTTTAAAATAAAACTTTAAGGTACCAATTGTTTCTCCACGTTGTTTTAAAGGAGCAATAACAGCAACACTTAGAGGACAATCTTTAACCCTACAATGGATTAAGTCTTTAGAAGCAACTATGATTTCTCCCCTCTTAATCGCATCTAAAGTGATTTGCGTTTGTATTGGAATATTTGCTCGGTGATGGTCATGTCCTACTCCTACATGTGCTAATATATGAGTTGCATTTGTTATCGTAACTGCTTTTGCATCAATTTCATCATAGATGATTTGACACACTGCATTTGCTGTTTCTGAATTTAACCCATTTCTTAAATAGGCAAGCGTCTTATCTGCAATACGAAGAGTTTTCTGTGCTTGCACTGCTCCTACTTTCTCCTCTTCGTTTATCACACTCTTAATGATCAGGAAGAAGAGTGCACATCCAAGACCATTCGCAACAATCATCGGTATACCAATTATATTAACCAAAGCCCACGCCTGGTCGAATGGGCGAGAAAAAATTAAAATAATCAGCATCTGAATTGCTTCAGCTAATGCAGCAATTAAAAAGGTGGAGTTTAGATTCAGGTTTCCCCTTTTATGAAAATATCCTGAAAGGATTCCTGCAATAATAGAGGCAAAGCCACACGAAAAAGCCGTAAAGCCTCCTAACGTATAACGGTGAATTCCTGCTATTAGACCTGCACCAATCCCCACTTTGTAACCGCCCAGCAATCCCGCTAACACAACACCAATCACTCTGGAGTTAGCAATTGCCTCATCCGCTGCAAGGTCATGAGCCCAACGACTAAATTGAAAGCTTTCTGTACTTAGGCTGAGTCCAGTATATGTGCCGATAATACCGAAGAACCCAAAGAAAATGATCGCAATGACTTTCTGATAGCT
This sequence comes from Ferdinandcohnia jepli, assembly GCF_047246645.1. Classification (NCBI taxonomy): domain Bacteria; kingdom Bacillati; phylum Bacillota; class Bacilli; order Caryophanales; family Bacillaceae; genus Ferdinandcohnia; species Ferdinandcohnia jepli. Next base: position 30,674 of record NZ_JBFOKR010000013.1, read on the forward strand.
TTTGAGCTCTTTTTGATAGACCATAACTCTGAAAAATTTAAATCTAGTTAGTATAAAAGCTATTGTTACTAGTATTCCTAACCGCTCTACCATTGTAATTAATAGTTCAAACATATAGATCCCCTTTTAAATAAATCTACTAGCTGAATTTGATTGATTGAATAAAAACTATCTCTATTTCTATTTTAAGGTAAAATCTACGAATTTAGTGTATTTTTTTTAGGTTGTATGTTTACTGCTTGGGTAAATCCTTTTGGTAAAATGAATTCTGCATTTTTGCAAACTAAATAGAACCAACACAATGTTGGTTCTCGGAATTAAAACGTATGTGCCATGTCTTTTGCACGTGCAATCGCATCTTCTTTTATTTGCTCAGCTTTATCCGGCAATGCGTTGTGACCTTCCACGAAGAGCCCTTCGAATGAAGGAACTCCAAAGAATTGCATGATAATATCTAAATATCTATGTCCCATTTCCATTGCTGCAGCAGGACCTTCTGAATAAATCCCACCCCGTGCTTGTATATGTAATGCTTTCTTATCAGTCAATAAACCAACTGGTCCTTGTTCTGTATACTTAAAGGTTTTGCCAGCAACAGCAATGGAATCGATATATGCTTTCATTACCGGAGGAAACGAGAAATTCCAAAGTGGCGTAACAAATACGTATTTATCTGCAGCAATAAACTGCTCGGATAATTCTGAAAGACGACTTACTTTTTCTTTTTCCTCACCTGATAGTTGATCAAATGATTGCCCTGAGCGAAGCTTTCCCCACCCATTAAAAACATCTACATCAATTTGTGGAATGTTCTCCCTATATAAATCGATTGTTACAATTTCATGGTCAGGATGTACTTCTTTATAGGTATCAATAAATGCTTTTCCCACTGCCATACTATAAGACATTGTGTCATCGTGCGGGTGAGCAGTAATATATAATACTTGGGTCATTATGCTCTTCCTCTCTATTCTAATTTTTCTGTATAGGTTTTGAAGAAAAGTTCTAGATTATACTTTAAGGGAAATTATTTTACCAAAATAAAAAAGGCATCTCACAATTGAGACACCCATCCCCATACTATTATTCCTCTTCAGTAATGAAATAAGGATTTCCACTAATGTTAGCTCTCATCTCATCCGTGATTTTGAATTGTTCACTTTGAGACGCAACGCTTGAACCATCAATACTTTGACTTCCATCATAATGTAACGGTTTGTTTTCCATACAATCACCCCTGATTGATAGTTTACACTACTATTGTACTAGTTATTTATCCCTAATGAAAGCGTTTTTAATGATTTTGTGAAATAATTTTTACAAGTGCTTATTTACTATTGACAACTGGAAGTAAGAGTAGAATAGCAAGAGCCATTTCCTGTATTTTTATGGTGAATTAGAAAACTCGGCGATTGCCGAGCCTTTAGACGACAGCAGAGCCGTAGTTGCACTTATGCAGCTAGGAAAGAATTTTATACTTTCCTAGCTGCAAAAAAAGTCGGATACATTTTTTGTATGTATCCAACCCTTGAATTTATGATAAAATAATTACTTTTTTTAGAAGTGGCTCCGCAGGCAGGACTCGAACCTGCGACCGATCGGTTAACAGCCGATAGCTCTACCACTGAGCTACTGCGGAATAACATAAATATAGTGTAACAACATATAAAAGGTTTTATTCATTCTTAGAGACATTTTTTGATTTAGAAAATGAAGAGGCTAACATATTTTATGTCAGCCTCTTCTCTCATAACAAAATTATGATTTTGCTAATCTCTTTCTGGTAAATAGGATGAATCCTATACCAACTAACAGCATAAGTGCACCTATACCGAACAAATTAAATGTATTTGTTGCAGTCTTTGGTAAGACCTTACCATTGTCAGTTTTTGGATTTTCTTTCTCAGGTTTTTCTGGTTTTTCTGTATCTGGTTTTTCAGGCTTTTCTGTTCCTGGTTTTTCAGGGTCATCTTTACCTGGATTTTCAGGGTCTTCTGTACCTGGTTTTTCTGGGTCTGGATTTTGAGTATCTGCTTTTACAAGTGTTAACTCACCAAACACAGATGTATCTTGGTAACCTGTTCCAGTTAGATCGTTCCATGTTGCAGCACTTTGGCGAATACCGTCTTGGCCATCATTAATCTGTACATCAAAGCCAATTTTTGCTTCCATTTCTGGAGTAACGGTTTTAAACGGAATCTTTAATTCCACTGCGTATCCATTGCCCGAAACATGTGTTGCGGATTCAAAGCCTTCTGAAATACTTCCAGGGTTAAATGAAGATTCGTTGTCAAAGTTTACTCGGTACTGTCCATCGTCTTCTTGGTAGAATGACGATTTCGCATTGTTTTCGTCAACAAATACTTCGACTGAATCTTGTTCCCATGGATTTTGGCTTGACTTATCAAGTTGAGAATCACTAACTTGGATTAACACATACAAGTTTTCATCATCCCAAAGAGTCTTAGCTACACCATTTGCCCCTTGCCATGCCGCTTGATAGCGATTAACTTCGAGTTCAGATGCATTAGTCCAAACATCATCTATACTTCCATCAATTACTGGTGTACCAAATGATGCAGTTCCTTGGTTAACTTCTTTTTCTTCAGGATCGTATTCTGCTATGAATTTTTCTGGGTCAATTACAGCATAATATGCTGGTTTTGCTTGTAAGTCCTTATCGAAAAGCAATGGACTTTGTGCAGCTCTCCAGCTGGTTGCATCATCTAGTCCCCAGATAGTAACACGTGCAATATCATCTGCGTGCTCTTTGTAAATTTGGAACAACTGAGCGTATAGATATGCTTGCTCATTAGCTTGTTTTTCAGTAAGCTCATTGTTTGTTCCAGCTGTTACATCAAGTTCAGTAATACTCACTTCATCAACTACAGAGCTAAACTTTTCTAAAGAAAGTCTTACATTTGCTGGGTTTGTGCTTAGATTATAGTGAGATTGCATACCCATTCCGTCAATTAGAAGGTCTCCATTATGGGCTGCTGCATAACGATCATTAATTTCTTTAATCATCTGGTAGATTGCTTCAGCCTTATTTTGATTATCATCATTGTAATCATTGTAATAAAGCTTAACATCTTTACCTTTTAGTGCCTCTTTTGCTGCTAAGAAAGCCTGCTCGATGTAGTCCGTTCCTATTGCCTTTAACCAACCTGATTGGCGTAAAGATGCTTTCCAGTCGGTAGGGTTAGATGGATTATCGTTCATTGCTTCATTTACAACATCCCAAGAGATCACATCGTCACCAAAATGTGTGACTACTGTATTTACATGCTCTTTAAGATTTTTAAGTGCTTCCTCTCGACTTAGAGGATTACCATTCTCATCAGTATGAAGTGATTCATTTGATTGTTGGTGCCAAACAAGTACGTGTCCAACCATCTTTAGGTTTTGCGCTTTTGCTTGTGCAACTAATTCATCTTCAGCAGTAAAATCAAATTCTCCAGCCTCATTATATGCATAGCTTGGTTTCATTGCATTTTCAGCAGTTACCACATTGTGATGCATGTTAAGAAGCTTAAGTCTATTACCATCGAATTCTTTAGCAGAAACTGCGCTACCAATTAAGAAGTCATCTTTATAGACATCTTTTATTGGTGTTAAATCTTGAACTTCAATTGGTCCTGAGCCAGTTTTTTCGAATGTAATATCATCAATATAGAATGAAGCTGTGCTGTTGTTTGTGCTCTCTACGTAAATAGTTAAAAACTCATTACCTACACTGCTATAACGGTACATTCCTTCTAATTTAACCCAACCGTCAGCTGTGCTAATTGTTTTCCCTTGAAGATTATTGTAACTTGCTCCATCACCATCTCCAACCTGTGTTGATAGCTGAAGTTGTGAACTATCTGGAGAAATCAATTTAACCCAAGCCGAAATTTTGTATTCAGCACCTTTGTCAACAAATTGCTCTACACGTAGTGCTGGTCCATGCCATGTATTTGTTCTGTTTTCAACTTTTAGAGCTTTTGTTCCTTCAACTGTATGATTCTCAACTTCAACCACTGTCAAAGTTTCTGTACCCGCTCTACCTTCAAAACCACCTAATTCTCCGTCTTCAAATGTGATTGGTGTGAATTCTTGAGCAGGCGCTCTTGGATCCTCTGGTTCTTCTACATCGCCAGTTACTTTTTCAGTGATAAGGATATCGCCAATATAGAAAGGCACCGTTTTTCCTTCAGGATTAGATTGAACACGTAGTTTTTCATCCTTACTAGTATCAACAGTAAACTCCTTTGTTAATGTGAATGCTTCTCCAGCTACAAAGTTTACATTTGTCAACCAAGTGTAGCTAGATACAGTTGATAAAACAACCTGCCCACCTGAAGGAATTGTAGCATCACCATCAACATAACCTTTCACGGTCACTTTGTAAGTCTTACCATTTTCTAAACCAATGTTAGTGAAATTGAAATCAGCTGCATCGTAGTCATTCGCTCTGTTACTTACATAAATAGCCGCTCCATCATCATTACCAGCGAATACCTTCTCAGTGACAGGAGCTACACTTGCACCACCTGATGGTATTGCTACTCCTACACCACCAGCAAAAGTTTCGTGATAGATCTCTTTATCTACTTCTGGTGCTGTTGTTTTTTCCGTTGTAATAAGGATATCACCTATGTAAAACGGAACTGTTGCCCCTACATCATTAGACTGAATGCGGAGTCCTCTGTCTTTACTAGTATCAACTGTATATTTGCCAGTTAAAGTAAAGGTTTGATTTGCAGCAAAGTCACCTTGTACATATAAGCCATTGTAACTGTCAACATTCTGCAGTAAAACTTGTGCACCTGTAGGTACAGTCACAGAATCAGCAACATAACCTTTGACTGTAATTGTATAAGTTTTGCCGTTTTCCATACCTACATTGTCAAAATTTATATCTACGCCATCCCAGTTGTTTGCTCTGTTACTTACATGAATAGCCTTTCCGTCATCATTACCTTCAAACGGTACTTCAGAAACTGCTTCTATCTTTGCATTCCCTGCTTGTGTCACATTTCCCACACCATCAGCAAACGTTTCGTGATAAACAGTTTCTATTTCTGGCTGCTCTTCAGGTTCAGGTGCTGGTGCTGGTCCACCAATCAATGCTGCAAACTGAGCTACAGTCTGATTTGTAATATAATGACGTCCCATTGCGAAGTTATCACCATTAGGATATCCAACTTTAAATGCGTATTTTATACCATTGTCCTGGTTTACTTGTTTTGAAATTTCATTAAAGCTTCCATATGGATACGCCATTAAAATTGGGTCTTTACCTGAAATACTCTTAATATATTTATTTGCTTCTATAATCTGATCTTCAGCTTGTTCTTGAGTTATGATACTGCTTTTACTGCCATCAGTCCCCCAAATAACTCCGTCGTGTGTTCTTGTGTGATTCTGAATACTCACGGAAGGCTCAGTTGTCAGGCTTTGTAACTGTTCTGTTGACATGCTAAAACCTGCTCCAATCCAGTCACTCACGACAAATAGTACTGAATTCATATTGTATTTCTTTAATATTGGAAGTGCGTTTGTAACAAAATCTGGTGTAGCATCATCAAAAGTTAATAGAATCGGTTTTTCTGGTTTCGCTACCTTTCCTTCCATGACACTTACATATTGTTCTGCCGACAATGTAGTATAGCCATTCTCATCCAAATACTTCATCATCTTCTCAAACTCTTTAATACTTGTATCCGTCCATTCATTTGTAGGTGTTTCAACTATTCGGTGAAAAAGAATTACAGGAATAACATCAGTTGTTGCCGCTTTTGCAACCGGTGTAACCCAACTCGTCGGGATCACTAAAATGGTTACAAGAAGTAATGAAACAAATCTTTTGAACTTCCTACTCATTCGGTACATTCCCCCAAAAATGATATTGGTATAACAAGTAAAGCGCTTACATTTCTATTACAAACAAACCTCCTCTCAATCTATTATTATAGATTGTCAGAAAAGAGCTTTAACTAGATAAACTATAGATTGTACTTTAGAAATTAAATATGCTGTATTTTTAAGGATGAATTGGAATATTTTTTAACTTTTGGAAGGTAATTATGGTTGTAAGATAGGAAGCATAAAAAGTGCCTCCTCCCTTCATATACTAGGAGCAGGCATACAACAATGTTTTAATTTTAGTTTAATTCCTTTTTCACAACAGCTAGGGCTGCAGCAATTACTTGATGCATATCGTAATATTGATACATTCCTAATCGCCCACCAAAAATAACATTTGGCTGTTCCTCGGCTAGTTTTCGATACTGTCTAAATTTCTCACTATTTTTATCGTCATTTACTGGATAGTAAGGTTCGTCACCTTTTTCCCACGTTTTTGGAAACTCCTTTGTTATCATCGTTTTGGGCTGGTTTCCAAACTCAAAATGTTTGTGTTCGATTATGCGTGTATATGGTGTTTCTGAATCTGTATAATTCACAACAGCATTCCCTTGATAGTTTTCTTGATCCAATATTGATGATTCAAATTGTAAACTACGGTATTCCAATTCACCATATCTATAGCCAAAAAATTGATCAATCATTCCAGTGTATACAATTCTTGGGTATGTTTTAATGTATTCTTCCTTATTTAAGAAAAAGTCTTTATTTAACTCAACATCAATCAGTTCACTAGAAAGCATTTTCTCTATGATCTGAGTATAGCCACCAATTGGTATTCCCTGGTAGCGGTCGTTAAAATAATTGTTATCGTATGTAAACCGAACAGGAAGACGTTTAATAATAAACGAAGGCAATTCTGTAGCTTTTCGTCCCCACTGCTTTTCAGTATAGCCTTTGATTAGTTTCTCATATATATCAGTACCGACTAACGATATCGCTTGCTCTTCTAGATTCCTTGGTTGTTCAATATTTGCCGCTATTCTTTGTTCTTCGATTTTGTTTTTCGCCTCTTCTGGTGTGATGACGCCCCATAGCTTATTAAATGTATTCATGTTAAAGGGGAGATTATAAATTTCACCTTTATAATTAGCGACCGGGCTATTCGTATACCGGTTGAATTCAGCAAATTGATTGACGTAATCCCAAATTTCCTTGTTATTTGTATGAAAAATATGTGCTCCATATGTATGAACATTTATGCCTTCAATGTTTTCAGTATAAATATTGCCGCCAATATGATCCCGCTTATCAATGACCTTTACTTTTTTTCCCCGTTTGGCTGCTTCGTAAGCAAAAGTACTACCAAACAATCCTGAACCTACTACTAAATAATCGTACTTCAAACCATTTACCTCCTTTAAAGTACCAACTCTAATGAACTTATCTATTCTCGTCATGAGTAATGTTTTATTTTATCCAATTACCTATAAATTTACTAGAAACTTTCCCACTAAAAAAATAGCTTTCTATGATTTGTTTTTCATAGAAAGCTACATATTTAGATTAATTAAAGCCAACTAACCGCTGTGATATTTTGTATGCACCAACTGAAATACTTCGGCCTGGTCGACCAGGTAAATTCATTAATTGACCCATAATACCATAACGTATTTCATGGTATAAATCTTCATCTTTGTTCTTAATATACTTCCATAGTTCCTTCTTCTTTCGAAGGTTTTCTTGAGTTCCTGAACGTATTAGTAGAATAGCAGATACCACTGTTACAATTTCAAGATGATGAAGCAAATACTGGCGTAGCTTTGGATTGGGTATTTGATCTAGTTTAACAGTATCTACCATCAGCTTATTTACCTTTATTTGTTGGTCAATCCTCTTAATCATGACACTCTCATGAACAGATTGATCTTCCCGGCCAATGTAGTATCTATAAAACTCTACATTGATATAATACATTGTCTTCACATGCTCAAGTGGAACATAAACGAATAGATTATCTACATAAAAGGTATGCTTTGGAAGCTCTAGTTCTGAGTCTTTCAGCAATTGTGTTCTATATATAAGTGAATGCATTAAAAGGTATTGACCCTTACGAAACTGTTTGATGTCGTCCCAAGTAAAGATTTCTCCGATTGGAAGTACATTTTCATACTTCATCACTTTCTTATACTTAGCGCCCTCTTTTTCATATACAAAATTGCTGATAACCATATCAACTACATTCTTTTCTAAAACAAAATCATTTAACTGTTTTAAAATTTTGAGATATGCCCTTGTATCTACCCAGTCATCACTATCTACTACCTTGAGATACAAGCCGGCTGCATGACGGATACCTGCATTTACAGCTTCACCGTGGCCACCATTTTCCTGATGGATTGCTTTGACAATCGTAGGATATCTTTTTGCATATTCATCTGCTATTTCAGCTGTTTTATCAACGGAGCCATCATTTACTATCAGCAGCTCGACACTTTCCCCACCTGGCAAAAGGGATTCTATGCAATATCTCATATAGTCTTCTGAATTATAGCAAGGAATTACTACTGATAATAATTTCATACTCACTCTACCTTTTCTAAGCCTGTTTTTCTGGCTCTTGTTTAAAAATAATTTTAAAGATTGGGAAGAATACCCAGAACGAAATTGCGCTGTTAATAATCATTGTAATAACGTCTGCTGTTGTTTCACCAACAGAACCCATTCCCCATGTATTCATTAATAAATTATAAATAGGAGCTTTATAAAATCCTTGAGCTGCTGCAGCGCCGATTGTAATCACGATATACGCAATTACATACCAAAATGCAGCATTCCATACATTACTGTTCGATTTGAAAGTAATGCTTCTCTGTGCAAAGAAGTTAATAATCTGTGCAATCCCAATTGTAATTTGCACTGCAAGGAAATAGGCAAGCCCGCCTCCACCACCAGATGCAAGTGATCCAGCTGCATAATCAAATACAAAGTAAGGACTACCGTCAAAATTATGGCCAAACTGAAATACTTGGAAACTAGTAGTGACTAATGCTGTCTTCGCAAATATACTTTTAAAGACTGGCATTAAAACTAGTTGCAGCACAGTTATACCGTTACTTAGCATAAAGAATACTAGAAATTGCGCAATATTAGGGTGTTTTTCTTTGTAATTATTCCAGAAACTAGCTGTTCCTGCAACAATTTTATTATTTTTGATATTCAAGTTGCTCATCCTATTTTACATCTCCTTCGTCGCACCTGCTATGGTTTTTTCTACCTTTGCGACTTTTACCAACTTGCTTCTTTCTTTTAACACATGTTTTAAGCCTTTAAAGAATTGGCCATTTACAATCATTAAGACCCCATCTAGCATTGGCATATTAATGATTCCGCCAGTCATTCTGGCAACTCCTCTAAATGGCATATGATAAACGGACATCATGATTAGGTTTGCAGTGCTTCTCTTTCCGATCTTACGTAAAAACCAATGTGCAAAAGTGATGGCATGGAATGCAAAGCGAGCAAATCCTCCCTTAGCGTATTGACATTGTGCAATTGTATCGTTGTATCCAAGTGGTTTTGTTTTATCCCATTTTGCAACAGGCACCTTATGTCCGAGTAGTTTTTCGAATTCCTCTACACTGACATTGTTCGCCTTTCCTGAATAATAGCTTGGTAGAGCCGCCTTTTCATATGGAAGTGGAGCTCCTGTACCTTCAACATAAAGAGGCTCTACTAGACGAATATCGGCACTTGATGAACCAATCATAATCTCATAATTCGCTGATTCGATTTCCCATTTATTTGTTTTCACATTAAAATAACGGAACGTTTTATCATCGAAATGAATTGTAACTGTTTTTGACTCACCTGCAGGAATAAACACTTTAGTAAATCCTTTTAGCTCCTTCTTTGGTCTAAAGATTTCCTTTGATTTACTTCCAACATATAGCTGCGCTACTTCCATACCATCAATATTTCCGGTATTTGTAATAGTGAATGTTACTCCATCCTTTGCAACCTGAATATCCGAATACTCGAAGGTGGTATAACTTAAACCATATCCAAATGGGAACAGTACATTTACATTTGCTGTATCATAGTAACGGTAACCAATATAAATTCCCTCTCTGTATTCCACACTAACTTCTTTACCAGGGAAGTTATGAGAGGAAGGTGTATCCTCATAACGAAGTGGATATGTTTCTGCAAGCTTACCTGACGGATTCACATCACCTGACAAAACGCTAAGAATTGCGCGTGCTCCAGCCTGTCCAGCTAGATATCCATGTACTAAACCTTTCACCTTGTTAATCCAAGGCATTTCTACTGCTGCCCCGCATGAAAGAACCGCAACAATATTTGAGTTTACGTTATACAAAGCATGTAATAACTCAATTTGGTTTTCCGGTATCTTCATATTGTCTCGATCTAATCCCTCAGCTTCAGTCGCTTCATCCAAACCAATATATAAAAGAACAACATCTGCATCTTTTGCAAGAGCACATGCACGATCTATTTTTTTCTGACTTCTTTTCCCATATCGTTCAAAACCAGGTTCAAATCCAATGCTTGTAATCCCAGACTTTTCAAGAGATTCTAAGGTATGTTCAAGGATTGTTGGATTTACAATAGATGAACCTGCACCCTGATAACGTGCGCTTAGTGCAAAGTCTCCTATTATAGCAACCTTTTTTTCCTTTTTCAAAGGCAAGATATTACCTTCGTTTTTCAATAGTACAATGGATTCTTCCGCAGCATTTTGAGCAACTTCATGATGTTCTTCTCTATTAAAATCCTTTTGAGGACTTTCATAAACTTCCTCAGTTGTGAAAATTAAATCAAGTAAACGGTCAACACATTCATCTAGTACATCTTCTTTCAATCTTCCACTCTTTATTGCTTGGATAATTTCTTCGTTTGTTTCTCCTGCAGTTGTCGGCATCTCTAACTCATTGCCAGCGATTAATCCCGCAACACGATCATTGCTTCCGCCCCAATCCGTCACAACCACACCATTATACTTCCATTCATCGCGTAAAATGTCTCGCATTAAATGTGTATTTTCGTTCGTATAGGCGCCATTCAGCATATTATAAGCTGACATAACTGTCTTTGTTTTTCCTTCTTTAATGGCAATTTCAAAAGCAGTCAAATAAATTTCTCTTAGCGTTCGTTCATCAACAACAGTATCGATTGACATACGTCGCTCTTCTTGATTGTTTACCGCAAAATGCTTAACGCATGCAGATATACCATGAGATTGTATACCTCTAATCATACCGGCAGCCATTTTACCAGCAAGAAATGGATCTTCACTGAAATATTCAAAGTTTCTTCCAGCCAAGGGGTTTCTTTTCATATTGATCCCAGGTCCAAGTAGGACGTTAACTTTTTGAGCAACAGCTTCTACTCCTAGATAATCACCAATTTTTTCTCCGAGTTCTTCATTCCAGCTATTTGCTACTGTTGCAGCAGTTGGAAAACAGGTTGCAGGGATACTTGCATTTAGGCCAAGGTGGTCCGCAGCTTCTGCTTGTTTTCTTATTCCATGAGGTCCATCGGCAAGAAACATACTATTGATTCCAAGGCGTTCAATGTCCATGGTCTGCCAGAAATCTTTTCCTGACATTAAGGATGCTTTTTCTTCCAATGTCATCTTTTTAATCAAGTCTTTGTACTTCATGTTCGATTCCTCTTTTTTTGTAGCATTAGGCGGTACTAATTTGAAGTACCGCCTAACACTTATTTTTAGTAATGTGCACTCATGATGTTGTATGAAATTTAGTGTTATGCAGATTGCAAGTTTTCTACTTCTTCATCTCTTTTCTTGCTATTACGGAAGACAAAGTAGAATCCAGTAGCAATACCTAGTATTAGAAGAACATCGATAACAATTGTAATAACTATCCATTGAGGCGTATCAGTAGATAATCCACCTTCAATTGCATCACTGTTTGCAACAGTGTATAAAATATTTTGAGCAGAATCTCTTAATGCCCACAATGTATCGTTGCTGCTAGTATTTACTTCTGGTACACCCATTGGTGCAGCACCAGTAAGCATTAAGTCATTTCCGTTACGAACAGCAAGTTCAACATTCATGTAAGGATATGCATTTATACCCCCACCATTCATATAGAAGTCTGTAATAACATGACCAGCAAAGCCCCATTCATTACGTAGAACTTCTTTAAGAAGACCGTCGTCTGCACCCGCCCATTTGTTACCGATACTGTTGAATGAAGACATGACAGCCTTTGCTCCGCCTTCTTTAACAGCAATTTCAAATGGCTTTAAGTAAACTTCACGGATTGCTTGTTCATTACTCCAAGTTAACACACCAAGAGTACGGTTTTGTTCCTGATCATTCAATGCAAAGTGTTTGATATATACATAGCCACCATGGCTTTGGAATCCTTTTGTTACTGCTGCTGCCATCTTACCTGAAAGAACTGCGTCTTCTGAATAATACTCAAAGTTTCTTCCAGCGAATGCTGTACGATGTACGTTCATCGCGGGAGCATACCATCCAACAACTCCATATGCCGTAGCTTCAGCTCCAATATGATCTCCCATCGCTTCTGCAAGTTCTAGGTTCCATGTTGATGCAATCATTATTTCTGAAGGGAATGCAGTACCAGATTGTCCGTTCGCAGCCATATTCATATTATTAATTGCGGCAGGTCCATCATAATCTAATGTCGCAGGCTTTCCTACAGACTTTATTTCTACTGTTCTATATCCACCTAAAGTTGATAAACTTACTAAATCATCAACTGATAGCTGGTCAAGTAATTCGTTCCAAGACTCATCATTGATGTCAACACCAACGTAATCTTCAAGCTTTTTGCCATTATCAGCTCCTGTTGTAGGTGCTGCATCGTTTGTATCAGCAGGTACATCGTAGCGAATTCCATTAATTAAGTTAACAAAGTCAGAGTCTACTACTTTACCTTTTACTTCTTTAGTAGCACCATCGGCAGTAGTTACTGTAAATGTCTCAGTTTTATTAATATCTGCAAGACCAGCAAATTCGTCAGATCTTGTAAGGTATGTTGATATACTTCCTTCACCAGTTACCTCATCATCAAACTGATTCACAGCTACTTGCTTATCCGTTGAACGTCCTGAATCATAGACAACTTCAGAAAGATCTTTAGATCCAACGTCTGCGATTTTATCATGAGAGTTATTCATAAGCATTACCTTGTATTCGCCTGCTTCAAGTACGTATGCACCAGTGTCACTGTACTCTTTATTAGCATCGTAAGAAGCCATGTCTTCAACTTTAAAAGTAAGCGTTACTGTTTCTGTTTCTCCCGGCTTAATTACATCTGTTTTTTCAAACCCAACTAAATCAACTGAAGATTTTTCAATTTTTCCAGTATAAGGTGCTGAGAAGTATAATTGAACAACTTCTTTTCCTTCTACTGAACCAGTGTTTGTTACCTCAACATCAACAGTTACTTCTGTGTCAGTCCAATTTAAGCTTCCTTCTACAACTTCTTGTTCAAAGCTTGTATAGCTTAAGCCATAACCAAATGGGAATTGGACTTTTTCTTCATAATTTATTGCACCTACTGCAGCTGCAGTTTCATAGAAACGGTATCCAACATAAATACCTTCTGTATAATCAACATATTTTAATAGAACATTACTTGAGTCTACTGCTTGTGAATATGTTCCATCTTCGTTTTCAATTACGTAATCAAAGTCACCAAAGTTAGCCATTGCAGGAGAATCTAGAAGATCTTTTGTATATAGGTCAACTGTTCTACCAGATGGACTAACTTCACCAGAAAGGACTCTTCCTAATGCATTAAATCCATTTTGTCCTGGTCCTGCAACATTCATGATACTTTTAATTTGGTCGTACTCTTCAACCCAACCAAGTTCAAATGTGTTGGCACTGTTAACAATCAGGATAACGTTATCAAATTTTTCTGTTACCGCATCAATCATGCCTTGTTCTCTATTGGTAAGTTCTAGATAATGTTTGCTTGCATCTAAATCATCTTCATTACCAAATTTTTGACCTGTTGCACCAAATGGACCACCCTCAGGGTCAAATGTGTCTGGGCCATCCATACTGCGTGGAAGATCTGCACCCTCTCCACCTGAACGTGCAAGGAAAATAACTGCTACATCTGAATACTCTTTTGCTTGTTGCATTAACTCATCTGTGTAAAATTCTGATGGTTTTGGTTCTGGAATCGACCAGTCTTGCCCATCCATTCCTACAAGTGGTCTTTCAAGACCTGTTTCAACATAAGCATTGTATAATTCCTCATTAATTTCCAAACCAGCTGCTTCAAGACCAGCTTTTGGTGTAACTGCTTTCGATGCATCAGATGCACCTGAACCAGTACCACCGTAAATTGGATTCGTAAAGCTCCATCCAAATACGTTTACTTTTGTATTTTCAGTTAAAGGCAAAGCGTTTTCATTGTTTTGTAAAAGGACAATACCTTCATCTGCAATCTGTTCAACAACTAGCTCTGAAGCTTCACGTGCTTTTACAGCTTCTGCACTTTCTAGATCGATTGTTGAAAAATATGATGAAATAACGTCAGAGAAATAATAAAGTGCGACGTTAGCACCTAACACTATAACAAGTAGTAACGATAATACGGAATTCCATACAATACGAAACTTCTTCTTGCTCATTTTCTTCTTTGCCATATGGTTAACCCCCATAAAATGTTTAAAATAATTGCTTACGTTTTTCGTAAATGCAGTTCTGAGACTTACCCTCCTTTTCGCCATGTGTAAAGCGCTCTCATATTTTTCACAAATAAACTTCTTTCCTGACTGTGAATAATATGTTTAGGGGATAAAGCGTTTTCTTTTGATCTATCATAGTTTCAACTTCCCCTACTGCTTTTACAACGAAATCGTAACATATAAATTTCTTCATGGAGAAAAGCCCGCATAAACTGTTGGTATTTTTGCATGAACTGTAAGTTAAAAAATAGAAGAGGCTTGGATATGCACTTTACTCACATAATCCAAGCCCCACATGGTTTTACTTTCACTTTTATAAACCTTAACACTAGGTTAATAGTGGCATTAATATCTTCAGTTCAAACCAATTGTCTTTTTTAACCACACTAACCACACCATCGTACTTTTGAACAGTGTACCGAATACTTTTTAGTCCATAGCCACGATTAAACGAATCCTTCTTAGTAGTCACTGGTAAGCCTGCTTCTAGTTTAAGCTCTCCTTCAAAATAATTTTCAAATCGAATCATAAGGAATTTTTTTTGAGTAAAAACCGAAACATGTATTAATCTTTTTTCAATCTCATTGATTTGTTGAACATACTCGATCGCATTATCCAGCGCATTTCCGAAGATGGTGCAGATGTCAACTACATCCATACCGTTAAGCAATTTACCGTCAGCTACACAGGTCAAAGTAATATCATTCTTAATACAGTGGAGGTTCTTACTTGTAAGGACCGTATCCAAAACATGATTTCCTGTCTTGTTTTGTGCTTCATAAAACTTAATTTCATTTTCCATCTTCTCTAAAAATTCATTTCTCTTATCAGTATTTTCTTCTGCTCTAAGCGCGATAATTTGATTTTTTAAGTCGTGGTATTTATAGTTAATAATTTCTATGCTTTCTTTTGATAGTTGATATTGGGCATATTGATTCTGCAGTATATCTTGTACAGCCTTAAGTTCGTGTCTAGTTCGCAGTTCATTTATTTGTAAATGGTACGCATATAGGATCGACAGTCCTCCCAGATCAACTAAGGTCCTAATATTAAGTATTTCTTGTGCGTACTGTCCGCTAAAAGGTGTCCTAGAAGTTACAAAGCTCAAATTACTAATTCCAAATACCGCAGCCCCGGTGATCACGGTTGACCAAAATTCCCGCACCCTGATATTTAGCTTTTTCTCTGTTGGGATATGTCTCCTTTCTAGCATCCATATTGATACAAAAAGAATGGCATACACAAAAAATAATAGTAACAGCTCTAGGAATATGTCATTTTTTTCACCTTTCCAAAAAAAGAAATGCACCTGCCATTCTAATGAAGCTACAAATTCTGCGGCAACAAACGCTCTAACGCTAAAATACCCTGCTTCAATCATACTTATATCGCAGCTCAAATATATGAGAAGAAACATCATCCCCATGGCTGTAACCATACTTGGAATCCAAAAAACGATTGATAAATCCTTTGTTAATACTAAAAAAACAGATTGAACTATGAGGGCTCCACTCGAAAAAACAACCAATCTCCAACCAGTTAATTTCTTTGCTAAGATTGATATATATACGATACAAGCTAGCCACTCAGCTAATGCCGTGTATAATCTAGGGATATCAGGAAGAACATCGTTCATTTAATCACCTCACCCCAATAATGAGTTAAGGCTTCCATAAACGCTTTCTTTTTATTCCGGCTAATAAGGAGTTCCTTTCCCCCTACTATCGCACAGCTATCGTTCATTCCTTCTACATGTTCTAGATTTATCAAGTAGCCTTTATTTCCACGAAAAAAACTAAAACTTGATAATTGGGTTTCTAATTCCTTCATGGTTCCTGACGTAACAAACTCTCCCGATTTCGAACTGAAAATAAGGTTGTGTCCTTGACTCTCAACATAATAAATTTCAGAAACCCTAAAGCGTTGTACTCCACCTTTTACTCGAATCGTTAAATAATGATCTTCCCGCTTTTTCATTCGATCAATTGCGCGATGCAAGCGTTGTGAAAACTGAAAATAAGAAATCGGTTTTAACACATAATCTAAGGCATTAACGGCATATCCTTTGATTGCATACTGAGCCATATTGGTAATAAAAATAATGACCACTTCTGAATCCACTTTTCTAATTTCTTCTGCAGCTGACATTCCATCCATAAAACGCATTTGAACATCCATCAATATAATGTCAAATTGCGCTTGATAGTTCTCAACAATTTCATCTCCATCGGAAAAAGTCTCTGTTTCTATCTTTTCACCTATTTCTTTTTCAAACCGATGAAGAAACTCTATCAACTGTTCCTTATAACTAATGTCGTCTTCGACTATTGCAATTCGTATCATAAAGTACCACCTTCCACTGGTGATTTGTTAAATGTAAGAATATAGTTTGCCAGTGTTTTTCCCCAATAAAATAAATATTTCATTATTACTTCATCCCGCCACTTAAAGAAGTGAGGCTTATTATGAATAAAGATAAAGTCATATTATACTAGATTTGTTACAGGAACAAGCCATTTCACTAATTTGTTAGTATCTAACAAAAGGCTATCGATTTAATTATGTCGCCGTTTATGAATAAAAATAGACGAGCAATACTTTAGCTCGCCAATTAACATACTATTTCAAAACAAAAGATAGAAAGTCCAACTTCCCGCTGCCTTTAAACGTAAAGTAAAGTGCCTGTTTACCATTTTCTATCGTTATCTTATCTGTGAAAAGAGTAAAATTCTTACTTGGTGAAACCGGTATACGTGCAATTGGTTCTGAGTGGAGAGCTAGTGATACAGTGATATACCCTCTAGCATTTCCACGGCATTGAATAGAGATTTCTTGTGTATCTTGCATCATAAAATATTTAAATCCGGCTACTGCTCCATCTCTCATATTTGCAATATATTGATCTGGATTGTTATTTCTGTCTTTACCACTTTGAGTAAAATATGGATGATCTCTAAAAGTTATATTTCCAAAATAGACACCATATCTACCTGCACCATTACCTGACATTAGGTGGCATGCAATTCTTGCTTCGTACTCACCTCTCCCACGAAGGGGGGCGTTGTTTAGTCCACAACTGGTCATTTCTACTTGTGGAATAGAACCATCATCTTTGATCTCAATTGGCTCAGCAAGGGCTTGTCTAGAGTAGTGGTGTCTGTTGGTTTGTCGATGATGAAAGACATACCACTGGTTTTTTATTTTTACAATACTACCATGATTGTTACCAATATAATTATAAGCGTCTTTATCATCGCTACCGCCATTTATGTAAAGATCACCATTACTAACAATCGTCCCTCCATATACAAATCCACCAGTTGGATTCTTGCTTGTTGCATAACAAAGTTCATGTCCGTTTATCGAAGAGTAGATAAAGTAATAGGTATCTCCTATTTTTCGAATCGAACTCGCTTCAAAAAACTCATGGCCTTCAAATCCAGTTCCTTCTGCTTCGCCCACTTTATTAAAAAGGAGCTTCGGCTCTCTAATTACTGTCTTCATATCTGGATCGAGCTCAATGACATATCCACCATAAAATGAACGCTTTCTGCCTCCTGTGATAATTGCAGGTACATCCTTTTTAGGAGCAAAACCTGAATATAGATAAACTTTCCCATTATCATCAACAAGGACGCCCGGATCAAACTGAAACGGATCTCCCTTTTTTGAGGAAAGGACTGTACCATCTGGGTAACTCACATATCCGTAGAACTCATATGCACCTGCAGGTGTATCACATACAGCAATAGCAATTTTACTAAAGAAATTAAGAGCATAGTAAAGATAATACCTTCCATCCGGCCCTTTGGCTACATCGGGTGCATACAATTGAAAGATCCCCAACTTGTTCATAGGATCCTGGTTTTTCCGATAAATTACTCCTTCGTATCTCCAGTCACTTAAATCATCGACGGGCGCAGACCAGCACACATAATCATTCATACAAAATAGTTTTCCATTAAATCGGTCATGAGAACCATATACATACACTCTGTTTCCAAAGACATAAGGCTCCCCATCAGGAATATATTCATAGCTTGGTAGGTATGGATTAAACACTTGTTTTTTCATTTTTTTAGACTTCCTTGTTTAATAGGTTGATTTACATTATCTAACTTCAGCTTTGCATTTAAGGTCAAACTGCTCGCTTTATTTTAGTTATTTATAAAAGTAACATTAAATTAACTATTTATATATATAAAATAAAGGAGTTATTATGAACAACCGAAGTGTAGTACCGTAATAACCCAAATAAAAAACTGGCCTATAACGGATTATAAGCCAGTTTTTTTATTATTTAACTCTACTTTTAATCATTCACCAGTTTCAGCAAAGTGTTTAATTCTATCACCGACTTGGTCACGAACTCTTTGAAACACTGCCCATTTTTCATCTTCAGTCCCTTGAGCTTTTGCAGGGTCATCGAATCCCCAGTGATCACGTTTTACATGCGGTGGTGTCATTGGACACTTATCTGCAGCGTCTCCGCATAATGTCACTACAAAATCAGCATTGTTTAGGATTTCAGGATCAATAATATCTGAAGTTTGGTTGGAAATGTCTATCCCCACTTCATTCATTGCCTTAACAGCATTTGGATTCAAACCATGTGCCTCAATACCAGCACTTAATACGTTCCACTCAGCTCCTAGATATTTTTTTCCCCATCCTTCTGCCATTTGGCTTCTGCATGAGTTACCTGTACATAAAAAGTAAATCGTTTTTTTCGACATATTGGATATCTCCTTTATCGTTTAATCAAATTGGGGTGAGGCTTGCCTAGTTTTAATCTGGAAAGCTAGGCATTATAATCATTAAATAATCAGCAACCAAATATATAACCCCACTAATGTGATAAATAATGTTGGAATAGTTAAGATAATACCTGTTTTAAAGTAGGTTCCCCAGGAGATTTTAACTCCCTTTTGTGAAAGTACATGTAACCATAAAAGAGTTGCAAGAGAACCAATCGGCGTGATTTTCGGACCTAAATCTGAACCAATTACATTTGCATAAATTAGCGCTTCTCTTACTACACCAGTTGTATTCGTATCTGCTATTGCAAGAGCGTCTATCATTACAGTCGGCAAGTTATTCATAACAGATGAAAGAATTGCTGCAATGAATCCCATTCCAATCGTTGCAGCGAATAATCCCTGGTCTGCTGTTACCTGAATAAGATTCGCTAGTAAATCTGTAAGTCCAACATTTCTTAATCCGTAAACGACTACATACATACCTATTGAGAAAAACACGATAGCCCACGGGGCACCTTTTATTACGGTACGTGTGTTTACGGCAGTACTTTTTCTAGCCATAAGTAAGAAGAAGAATGCTACAATACTTGCGATAATTGAAACTGGAATACCCGTAAATTCACTTCCAAAGTATCCGATAAGTAGTATTCCTAATACAATCCAAGATAGTTTGAACATTTTTAAGTCTCGAATTGCTTCAACCGGCTTTTTCAATTGAGTCATATCGTAATTCTTCGGAATAGACTTACGGAAAAATAGATACAAAACGAAAATACTCGCCGCTAATGAAAAGAAGTTTGGAATGATCATTCTTGAAGCAAACTCTGCAAAACTAATTCCAAAAAAGTCTGCTGATACGATGTTTACCAGGTTACTAACGACAAGTGGCAGAGAAGTTGTATCTGCAATAAATCCGCTAGCAATGATAAATGGAAAGACCATTTTTTCATTAAAATTAAGGTTTCTAACCATCGCCAAAACGATTGGAGTTAGTATTAGTGCTGCTCCGTCGTTTGCAAAGAATGCCGCAACCAATGCTCCTAATATAGATACATATACAAACATTCGCACTCCATTTCCTTTTGCAGCTCTGGCCATGTGAAGAGCTGACCACTCGAAAAATCCAATCTCATCTAGAATTAATGAAATAATAATAATGGCAATGAATGTTAATGTTGCATTCCAAACGATTGATGTAACGTCTATTACATCTTTAAAATCAACCACACCTGCAAGTAAAGCTAAAATCGCTCCACCACATGCTGACCAACCTATCGATAACCCTTTAGGTTGCCAAATAACAAATATTAGAGTTAGTAAAAAAATCACTGATGCTACGACTACTGAAGTCAATTTGTTTCCCCCTATTACTCACACGAGATGCGCAATCCCTGTTCTTCTAGTTCTTGTAATTTATAACCTTGATTAGGTAGATGTTCTAAAAGGTTTTGTACCAACGGATAATATTCACTACCTTTATTAAGCGAGTAAATAATCCATTGTCCTCTCCTTTTTTCATGGACAATTCGAGCATCCTTCAATTTGCGTACATGTTGGCTAATTGCAGGTTGACTAGTTTTGAATATCTCCACAAATTCACATACACAACAATCATGATTGTCTAGAATACTTACCATCGCAAGCCGTGTTTTATCTCCTAATAATTTAAGTATTGATGCTGCTTTATCTATTTCAATTGTTGATACGTTCATATGTACACCTCCTACACTTAAACAAGTCCTAACGTATAATAATTTACTTATATAACCGATGATGTTTTATATATAGTTTCTATATTCGTTGCTCTATTTAAACAAAATAACTACATAAGCAATTACTTATATAATACTTTGCTTATATATTGAATTCAATAGTTTTTTACTTAGACAATGCTATTTAATGTCTTGGAGCAAATAGCATCACAGACACACCAATTAAACAGATGCCAGCACCCACCCAATCATACAAATCAGGTGTTTTCTTATCAATTCCCCAGCCCCATAAAACGGAAAGGAAAATAAATACCCCACCGTATGCTGCATATACTCTACCGAACGAAGGAAAACTTTGAAACGTAGCGATCACACCATATAGAGCCAATGCAACTCCACCACCTATTCCCCAATAGAATGGTTTACCTTCTCTTAACCATAACCAAATAAGATAGCCCCCACCTATCTCGGCTAGTCCAGCTAAAAAAAATAATATAATTGCAGAAATCATTAGTATACACCTCGGATTTTTACACTTAGTTACTTCATTAGATCATATAAAATTCCTAAAATAAAATAAGGCACAAACTTTCCAAACGGAAAATTTATGCCTTATATAATAAGTGTGTTAACCACCAATATATGTATTTGGTGGAGACGGTGGGACGTGCTTTTCCATGCTTTCGTCATGGCACTGACTATATCTTGAACCTGCAACTACAGGTCCTCCGGCGTATTATGCGAAATATAATTTTTACCCTGTCAGGTAGGATTTCGCATCCTAGTACTACCACATACTGTGGCAGCCTATAAGTCGATACACGGCTGTTAGATTACTCTACATACCGCTCGGCATTGCCTTATCGTATCAAGTACGACTTAGGTTTCACCGATAAAGCCGGATTATCACTTGTGTGTTACCACACAAGGCGACTAATTACTAATCGAACCCACGTCCAAAGATATCGTGACTTAAGCATCTACGAGTGTAGTCGATATATTAGCATTTCGCTAACTTATCAGCCTATCGACAGGCTTCCAAGCAGCTAGTCTGGTTTTGCTCTTCCTTTGTCCTCAGACGGCGAACTCCGGCGTAGCCCACTTAGAGTGAGTCCCTGATCCTACCACATGGGCGATGGAGGGAGGAACCGCTATAGACTGTTATTAAGCAGCTAAAGCGAAGTTGTTGTTTTCTTTGCCAGTTATAGGCGTTGACGTTTTAACGAGGCCGATCCCCTCGACTCGCAACCTAAGCTCGAACTACCCCTGTCGAATCCGTAGCGTCCCCATTATAAAATGACTCCTGGAGAACTTAATCACCAGTCATCTGGGTGTTCGGATGAAGTGTTCTTGCTTTTGTTGACTATTCAGTTGTCAACTACAAGACTTATTATAACATAAGCAATGCACTTTTCAATTGTAAGTTATTGTAAACTACATTTTCTGTCTTTCGCGGAATGCACGCTCTATGTCACGTTTTGCTTCTTTTTGCTTTAGGTCTTCACGTTTATCGTACTTCTTCTTTCCTTTACCAAGACCCAATAAAAGTTTGGCATATCCATTTTTTAGATAGATTTTGATTGGCACAAGTGCATATCCTTCTTCTTTTGTTAAACCAATTAGTTTGCTGATTTCCTTTTTATGAAGCAGCAGCTTTCTTGTACGTAGTGGATCATGATTATAGCGATTACCTTGTTCATAAGGGCTAATATGCAGGTTATAAAGAAACATCTCCCCATTATGAACGCGGGCATATGAATCCTTTAAGTTTGCACGGCCATTTCGGAGTGATTTGATTTCTGTTCCTTGAAGAACGATACCTGTTTCATATGTTTCTTCGATAAAATAATCATGATTTGCTTTTTTGTTTTGTGCGATTACTTTGCCTATACCTTTTGGCATATTAACTTCCCCCTTAAGACGGTACCTATTATTTTAGCAAAAATTGGACGAATTCACAAGAAGGAGGGAAGTGGAGTTCATGTTGGGATTGGCAAAATTACGTGATTTTTGCTAAAAACCGTAAATTTTAATTAAAAACCGTATCTCCTGATTAAAAATCGTAAATCGAAATTAAAAACCGTATTTGCTAATTAAAAATCATAAATCCCAATTAAAATTCATAATCCGCCAAACTTAACACTTTTTCGCCCAAATCAATAGCCAAGGTGCCCCAAATTGAGACACCCCGCCACATTTTATCGATTTCGCTTCTTCTTTTTCTTATTTTTCTGCTTTGGAACGTTTTCGTAGTGTTTCTTTTTCTTACGGGGCTTGCGTGTTGACCACTCACCATCTTTTTCACTACGGTTGTTCGTATCTTTTTTATCATCTTCACCAGATTTACGGCGGCTTCTTCCTTTTTGGGCCTTGATAATCTTTGGTTGTTCCTTAGAAAGTGGTCGACGGCTTCCCTTCATTCCAACAACCTCAAAATCAACCGACCGCTCTTCTTTATTTACATTGATGACTCGAACTGTAATCTCATCCCCGATACGGAATACATTCCCGGTGCGTTCTCCAATCATTGCATAGTGACGCTCATCATAACGATAATAGTCATCCGTTAGGTAGCTTACATGAACTAGGCCTTCAATTGTATTAGGCAGCTCTACAAACATTCCGAAGTTTGTCACGGAGCTAATAATACCATCATATTCTTCGCCGATTTTGTCCATCATGTACTCGGCTTTCTTCATGCTATCAACTTCACGTTCAGCCTCAACCGCACGGCGCTCCATATTGGAGGAGTGATCTGCAATTTCAGGAAGCTTTTCCTTCCATTTGCTTTGTGTCTCATTGTCGACTTTACCATTTATTAAATACGTACGAATTAAGCGGTGTACAATTAAATCAGGGTAACGACGGATTGGTGACGTAAAGTGTGTATAGAAGTCTGTTGATAGACCAAAGTGACCCACACTTTCTGGGTCATATTTCGCTTGCTTCATGGAACGAAGCATAACGGTTGATACAACCATTTCCTCCGGCTTACCTTGCACTGCTTCGATTACTTCCTGCAATGCACGTGGATGAATCGAATTTCCAGAACCTCTGACGATATAGCCGAAGTTTGTAATGAACTCTAAGAAGCGTCTTAGCTTTTCTTCATTTGGATCCTCATGGATACGGTAGATGAACGGCACATTCATCCAATGGAAGTGTTCAGCTACTGTTTCATTTGCTAATAACATGAATTCTTCGATGAGTCGTTCTGCAACTGAACGTTCTCGTAATACAACATCAGTTGGAGTACCATCTTCTGTTACAAGTACCTTTGCTTCTTTAAAATCAAAGTCGATTGCACCACGATTCATACGCTTTTGGCGAAGAATTTCAGCAAGTCTTTCCATGTCTTCAAACATTGGCACAAGTGGCTCATAGCGTGAACGCAGTTCCTCATCCTTATCTACGAGAATGCTATTTACATCGGCATACGTCATTCGTTCTGTTGTTTTGATTACACTCTGGAATATGTCATGTTTTACAACCTGACCGGCAGAATCGACTTCCATTTCACATGATAGTGTTAATCGGTCCACCTTCGGATTTAATGAACAAATTCCATTAGATAGACGATGTGGAATCATCGGAATTACTCGGTCTACTAAATAAATACTTGTTGCACGGTCACTTGCTTCCTTATCAATTGGAGATCCTTCTGTTACATAATGAGTTACATCGGCAATATGAACTCCTAATTTGTAATGTCCGTTATCTAGTTTAGTAACAGTTACTGCATCATCCAGGTCCTTTGCGTCTGCACCATCGATTGTAACAATGACTTGATCACGTAAGTCGCGTCGATTATCAACTTCTCTTGGATCTATCTCATCTGGCGTGTTATTCGCCTGGTCAAGCGCTTCTCTTGGGAACTCTTGTGGAAGACCGTGCTTATGAATAACTGATAAGATATCAATACCAGGGTCGTTTTTATGACCAAGGATTTCTACTACTTCTCCTTCTGCACTCATTCGTCCTTCTGGATAGGTAACAAGCTTTACAACAACTTTATGACCCTCTACAGCACCACGAGATGCCTGTTTTGGGATAAAAATGTCGTTTACAATTTTTTTGTCGTCAGGTATTACAAACCCAAAGTTTTTGCTTTCTGTATATGTACCAACAACGTTTTTCACACCGCGTTCAATAATCCTAACAATAGTTCCTTCTTTTCGCTGTCCGGACGATTCTGTACTGATTCGTACAAGTACAATGTCCCCATGCATTGCATTTTTCAGCTCATTTGGTGGAATAAATACATCTTCCTGACCTTTGTCTTCAGGAACAACAAATGCAAAACCTTTTGCGTGTCCCGTAAGCTTACCACGTACAAGATTCATCTTTTCAGGTAAACCATAACGGTTACTTCTTGTTCTAACTACTAATCCTTGTTCTTCCATAACAACTAAAGCTTTTACAAAGTCTTTAAACTCAGATGAATCCGCGATTCCAAACGCTTCTTCAAGCTCTTGTACGGTTAAAGGTTTGTAGGCTTCTTCCTTCATAAACGCAAGTAACTTTTCAATATGGATTTGTATGTCTTGATCCATTTTCTGCCCTCCTCTTTCTTTTTACCAATCTAGTTGCTCTAAAAATTCATAGACGTCTTCATGTAATTGTTCTTTTTCTTTATCTAGGGTAATCACATGCCCTGATTCTTCATACCATTTAATTCTTTTTAGGTCTGATTCAACAGCTTCATAAATAATATTTGCGCTTTCGGTATTAATCATATGATCATGGCGTGCCTGTACAACGAAAGTTGGGGAGTAAATCATATCAACATTATCCCGGACTTCCCCAATTAAATTTTGAAGTGCTTTTAGTGTCTGCATTGGTGTTTTTTGGAACTCTTCCATTTCCAGATCAATTTGCTCAGCACTTTTACCTTCAAAACGCTTATACTCTTTAGCATAATCAAGAATACCTTGATACATAACCTCTTCACTTTTTATATGCATAGGTGCACACATCGGTACGATACCTTTTATAGGTACAGTGTAACCTAATTTAAGGGAAAATACCCCGCCTAGTGACAATCCGGCAACCGCAATACTTTTATGGCCTCTATCTTTTAAAAATTGATAGCCATTCATTACGTCCTGCCACCAATCTTCAGGTCCAGTGTGAACGAGTTCTTCAGGTGGTACACCATGACCCTTGTATTGTGGGGCATGACAAGTGTAGCCTTTCTTCTCTAAGAATCTTCCCAGCATTCGAACATCTGCTGAATTACCTGTAAAACCATGTAATAATAAAACGGCCCTTTCTCCACCTTCAAAGGTAAAGGGCTTTGGTGCAACAATCTTCATTATGTAAAACTCCTTTAGTATAGGTACTATTATCCGATACTTATTTTACGTGTATGTAATGTATGATTCAAAGATCTAGCTTGCAGGATCAATCTATTTCACTTAGTTTGCTCATTTACGCATTATTGATGAGTATAACTACACTTAAAAAATAAAGGGTTAGACAGATACTTGTCTAACCCTTTTGTGTGTAATTTTATAATTCGAAATAAGATACAGCGATTGTAAGAACAAAGAATAATACCGCAAGAACAACTGTAACGCGATGTAAAACTGCATCTAGGCCACGAGCCTTTTGTTTTCCGAATAACTGCTCAGCACCACCAGAGATTGCTCCTGATAGTCCAGCGCTTTTACCAGATTGTAAAAGTACGACAACAATTAACCCAATACAAACAATTACTAGTAATGCAACAAGGATTGCATGCAACATATAAAACTACACCTCCTGAAAGAACGCAAATGACGTTACAATAAATGTACCACAAAATGCTACTGTGGACAATACTGCATTTTCTGACTTTTATACGCCGGAATTTTCCATGTGATCCTATCAATAAATACATGGTAAAGGAACATATTAAGGATGATAACCTTGAAAGGAATGAGCATAATGATTAATCAAGATTATGATGCAATGGTAAAAACCGCTAAGAAACACATTCCAAACTATTTAGGTGAGAATACTCAGGACCCTAAAAAAACGAAAAAAAGACAAAATAAGAAAATGGAATCTTAAGTAACATAGAGCATAAAAAGAAAGAAAACGACAAGCCCAATGCTTGTCGTTTTTTCTATTTTAGAATTAGATAAAAAAGTTATAATTTATTACTTAGATTTTTGTGTCTAGCTCCAGCGCCTAGCCCCTCGAGGTCGCTTCACCCCTCCTGCGGCGGCAACACTAAGGAATGCTTCGTGAGGTTAATCCTCGCAGGAAAAAAGCTTTGCTTTTTTTCGAGCCTCCTCGTCAGGGTTCCAGCGCTTGTCGGACTTGCACAGGACAAGGAAGGCTACGGCAGCATAGACATCGCACGAAGAAAATGCACAGCATTTTCGAGGATGTGCTGACATCGACGTTCGCCACAGGACGTGGCGGCTTTTAGTTGATGTTCCTTTTTTCAAGGCGCTTGCGCTTTTCTTATTAGCCTCTTAAGTTATAGAATGCTTTTTTACCAGCATATTGAGCCATATCAACTAATTGATCTTCAATACGTAGTAATTGGTTATACTTCGCAACACGGTCTGTACGTGATGGAGCACCAGTCTTGATTTGACCAGCATTTGTTGCAACAGCGATGTCAGCAATTGTGCTGTCTTCAGTTTCACCAGAACGGTGAGAGATAACTGCTGTGTAACCAGCGCGTTTTGCCATTTCAATTGCATCAAATGTTTCAGTAAGTGTACCGATTTGGTTTACTTTGATAAGGATAGAGTTAGCAATTCCTCTTTCGATACCTTCTGAAAGCTTTTTAGTGTTCGTTACAAATAAGTCGTCTCCAACTAATTGTACTTTTTTACCAAGACGTTCGGTTAGAAGTTTGTGACCTTCCCAGTCGTTTTCATCTAAACCATCTTCAATTGAGATGATTGGGTATTTGTTAACAAGGTCTTCATAGAAAGATACCATTTCTTCAGAAGTAAGGACTTTGCCTTCACCTTTAAGATGATATTTTCCGTCTTCTTTGTTATAGAATTCAGAAGAAGCAGCATCCATTGCAAGTTTTACTTGCTCGCCTGGCTTATAGCCTGCTTTTTCAATTGCTTCAACGATTGTTTGAAGAGCTTCTTCGTTAGAACCAAGGTTTGGCGCGAATCCACCTTCATCACCTACAGCTGTATTTAAGCCTTTACCTTTTAGTACTGCTTTTAAGCTATGGAAGATTTCAGCACCCATACGTAGTGCTTCTTTGAAGTTTTCAGCACCTACAGGCATAACCATGAATTCTTGAATGTCTACGTTATTGTCTGCATGCTCACCACCGTTGATGATGTTCATCATTGGAGTTGGCA
Source organism: Ferdinandcohnia jepli (assembly GCF_047246645.1). Lineage (NCBI taxonomy): Bacteria > Bacillati > Bacillota > Bacilli > Caryophanales > Bacillaceae > Ferdinandcohnia > Ferdinandcohnia jepli. Next base: position 59,048 of record NZ_JBFOKR010000013.1, read on the forward strand.
ATGTTTTTGCATTGAATCCACCAAGGTATTGATAAAGTGGTAATTCTAAGAAGTCAGCTGCTGCACGAGCTACTGCCATAGAAACACCAAGGATCGCGTTAGCACCTAATTTACCTTTGTTTTCAGTTCCATCAAGCTCGATTAACGCTTGGTCAACAGCAACTTGATCTGTTACGTCAAAACCGATAATTTCTGGAGCAATTAGTTCATTTACGTTATTAACAGCGTTTAATACACCTTTACCTAAGTAACGGCTCTTGTCGCCATCACGAAGTTCTACAGCTTCATATTCACCAGTTGACGCACCACTTGGCACTAGAGCACGACCAAAAGCTCCAGATTCAGTAATTACTTCTACTTCAACAGTTGGGTTTCCACGAGAATCTAGTACTTCACGAGCATATACATCTACAATAATTGACATTTAAAAATCTCTCCTTTGATCCTTAATATACAGGTGTATTTTAACCTATTATTGGAAAATTAGTTATTTTTTAAGTAAAGTAGTTCCAGTCATTTCTGCTGATTTTTCTACTCCAAGAAGATCTAGCATTGTTGGAGCCAAATCTCCTAAAATACCGTCCTCACGAAGTTCAACACCTTCTTTTGTAACAATGACAGGTACCGGGTTTGTTGTATGAGCTGTCATTGGATTGCCTTCCAAAGTAATTACTTCATCAGCATTACCATGGTCAGCAGTGATAATTGCAGATCCACCTTTTGCTAGGATGGCATCAACAATTTCTCCAAGACACTCGTCAACCGTCTCGATTGCTTTAATCGTTGGCTCAAGCATTCCTGAATGTCCAACCATATCCGGGTTAGCAAAGTTTAAGATAATTGCATCATGTTTATCTGCTGCAATTTCAGCTAATAATGCATCTCTTACTTCGTATGCACTCATTTCTGGCTGTAGGTCGTAAGTAGCAACCTTTGGTGAGTTAATTAAGATACGTTCTTCACCAGGGAACTCCTGCTCGCGACCACCACTCATAAAGAAAGTAACATGTGGATATTTTTCTGTTTCTGCAATACGTAATTGCTTTAATCCATTTTGGGATAATACTTCACCAAGTGTGTTATCTAGATTTGTTGGTTTAAAGGCAACATATCCATCTACACTCTCACTAAAATGGGTTAAGCAGACAAAGAATAAATTCTTAGGATGTTTTTCACCACGGTCAAATGATCGGAAATCATCATTTGTAAATGTATTTGAAATCTGAATCGCACGGTCTGGTCTAAAATTATAAAAGATAACTGCATCATCATTCTGAATTGTAGCTACCGGTGAGCCGTCTTCTTTTACAATTACAGAAGGCAGTACGAATTCGTCATGGATGCCATTTTGATAAGAATCCTCAACGCATTCAAGTGCTGTCTTATATGTAGGACCTTCGCCATATACCATTGAACGATACGATTTTTCAACACGTTCCCAACGCTTATCACGATCCATGGAATAGTAGCGCCCTGAAATGGTTGCGATTTCTCCCACACCTAATTCAGTCATCTTGGCATTTAATTCTTCAATATAACCCTTTGCTGTTTGCGGACCAACATCTCTTCCATCTAAGAAGCCGTGAATATAGACTTTCTTAAGACCTTCGGCAGCAGCTAACTTAAGTAATGCATATAGGTGTTGAATGTGACTGTGCACACCACCGTCTGATAACAGTCCGAACAAATGAAGAGCAGTACCTTTTTCTTTCACATGCTTAATTGCCTCAATAAACGTTTCGTTCCTTTCAAACTCACCTTCACGGATTGCCACGTTCACTCTTGTTAAGCTTTGGTAAACAATACGGCCAGCACCTATGTTAAGATGCCCAACTTCTGAGTTTCCCATTTGTCCTTCTGGTAAACCTACTGCTTCACCACTAGCTTGTAATGTTGCATGTGGATAATGGTTCCAAAAACGATCAAAGTTCGGTTTGTTTGCTTGAGTTACGGCATTCCCTTTTTCCTCATTTCGCAAACCAAAACCATCTAAAATAATTAATGCAACAGGCTTTTTACTCATTACTTCCTGCCTCCAAAAGCTTTAGGAAAGAAGAAGGATCTAAACTTGCTCCACCTACTAATGCTCCATCGATATCAGGTTGAGCCATGTATTCTTGAATATTTTCAGGCTTGACGCTACCACCATATTGGATACGAACTGCTTCTGCAACCTCTGATGAAAATTGATCAGCAACCACTTTACGGATATGAGCACAAACTTCATTTGCATCTTGAGCTGAAGAAGACTTACCAGTTCCGATTGCCCAAATTGGCTCGTAAGCAATAACTGTTTGCTTCACTTGATCTTCAGTTAAACCTACTAATGCTTTTTGAATTTGAGTACCTACTAAGTCATTTGTTTGCCCTGCTTCACGTTGTTCTAATGTTTCACCACAACATACAATTGGTACAAGTCCATGTGCAAATGCTGCTAATGTCTTTTGATTTACCGTTTCATCAGTTTCAGCGAACATTTCACGACGCTCTGAATGACCTAAAATAACATAGTCTACACCTATGTCTTTTAGTGCAACAGGGCTAACTTCACCAGTGAAGGCTCCACTCTCTTCAAAGTGCATATTTTGCGCACCAATTTTAAGATCATAGTTACCTTCTTTTACATTTGAAACAAGACGTTCTAAAAATAATGCAGGCGCACATACTACAGAATCAATTTTGTCTGGTGATGGAATTAATCCATTTACTTCTTCTACGAATTGTACTGCTTCTGAAAGAACCTTGTTCATTTTCCAGTTCCCTGCAATAATTGGTTTTCTCATGTTACACACCATCCTTACTACTTTTTTGACTCAGCTAGAAGTCATTTATGTTTGTTAGGGAACTTGTTGGTAGATTACCAAACAAGTCCCCTCAATCTTATTATTTATCGTTTAGTAACACTACTCCAGGTAATTCTTTGCCTTCCATGAATTCAAGAGAAGCTCCGCCACCTGTAGAGATATGACTCATTTTGTCTGCAAGTCCAAACTTTTCAACAGCTGCTGCAGAATCTCCGCCACCAATTACAGAATAAGTATCAGTTGCATCTGCTAAAGCTTGTGCTACACCTTTTGTACCGTTAGCGAATGTTTCAAGTTCAAATACACCCATTGGTCCATTCCAGATGACAAGTTTAGAGTTTGAGATAACATCACGGTACAATTCAGTTGTTTTTGGTCCGATATCTAACGCTTCCCAATCACTTGGAATTTCTTCAATTGGTACAACCTTTGTATTTGCATCATTAGAGAAGTCATCTGCAACAATTACATCAACTGGCATATAGAAGTTAACGCCTTTTTCTTTAGCCTTGTTCATGAATGATGTAGCAAGATCAATTTTATCTTCTTCTAAAAGTGATTTCCCAACCTCGTGACCTTGTGCTTTTACGAATGTATAAGCCAGGCCACCACCGATGATAAGGTTATCTACTTTTTCTAATAGATTATCAATAACACCAATCTTGTCTTTTACCTTTGCTCCACCAATAATTGCTGTGAACGGACGGTCTGGATTAGAAAGAGCTTTTCCTAAAACCTCAATTTCTTTCTCCATTAAGAATCCTGCAACCGCTGGTAGGTGCTCTGCGATTCCTGCTGTTGAAGCATGTGCACGGTGTGCTGCTCCGAATGCATCGTTAACATATACGTCTGCTAAAGCTGCAAATTTCTTCGCAAGCTCTGCATCATTTTTCTCTTCTCCAGGATAGAAACGTACATTTTCTAGTAAAAGAACGTCTCCTGCTGACATTTGCTCGATTACTTGTTCAACTTCAGAACCAAATGCTTCGTCCGTTTTATGAACCTCAATACCTAAGTGTTCACCTAAACGTTTTGCAACCGGATTTAAACGAAGTTCTTCAACTGCTTGCCCTTTTGGACGTCCTAAGTGGCTAGCTAAGATGACCTTTGCGCCTTCATTACGAAGATACTCAATTGTTGGTAATGCTGCACGAATACGTGTGTCGTCAGTTACCTGACCATCCTTCATCGGAACATTAAAATCAACTCTACAGAAAACTCGCTTGCCTTTAACATCAATATCTCTTACAGATTTTTTGTTCATCGAAAGGCCTCCGTTCTTATGTATGATTCCAGAAAAAAGTATAAAGGGAAGGGAACACTCCCTTCCCTATTATAAGGTGAAACTTCAATCATTGGGGTTTTTTTCATCCCCAATGATTGTTAGTTGAACCAATCGGGGTGTTAGCGTCCGTTATCGCCCATCTAAACATCTCGATTCACTCCATGTTTTAAGAGGGAGTATTACGGACGGTTGCACCGGGATAATTGGAAATACTTAGTAAACCAACTTAAATGTGTTTTACTATTTTATGATTGTGATATACTATTTTATTTTATAGACCTTTGCTTGCAATGTATTCAACTAGGTCAACTACGCGGTGAGAGTAACCACTTTCGTTGTCATACCAAGAGATAACTTTCGCCATATTGCCTTCCATAACCATTGTTGATAATGCATCAATAGTTGAAGAGTTTGGATTTCCGTTATAGTCACCTGATACTAGTGGCTCTTCACTGTAACCCATAATACCTTTTAAGTCATTTTCAGAAGCAGTGCGTAATGCTGCATTGATTTCTTCAACTGTAGTTTCTTTATCTAATTCAACTACTAAGTCAACTAGAGAAACGTTTGGTGTAGGAACACGCATAGCTCCACCATTTAATTTACCTTTTAATTCAGGTAATACTAGAGAAACTGCCTTTGCAGCACCAGTAGTTGTTGGGATAATATTTTCAGCAGCTGCACGAGCACGACGATAGTCTTTATGTGGTAAATCTAGAATTTGTTGGTCATTTGTGTATGAGTGAACAGTTGTCATCATACCACGTCTAATTCCAAAGTTCTCATGTAATACTTTTGCAAATGGAGCTAAGCAGTTTGTAGTACAAGATGCATTTGAAATTACATTGTGGTTTACTGCATCATATTTGTCATGGTTTACACCCATAACGATAGTGATGTCTTCATCAGATGCAGGAGCTGAGATAATTACTTTCTTTGCACCAGCTTCTAAGTGTTTCGCTGCGTCTGCACGCTTAGTGAAACGACCAGTAGATTCAACTACTACATCTACTCCAAGGTCTCCCCAACCAAGTTGTGCTGGATCGCGCTCAGCTTTTACTTGAATTTCCTTGCCGTTAACAACTAGATTGCTTCCATTTACAGAAACCTCTGCGTCAAGAATTCCATGTACTGAGTCATACTTTAAAAGGTGAGCTAGCATGTCTGCATCAGTTAAATCGTTAACTGCTACTACCTCAATATTAGGATTTTTTAATGCCGCACGAAGAACGTTACGACCGATACGACCAAAACCATTAATACCAACTTTTACTGCCATTATAATTTCCTCCTTTTATATGTGAAACCATATTGTAGGGGTATTACCCCTTAATTAACTCTTTTGCCGCACCTTCATCTGTTATTAATAATGTGTCAGGTGCTTGTTTTAAGTATGCGTGGATTGCTTTTGCTTTAGATGCTCCTCCCGCTACTGCGATTACGTCGCGAATTCCTTTAAGATCCGTTAATTGAATCCCAATTGTTTGTACCTTATGAACCACATTTCCGTTTTCGTCAAAGTAATAACCAAAGGCTTCTGCAACTGCATTTGATGAGACTATTTTTTTCAAATCTTCGTCATCGGTTTTGCGTCGCTCTGCCATTGTAATAGCGTCTCCTATTCCATGTATAACCATACTTGAAGACTTAATTAAGTTAAGTACTTCCTTTATTGAAGGTTCCAATACAAAGGATTTGTACGCTTCATTACTAACTACATCCGGAACATGAAGAAGACGGTAATCTCCAGAAGCTTTTTCAGCCATTTTTGCACAAATGGTATTCGCTTGGTTTTCCACTCTTTCTCCTAGTCCGCCTCTAGCAGGGACAAACAGAATACTACGACCTTTTGAGTCAGGGGTCATCATATCAGCAACATCAGCGAGTGTTGTACCACCAGTAACTGCGACGATATTTTCACCAGAAAGCCTTTGTTTTATACGTGAAACACAAGCTCTTCCGATTTCTTTTTTCACCCAAGGAAAAACATCACTGTCTCCTGGTACGACAATAACGCCTTTTACGTTTAATTTTTCCTTAAGCTTTGTTTCTAACACTCGTAAACCTAAAACTTCTTTCATAATTTCTTCGAGTTCAACTAATAATTTCTTTCCCTCTTTTGTTAAGGTCATGCCAGATGTGCTAAAATCCACGAGTTTTTGTTCTTTTAAGAATTGGACCTCTGCTCTTAGTACACGCTCACTGTGACCAAGACTAGTAGAGAGACTTCTTCGACCAATTGGTTCCATGAGTCGTATGTACTTTAAAATCTCATGACGTTTCTGCATAACCTCAAGAAGGTCGGGTAATAATTTTTGTTGTACTTCTATGATCGACCTCATGCGCATTTCCCCTTTTTACCATAAGGGACTTCAAATGTCCCGGTGTGACTTATTGTGTCCCACTTACAGTAAAAAAAAACAAACTTTTAATATAAGTACTCGCCACGCTACAAATTCATTTTAACAGTTGATCTTGGATAAAGCAATAAATAAACTGCCTATTTTTTAGGCAGTTCAAAGAGTTGTTCATAAATTAGACTAAGAACTTACGTTTTTTAGAAAATCTGTAATTGTTTCCTTATGGATGATACCGTATTCAACTTCTTTACCAGCTATTTCAATGACTGGAATCATAATTTGATACTTCTCTAAAAGTAAATCATCCTTATAAATGTCTACTTCTTCGATATCTAACGGAAACTCTTCATTAATTTCACGTAAAACATTCATTGCTTTTGTACATAGTGAACAATTTTCTTTTGAATACATAATAACCTTAATCTTTTCCACCATTCACACTTCCTATATCCCATACCTCTTGCGTTTAGATGAAGACGGTATTTTAAGTTGATCACGATATTTTGCAATCGTTCGTCTAGAAACTAATATACCATGTTCAGTCTTAAGTATCGTAACAATATCTTGATCTGACAGAGGTTTTTGTTTATTTTCTCCCTCAATAAGTTTCTTCAATACATTTTTAACTTGGGTTGCTGAGGTATCCGAGTCACCGGTTGTCGGAATCATTCTACTAAAGAAATACTTCATTTCAAAGACACCATAAGGTGTTTGAACATACTTGTCTTTAACTGCTCTACTAACTGTTGACTCATGTATTTCCAGTGCCTCTGCAATTTCACTCATAACTAGAGGCTTTAGATAATCGGGTCCTTTAATAAAAAAGTCGAGCTGACGGTTTACAATTTCGTTCATTACATTTTGAAGAGTCGTTTTTCGTTGTTCAAGGCTTTTTATAATCCATTGACATTGATCAACCTTTTCTTGAAGATACGTCTTTGTTTTCGTATCTTTTTCCTGTAAAAAGTGTTGATAATATTGTAGATTCATTGATACCTTTGGGTAATAAGAATCCTGTAATTTTATCGACACAATCTGATTATTTACCTGTATTTCAATATCAGGAATGATATATTGAAGTTCATTACTTTGAAATACGGCACCTGGCCTTGGTTGTAAGGTTTGGATAAAATCATATACTTGCTGAATATCGTATAATTTAACATCTATGAGTTTAGTAATCTCTTTCCAAGCCTTTTCAGCAAATAATGCAAAATGTTCGCGTATAATAATTTCTGCTAGTTCATTTCGTTCTGGTAGTGCTTGTAATTGAAGTAAAAGGCATTCCTGAAGATTTCTAGCACAGATACCAACAGGCTCTAATTTTTGAATAAATGTAACTAACTCCTCAACCTTTTCAGGTTCAACTGATAATTCACTTGCTATTTCATCCGAAGAAAAATACAAATATCCGTTACTATCAAGTGAGTGAATAATATACTCAGCTATTATTTTTTCTTCATTCGTTAACTTCACATATGAAAGTTGTTTAAGTAAATGCTCATACAATGATGTTTCTTTTTTATCTAAGTAATCGATTGGATTTATATATGTTTCATTAGATACCTTTGGTTTTTTTGATCGAGAAATGTAGTCAGTTGTTTTTAATTCGATGAGGGGATTCTCTACCATTTGTTCTTCTAGAAATTTCGTAAGGTCCAACGATGAATATTGCAATAATGCAATTGCTTGGCTTAATTCCTTCGTCATAACTAACTTCAAAGACTGCTGCTGAAACAACCCAGTATTCAAATTCATTCGTTTCCCCCCTTTCTTTTATTTTACAACACCTCTGTAGTCATTGTAAGGTCAAATATTGGAAGCGTTTTCTTTTTTAAAAATTTAGCGCCAATATATTTTTTATATACATAATCATAAAAGTTAAAAATTAGCACGTATTTCATCACTTTTTTTGAAAGAATCTACCTATAAGAGGTGAACAAAATGAAAAAGGATGAAATCATGTATACTGGTCCAGTGACGGGAACTCTTCAAGAAGCAAAAGAACAAAATGAAAAAGGGCGTTATAAGGAAGAGTTTGGTGAGGAGTTTGAGCCGATTCAAACAATGTGGGCTGTTAATCCTGTCGAAGAAGTGGAGTATGATGGGACTGTGGGGTATAAAGATAATTGAAATAAAAATTAACTACGGACTCATGTACTATATAAAGGTACAGAATATACTCTGTACCTTTATCCCATTCCTGCATCCTTTGCCTTTTTGATAGCCTCTGCTCGATCAGCAACCTGGAGTTTACTTAAAATACTTGTAATATGATTACGAACTGTGCTTGGACTAAGAACTAATAAATTGGCAATTTCCGCATTTTTATAACCTCTTGCAATTAGATTTAAAATCTCCCGTTCTCTTACAGTTAGTTCGGAAAGCTCTCCAGCCTGTAAACCAAGTCTAAACTGTTCAAAATAATTAATAAATTTCTTTGCTATCCTCTCACTAAAAATGGCTTCTCCTGCTGCCACTGCTTGAATGGCACGAATAATCTCATTAGGGAGTGCGCCTTTTAAAACATATCCCCTCGCTCCGGCTCTCATTGCAGCCGCGACTGTTTGATCATCCTCAAACATCGTCATTACAAGAATCCTCACATTTGGAAATAAAGTAGTAATTTGTCTTGTAGCTTCAATTCCGTTAATTCCCGGCATCTGGATATCCATGATAACGACATCTGGTTGGAGTGTTTTTGCTATAGAAATAACTTCATCTCCACTACCAGCTTCACCCACAACCTCAAATGTTTTGTCATTATTCACCAGAGAAGCAAGACCAGTTCGAAAAGTGGGATGATCATCAGCTAATAGTACTCGAAAGATTGACATTATCATTACCTCCATCCAGAAACGGTATGCTGCCTTTAATGGCAGTTCCACCAGACTCTATATTTTCAATAAAAAATGTTCCACCTAACTCTTCTGCACTCTCACGCATTGTAATGATTCCAACACCAGAACGTTTTCTTTTCGGCAAGCCAATCCCGTTATCTCGTATTAATATCGATAGTGTTCCTTCACCTATAACTATTTTGACACTTACACTTGTTGCCCGAGAATGCTTTTTGATATTTACTAAACCTTCTTGAACAATTCTATAAACTGCAACTTCAACAGCTGCACCAAGGACTGGAAAAGATTCAGGAAGTTCTAATTTTATTGTGATATTATTATCAAGTTGATTTTGAACAAGTTCACTAATCGCTCCACCTAACCCATATTCGTCTAAAGATGGAGGACGAAGATTGTATGCTAATTTCCTTATTAAATCTACTGCGTTTCGTATATCAATTTGAAGCTCACTTAAAATTTCATCAGATTTTGCTGGTTCATTAAGTGACTGCCGAGCAGCTGCAATCTTAAATGAAAACGCAGCAATCTCAGGACCCAATCCATCATGAAGTTCTCGCCTTAACCTTCTTCGTTCATCTTCACGTGTCGTTACTATGCGTTGGCGAGATAGTTGAAGTTCTTTTGTTATTCCTAATGTATGTATTACTGAGCCAGTTTGACGCACCAGATTGTTAATTACTTGTCTGTCTTCATTAGACCACACATCATCTTTATCTCGATGCTCGACAACGAGCTCCGCAACTTTTTCTCCTTGATAATATACATCAATACGTTCTGGGTCGTTTCCAGGTGCACCACTTGATGCTGCAACGGTACCATTTGGCCAGACTAGCGCTGCATAAGGTAACCTTAAAGCATCCCGGAATGAAATAACAATCGCCTCTAATATACGATTAGGTGAAGTGGTAACATCAAGCCTTTCTCCCAATCTAACAATTGCTGCATATGGATCCTGCCTATCTCCATACATTAGTTTATTCACGATAAGTTGAAGTCTATTATGCAATGGTTGAACTACAATCGCTACCCCTACAGTACCAATTAAAGATACCAAAGCTGTTTTGTCATCAAGAAAGGTTAATCGTAATGCATATACAATACCCGTATATATCGCTAATAACATTCCCGATAATATTCCATATCGAAGCGTTCGGTTAATCAAAGGGTCAATTGACCATAGTCGATACCTAATTATCGCTAATGAAAAAGATAACGGTATCAAGGATAAGGCAACCAAATAAAGTGTCTGACCCAAAAGGTTTCCCCAAATAGTAGAGGCAGGAATTTGAACTGATAAGATAACCAGTATAATAGATATACTAAAAGCAAAAACAGGAAATTTAGTTTGTTGCCGTTGTAATGAGGTGAATTGCTTTCTATAACGTTGTATCTGATAATATCCCATTAAAAGTAAAATACTCCATTCAAGAACGAGTAAAAACCCTTCTAAAACAGAGGGTAAAACAGGAGAAAAAAGAATAAAAACTTCTACTATTATATAAGAAAGTGCTAAGAAGTGACTTAAACGTCGTGAAGATCGATGATCTGGAAAATAGCAAATAACCAAACCAAGTAACGTTATTGAAAAAAATCCTATCACTCTAGCAATCCCTTCAAGCTTTGGAAATTCGTTGTAAAAGGGGTCTGCTATAGTCAAAGTTAATCCAAATAACATTAATGTTATAGCAACAAGGAATGCCATCGAGTCTTTTGGACGCTTTACCAAAATTAGTATACCAAGGATAACATTACACAATGTAAATAGAAGCGAAGTAAATAATAGATAAAAGGCATACCGGCTCGTGTTTAGTCCAACCGTTTTTAATTCTTTTTGGATTTCAGGGGGTAATGAGCATGTATCACAAACCCGTTGAAGTTCCCCAAATAGTACAGGTATGTTTAAAATAAAAAGGACTGTTGTAATAACTACCATACTAATCGAAAAGGCCCGTATAAGTACCCAGCGTTTTGTCATACAACAGCCCTCCATTTCTTGTTATTTGTCTATCTAATTTTAGAAGTTTTCGATTTCAGTAGTAGCTATTACCTTTTTTTGTCTACCAAGTAAAATCATCCCTATGCCGCCATATAAACATAAGGTTATTAAAGAACTTATAAATGGTTGTATAGGTCCAAGTTCTATAAACCCTGTAATTAACTGCAATACGCCAAATAAAACAAACCATTTTGAAGCAATTTTCGCTCTAACTAAGCCAATTGTAATAATAAGCATGCCCACGTAGGATAACAGAAAGAATAAGAGATGTGGAATGAAGTAAACCGGTGTTTCAAAAATCCATTGAAGAAGTGATACCATCGGTTCCCGTTCTAATGTTGCCATACCTCTTTGGATAAGTGCCTCTGTTACTAAAATTACAAAGAAGAAGTTTCCAACTAATGCGGTAAGGGCACCTAGATAAGTTACCACCTTTCCTCTTCCATGAACTTTATGAGTAATACCAATCAAAGCAGGTATATTAGCAATAGCAAACCCTAGTACAGAAAATGTGAAAAACAGTGTATATCCAGGTCGATCATTTACCCAGTCAAGAAATGCAATGTCTCCCGCTAATGGTGGACCAAACAAAGTAACAATCTGCAAAATTGCAGATATTAAAAAGCTCACCCCACCGATGAAGATAATAAAATTTTTCGAAGAATCTTTTTCCATTTGTCATCGCTCCCTTAATGAGTTATTTCATACTCATTGTATTTGAGCGCACTTTTATAAGTCATGGGAGTAACTCCTACAAAAAGTCCTATCTTTACTCCTAAAATCTTTATAGTACATATTACTTTAAAACATAATAGAAAAGACCCGTTTCTATATAAAGAAACGGGTCTTTTTGTATACGCCCTCGGCAGGATTCGAACCCACGATAAGAGAACCGGAATCTCTTGTGCTATCCACTACACTACGAGGGCAAAATTGAAATGCGTATGCTTTTTTAAGAGGAACATCGACTAAAGTCCGCCACGTCCTGTGGCAACGTCGATGTCAGCACATCCTGTGCAAGTCCGACAAGCGCTGGAACCCCGACGAGGAGGCTATTGCCGCCGCAGGAGGGGTGAAGCGACCTCGAGGGGCTAGGCGCAGAAGCTGGACATATATAACTTTATAATTTTTGCATACATATATACTAATTTAATACTACAAACTGCACTCACAATTATATTCGAGAATTCACTCCATTGCAAGTTGCATGTTTTAAATCCATAAGATAAGGGTATGATGGAATACGTATGATTTTTTTCTTTTCCGTATATCAGTTATCATTGGATTAGAAGATATTGAATAGAATAATTTTAGTAAAGCGAAATGTTTGACCTTTACTGACCTTAATTGTATGATGGAAATACATAGTAAGTTAATTTTGACATATAAAGGATAAGGGAGGAAGTAATAATGAACTTAATACCTACAGTCATTGAACAAACAAATCGCGGAGAGCGCGCATATGACATTTACTCACGTCTTTTAAAAGACCGTATCATCATGCTAGGAAGTGCAATTGATGATAATGTTGCAAACTCAATCGTTTCTCAGTTATTATTCTTAGCGGCTGAGGATTCTGAAAAAGATATTTCTATATACATTAACAGCCCAGGTGGATCTATCACAGCTGGTATGGCAATCTACGATACAATGCAATTCATTAAACCAAAAGTATCAACCATTTGTATCGGTATGGCTGCTTCAATGGGTGCATTCCTATTAGCTGCTGGTGAAAAGGGTAAACGTTTTGCACTACCAAACAGTGAAGTGATGATTCACCAACCACTTGGCGGTGCTCAAGGGCAAGCAACTGAAATTGAAATTGCTGCAAAGCGTATTCTTTTCTTACGTGATAAATTAAATCGTATCTTAGCTGATCGTACAGGTCAACCATTAGAAGTTATCGAAAAAGATACTGATCGTGATAACTTCATGACTGCTGAAAAAGCACTTGAATATGGTTTAATTGATAAAGTAATGTTCCCAACAGATAATAAGTAATAGCAACAAAAAATCCTCTCACTCTTATTCGTGAGAGGATTTTCTTATGCTTCTTTTTGAACAAATGCAGTTAAAGCTTCAACTGCTGCTTCTTCATCATGACCTTCTGCTATTAATGTAACAGATGAACCTGAGCTGACTGCTAAACTCATTAACCCCATGATGCTTTTAGCGTTTACCTTTTTTCCGTCTTTTTCTAAGAAGATATCAGCATTGAATTTATTTGCTTCTTGAACAAATAATGCTGCCGGACGTGCTTGTAAACCAGTCCTTAAACCAACTTCCACCTTTTTCTCAACCATTTTTCTTCCTCCTCGTTTTTCTCAAGCTTTTCTTGTGGTTTGTTTTTTGTAAACTTAGAGTGTTTCCTTGTATACGTATATAACACCGTTAAGGTTTCATTTCTTTTTTATGATAGCGTTTTAATTTATTGTAAAAAAGAGACTAAGCTTAATAGCTTAGTTGTCCAGAACGTAGCTTTTCTGCAATCTCGTCAATTTTTCGCAAACGGTGATTGATTCCTGACTTACTGATTTTCCCCGATGAAACCATTTCACCAAGTTCTTTAAGCGTTACATCTTGGTAGGCAACTCGTAATTCAGCAATTTCACGTAGTTTATCAGGTAATATTCCTAAACCAACTGTTTCATCGATATAACGAATATTTTCTACCTGTCTAATAGAAGCACCAATTGTTTTATTTAAGTTCGCAGTTTCACAATTCACTAATCGGTTTACTGAGTTTCTCATATCGCGAACGATACGCACATCTTCAAAGCGAAGTAATGCCTGGTGTGCTCCGATTACGTTTAGAAATTCAGTAATCTTTTCTGCCTCTTTTAAATAAGTGATATATCCTTTTTTGCGCTCTAATGTTTTGGCATTTAGGTCAAAGATATTCATTAACTCGCAAAGAGAATCATTGTGCTCCTTATAAGAGGAATAGATTTCAAGATGATATGATGACGTTTCTGGATTGTTTACTGACCCACCGGCAAGAAATGCACCTCTTAAGTATGAACGTTTACAGCATTTTTTCGTAAGCAAATCGGATGAGATTTCCTGACGTAACGAAAAGCCTTCGAAAATCTTTAAATCTTCTAAAATACCTCTGGCATTTTCAATTAAACGTACAATGTATACATTGTTTTTCTTTAACCTCATTTTTTTACGAACTAACAACTCTACTCCTACATTGTAGCATTTTTTAAGTAAAGTATAAATTCTTCTCGCAATAGCAGCGTTTTCTGTTTGTATATCAACTACTACTTTTTGATTGGAAAAGGAAAGTGCGCCATTCATTCGGATTAAAGCAGAAAGTTCAGCTTTTGTACAGCAATCCTTTATGTCTAAGTTTGTTAATTCTTTTTTGGTCTCTGATGCAAATGACACAGCTTCTCCCCCCTTTTTATAACAGACATTTATTTTTTGGGCAGCAAGTCATATAACAACGACGCCACCTTAGTGGTATCGTGTCGAATAACTCCATCTTCATATGAAATAATTTTATCATGAATAATGGTTAGCCCCATAGCAGATAGCCTTTCTGTATCGTAATACACAGGCTTTGCTAATTCCTTGGCATATTTTTCTTTAATATGTTCTGGAACTTCTTCATCATTTACAAGAATTGTATTTATAAACGCGAGCCCCATATGATCATATAGAGCTTGAACATGATCGCTTGCTGTGAAGTCTAAGGTCTCCCCCGCTTGAGTCATCACGTTACAAATATAAATTTTCTTGGCCTTTGCCTTCTTTACCTCTTCTCCAATTTTCGGAACAAGGAGGTTTGGCAAGATACTTGTATATAAACTTCCTGGCCCTAGGACAAGCAGGTCTGCCTGTCGAATGGCGTTAATCGTTTCAGACAAAGGTTCAATATCGTCAGGAGTTAAAAATACTCGCTTAATTCTTTTTCCGGAATAAGGGATCTTTGATTCACCAGAGACAACAGAGCCATCCTCCATTTCAGCATGTAGAACAACACTCTTGTTAGCAGCTGGGAGTACTTTTCCTCTTACTTTTAACACCTTGCTCATCTCACCGATTGCGTGAACAAAATCTCCAGTTATTGTTGTCATGGCAGCCAAAATTAGATTTCCTAAAGAATGACCGGATAATCCATTTCCTCCAGCGAACCGATGTTGAAATAGATCTTCAATAAGCGGTTCTACATCAGAAAGTGCTGCTAATACATTACGTATATCTCCTGGTGGTGGGATATCCATTTCATCTCGTAGTCTACCAGAACTGCCACCGTCATCTGCAACCGTTACGATTGCAGTGATATCAACTGGTTGAAATTTCAACCCACGTAAAAGAACAGAAAGTCCTGTTCCACCACCGATGATGACAATCTTAGGTTGTTTAGGTTCAGACATCACTTTCTTTCCTTTCGCCTTTCAATATCTCGGTGGGATACGTGGGTTTCATATTCACCCTTGAAATAATTTGCAAAGTATTCAGCAAGAGTAACTGAACGATGTTGACCACCAGTACATCCAATCCCTATAACAAGCTGGCTTTTACCTTCACGTTTATATTGAGGAAGCATAAATGTTAGTAAATCAGTAACTTTTTCAATAAATTTATTTGTCTCATTCCATTTTAATACATAGCTTGAGACATCTTCATCTAACCCTGTTTTAGGTCTCATTGCTTCAATGTAATGAGGATTAGGCAGGAATCTAACGTCAAAAACCAGGTCAGCATCAATCGGAATTCCATACTTAAATCCAAACGACATCACATTCACTGAAAATGTTGGACGGGAATGTGAAGCAAATTGCTTTAGTATTTTTTCTCGAAGATCGCGAGGTTTTAAATCAGATGTATCATAAATGTATTGCGCTCTACCCTTTAATTCATCAAGTATTTCTCTTTCATTTTGAATACCTTCTAAAGGTGAACCCGTTGGAGCCAGCGGATGGGAACGTCTTGTTTCCTTGTATCTAGTAACAAGCGTAGAGTCCTTCGCGTCTAGGAAAAGGATTTGTGGTGTAATCCAAGATTTTTCAGATAGATCATCAAGTGATTCGAATAAGCTATCAAAAAATTCTCTACCTCGCAGATCCATAACGAGTGCTACTTTATTCATTTTGCCACCTGATTCTTTCATAAGTTCCAAAAACTTAGGTAGTAAGGTTGGTGGCAGATTATCTACACAAAAGTAGCCTAAATCTTCAAAGCTTTGAATCGCAACTGTTTTTCCCGCACCAGACATACCTGTTATAATGACTAATTGAATTTCACTAGTTGAGCCTGTACTCATTCTTTCTCCCCCTTACTCCTAACTCGGATCTAACCGATATGACAATAATTCAAAATCAGGTGTGTATGTAAATGTACCATATATGATTCCTGAACCTTTCAACACATAATCTAAAATGTGAAAGTCTCCAGGTGCCATTGGTAAGGATGAGATATCTGTAACATCATGCCATTGAAGAATACCTTCCTCACATTCATCTACATTTTCACCTTCATATTCTGTTGCTAAAAAGGAAAACATCATCCACTCGGAGGTGATTTTGTCTCCATCTTTTATGATAAAAGTAAAAATACCCTTTATGTTTGGATTTTTTAAGTAAATACCGGTTTCTTCCCGATATTCTCGAATACACGAATCCCGGATAGATTCACCGATTTCCATCTTGCCACCAGGGGCAACCCACCACCCACGTCGTGGTTTTTGTAACAATAAAACTTTATTATCTTTCCGTAACACGCAGTTAGTAACTCTCTGCACACTATTCACCCCAAGTCGGCTTGCACGTAACGACCGTTTGTAAGCATTCTATTGTTATTATTATACTATTTCTCAAAGGTAGTCACAACGAACAAGATTTTCTTATTTTATTCTATGGCATTGTCGTATCTTACATATGTAAATAAGGGTTGAAATATGAAAAAGGATTTTTTCTAAGAGGCAAAAAAAGGGGGCACAGAGGATGTATCTGTGCCCAAAAGAAATCTATTTTATAAAAAGGGGGTCAATTACTATCTTTATAATACTGGAAGAATATTTCACTCGTGTTACAACAGGGTTAAATACAAATTACGAAAATAGGCTGGCGTTTACAATTGCCTCTCAAAGCCTTGAAACAATTGATTTATAGGTCTTTTAACCCCTTTGAAAATGGTGCAAAATGTCTATAGAATTTGTTTGGACATTATATTTTTTAAATGTAATTTACTTTCAGTCTTAAAAAGCAATTGAAATGTATTTCACTTCTATATATTCATCAATTCCGTAGTGACCGCCTTCTCTTCCTAAGCCACTTTCTTTGAACCCACCAAATGGTGCCTGGGCAACAGAAGGTAGGCCGTCATTGAGGCCGACAATTCCATACTCAAGTTGTTCAGAAATACGTATCGCTTTTCCGATATTCTCAGTAAATACATATGCAGCCAGGCCATATTGTGAGTTGTTTGCTCGTTGTATTGCTTCTTCTTCTGTTCTAAATGTAGTGATTGGTGCAAGTGGACCAAAGGTTTCCTCTTTCATACAGAGCATTTCATCAGTAACATTCACAAGAACAGTTGGTTCGTGGTAATAACCTTCTTGGTCGTGAAGTCTGTTTCCTCCATACATAATACCAGCGCCTTTTGAAACTGCATCTTCAATATGTTCTGTTACTTTTTCAAGTGCTGCCTGATCAATTAATGGACCGATATCAATACCT
Source organism: Ferdinandcohnia jepli (assembly GCF_047246645.1). Taxonomy (NCBI): domain Bacteria; kingdom Bacillati; phylum Bacillota; class Bacilli; order Caryophanales; family Bacillaceae; genus Ferdinandcohnia; species Ferdinandcohnia jepli. The sequence continues at coordinate 77,043 of NZ_JBFOKR010000013.1, forward strand.
TCGTCTAAACCGTTACCTACCTGTAGACCCGCAACAGCCTTTTGGAATTTTTCCTGGAAAGAATCAGCAACAGATTCATGAACATAAATTCGGTTTGTGCAGATGCACGTTTGCCCTGCATTTCTAAACTTTGAACCTACAACCCCTTCAACTGCTTTGTCCAGATTTGCATCGTCCATCACAATGAACGGCGCGTGTCCTCCAAGTTCAAGGGAGATTTTCTTAACTGTATCTGCAGCACCCTTCATTAAAAGCTTACCAATCTCTGTAGAACCAGTGAACGTTATTTTTCTAACACGATTATCTTCAAGCCAGCTATCACCTATTGCACGAGCATTACCCGTAACAACATTAATAACACCCTTAGGAATACCTGCTTCACCTGCTAGTTCTGCTAGTCGAATAGCAGTTAACGGTGTTTGTGAGGCCGGTTTCACTACAGCAGTACATCCAGCTGCAAGTGCAGGTCCTACCTTTCTTGTAATCATTGCCGCAGGGAAATTCCAAGGAGTTATCGCCGCAATTACCCCTACCGGTTGCTTATGAACTAGAATTCTTTTATTTGGATGAGAAGCCGGGATTGTTTCTCCATAGATTCGTTTTCCTTCTTCTGCGTACCAGGAGATAAAGCTATTGGCATACATAATTTCCCCTATCGCTTCCTTCAATGGCTTTCCTTGTTCCTCAGTCATCAAACGCCCAAGCTCTTCTTTATGTTCATCGACTAACTGATACCACTTCATCAGTAATTGCCCGCGTTCATTCGCCGTTTTAGCTGCCCACTCCTTAAAAGCTGCATGCGCTGCATCTACTGCTTTTTTCGCATCATCTCTTCCTCCTCTTGGAACAGTTGCAATGACCTTTTTTGTTGCAGGATTAATTATTTCAATTTCTTCTCCAGATGTACTACCTACTTTTTCTCCGTTAATATACATAAAATGAGTTGGCATAAATAAGCCTCCTTTGTTTTTATTTTCCATTCTTATTGACTATTAATCTTTTGTTTTGATAAAACTACTTCTATTGATTGTTCTAATATTGCAAGCCCTTCAAAGAGCTGCTCATCCGTTATGACGATTGGCATAAGAAGTCGGAGAACGTTACTATAAACTCCTGCACTTAGTAACAAAAGCCCACGCTGGTTAGCTTCCTTAATAATTTCATTTGTAAGTCCCTTTGCTGGAAGCTTTGATTTTCGGTCCTCTACGATTTCAATAGCACACATTGCTCCGAGTCCACGAATATCACCAACACATTCATACTTATCATATAGATGCTGAAACTTTTCCATAACCAGTTTACCAATTTTTTCAGCTCTTGCGTTCAAATTTTCCTCTTCAATAATATCAATTACAGCCAGAGCAGCTTTGCATCCCAAAGGACTTCCACTATATGTACCTCCTAGCTCCCCGGGATCGGACTGATCCATAATTTCACTTCGTCCAATAACACCACTGATTGGGAAACCGGCTCCTAATGACTTAGAAACAGTAATCATATCAGGGATTACATCAAAATGATCAATCGCAAAATAACGGCCTGTTCGTGAAAAACCTGTTTGAATTTCATCTGCAATAAATAAGATACCGTGCTCTTTACAGATTTGATAAACTCCTTGAACAAACTTCTTTCCTGGAACAATAAAGCCGCCTTCTCCTTGAACTGGCTCCATAACAACTGCCGCTATTGTTTCTGGTGCTACCTCTGTGATTAAGAAATTCCGAAATTCTTCAACCATAAAGTCCTCGTATTGTTCGATTGATAGTCCTTCAGGTCGGCGATAATGGTAAGGATATGGAGCTTTATAGATTTCAGGTGCAAACGGACCAAACTCATATTTATATGGCTTCACCTTACTTGTCATTGTCATAGTGAGCAAAGTTCTGCCATGAAAGCCTTTAGAAAAGGATACTATTCCTTGTCTTTTGCTATATTTTCTTGCTATTTTTACCGCATTTTCAACTGCCTCAGCCCCGCTATTTTGAAGCAGAACTTTTTTATCATGGCCACCAGGTGCCAGTTTTGCTAGTTTTTCAGCCAATTCGATATAAGCTTCATACATCATAATATTAAACCCCGTATGAATGAATTGATCGACCTGTTCATGTAATGCTTTTTTTACTTTCGGATGACAATGTCCCACGTTAATCGTTCCAATTGCTCCAACAAAGTCAATGAATGTGTTACCATCAACATCTTTAATAAGTGCACCTTCTGCTGATTGTGCAAATAGCGGAGTACCAAAACTGACTCCTTTCGGTACAGCTTGTTTCCTTCTTTCTAATAATTCTTCTGATTTTGTACCAGGTACATTTGTATGAATTGATGCAAAACTCATTATACGATCATCCTTTCTTAGCAATTGTTCAATAATATATATCTAGCAATATTTATGCCAAAAAAGAACTGAACGACAAAAACTACTGACCTATTTTTAGTGTCAGTAGTTTTTATTGTTTAATGTTAAAAAACATTTTCAAAGTTATTTTGCTGTTCGGCCATAAGTTTCTGATACTTTCTACTTACTGATGATTGACTAATTCCAAGTGCCTTTGCTGCCTTTGTAGTGGTTTTATAATGTTTCATTGCCATTAATATAAGCTGCTCTTCCACCGAATCTAATGCTTCCTGAAGAGGTAAAATCTTCGTAACAATCGGCTTGGTCTTTTTCAATTCACTTCCTAAAAGAAGGAATCTATTAACAAATTCAGCATCGATTGCTTCATCATCAGCTGAGACCACTAAGCGTTCAATCATATTTTGGAGTTCACGAATATTGCCCGGCCATGAATGGACCTCTAATAGATTAAGAGCATCAGGTGTTAGATGGTAGTTTCGATTGTATCTTTCATTCAATTGTTGAATAAAGTGAAAAGCTAATAATGGAATATCCTCTGACCTCTCACGTAACGGCGGTATATGTATCGGAATGACATTTAACCGATAAAATAAATCTTCTCGAAATTCCCTTTTCTCAACCATCTTCTCTAGGTTTTTATTTGTTGCTGCAATGATTTGGACATCTACTTTAATAGGTTTTGTGCTTCCTATAGGGATTACCTCTTGTTCTTGAAGAACGCGAAGAAGCTTTACTTGAAGATGTAACGGCATTTCTCCAATTTCGTCCAGAAATAGCACGCCACCATCAGCTTGTTTAAAATAACCTTCTTTTCCATTTCTCTCTGCACCTGTAAAAGCTCCCTTGCTATAACCAAACAATTCACTTTCGAGTAAGTTTTCTGGTATTGCTCCACAGTTTAACTTAAGGAAAGGCTTCTTGGAACGTTTTCCAAACTGGTGAATCGCTTGGGCAATTACCTCTTTCCCAACTCCCGATTCACCATAAATGAGTACGGTCGAGGAAAAGTCGGCGATTTTCTTCACCTGTGTCATAATCTGCTCCATTTTAGTACTGCAATATATCAATTTTTTATAAAATAAATCCTTTGTTTTCATATCATCTAATTCACGTTTATATTGGTCAGTAATCTCTCTCATATGGCGTAATTCATTTTTTAATTTAGTTGTTTCTGTAATATCCCTTGAAGCAATGATGATCCGAGATAAATCCCCATTCTCATCAAAGATTGGCTTTCCAACAGCAAGGATTTTTTTTCCTGCCTTTGTTTCCTGTACCACGGATACTTTTTTCTTTTTTTCTAAGACAAGCCGTGTTACAGAAGGACTAAATAAGCCTTTTTGTTCAAGTTCAATAATATTTTTTCCTAGCAAACTCTTTAGTTCGACTCCCCAAAACTGAGAGATTTCAGTATCACTAAAACGAATTAATTCTCCTTTTGCATTTACAACAAGTATTTCATCATAGATGCTCGAAAGTATTGCATGCAGGTCATTATTCAAATCCTTTATATATTCTATTTCATTTGCCATCTCTTCAACCATTGGCAAATCTTGAACAATAATAATCATTCCATCAACTTGGTTTTCTGGTGTGTATATTGGACTAAAATCAACTAATACACTCATTGTTGTAGTAATCTGAAGCTGGTTTAAAACTGTAGATCCAGTCCTAAACACATTTTCGATATGTTCTTTTGCGAAGATTTCATCTGCGGATTTATGTAGGATGTTCTCTGGGGCCATTTTTATCATTTTTAATGCTGAATCATTGTAGGAGACGATATTTTTCTCACGGTCAACGACAAGGATTCCCATTGGAATCGAGGTTAGAATTACTTTTAAAAGGTCAATGTTTTGATTACCTTGTCTAAATAGTTCTGCTAATACATCTTCTCTTAAAATATATCCGCACAACTCGCCTTTCTCATCCCTTGTTAAAGCAAAGGGTTCTCCAATCATTTGAAAAATTCCAGGAAGCGAAATGTTCTTGCTGAACTGAGAGATATTATTGATAGGGATTAAACTTTTCGTGACCTCTTGAACTGATGCTCCCGTTTTATAAGCATGTATTGGGAGATAGCCAATAATGGTATTATTTTGTTTCAGAAAAAGGTAAGGTTCTTGGACTTCTGGTATAAATGATGTTACTGTTTCATTTTCAAGCTCCTCGATATCAACACATACTAGTGGTTTGACTAGTCTTTGATTAATAGAAAACAATGACTACAATCCCCCTTTTCTATTGATTATTTATATTATATCATTAATAATTGCAATTTTTTAACAAATCAAAAAAATAAAAAAAGAGAAGATTTTACCTTCTCTAATGCGTACAATTCGTATTTTTCATTCCAAAACAATTGAATCATCCTTTATGTATGTTAATACCATACCTGGAATGACTTCGTCGCCTATTTGGACCTCTATCGAATGTACTCTTCCATTGATTCCAACAGTGATTGCTTTGTTTTCACCATTCAACGTTTGAATAATAAAGAGTGGTTCCCGCTCACCTATCTTTGATTTCTCCTTTATTGGAATTTCCTTAATTACCCCATGGTAGGGGCTTGTAACTATTTCATGGTGTTCCACTCATTCACTTCCTCCCTCATTTCCTTTGTAGTAAAACTTATGCAAATTATGTGCCAATATGGAACCCCGTACAGTATGGGTTTATATTCGGTTTTCCTTTTAAGAGATATCAATATTATTCAGAAGTGCATAACTTATTCTGTTTTACATAATGTGGTGTACATACGATATTCATTGTAACTATCTGTATATTTGGTATGAATTTTGCATGAGTATATTTAGAGAATTATAGTAGGAGGTTATTAGATTGGTGAGGATAAATGATCACACAGTCATTGGAGGTAACACAATGGTAGATGCGTTAACGAATTCGCCAAGAAATGATGGATATAGAATGCCTGGTGAATTTGAACCTCATAAAGCAACCTGGATGCTATGGCCAGAAAGAACAGATACGTGGAGACTAGGTGCAAAACCTGCTCAAAAGGCTTTTGCTGAGGTAGCGATTGCTATTTCAAAATTTGAACCAGTCACAATTGGTGTCTCCTCAAATCAGTACGAACATGTTCGAGAAATACTTCCAAAGCAGATTAGAGTTGTTGAAATCTCCTCTAATGATGCATGGATGAGAGATATCGGGCCAACCTTTGTTAAAAATGACCAAGGTGCGATACGCGGTATTGACTGGGGTTTTAATGCTTGGGGTGGGCTTGAAAACGGCCTATACTTTCCATGGAATTTAGATAATCTGGTCAAACAAAAGGTATTAGAAATAGAGCAAATTGACAGATACGATGCCCGTGATTTTATTTTAGAAGGCGGTTCAATCACAGTAGATGGGGAAGGTACCCTTATAACAACAGAACAATGCCTACTTAATAAAAATCGTAATCCACTGCTTACCAAGGAAGAAATTGAAGAAAAAATAAAGTCTTATCTTTCTATCGATAAAATTATCTGGCTAAAAAGTGGGATGCTTTACGATGAGACTGATGGACATGTAGATGAAGTTGTTTTTTTCGTAAGACCTGGTGTAGTTGCAATAAGCTGGACAGATGATAAAACTGATCCACAGTATGAAGTACTTGCTGAAGCATACGAACGTCTACAAAAGGAAACAGACGCGAAAGGGCGAAAACTGGAGATTCATAAAATTCATATTCCAAATCAAATTGAAATGACAAATAAGGATAGTGACGGTATTGATATTGCACGCCATAGTTACGGCCGCAAACCAGGAACAAAACTAGCTTGTACGTATATAAATTGTTACATTTGCAATGGCGGCGTTATTATCCCTGCGTTCGGAGATCCTTTTGACAAGATTGCTTTTAACAAAATACAAGAGCTTTTCCCTGAAAGAGAAGTCATTCAAATAAATACAAGGGAAATTGCTTTAGGTGGCGGAAATATTCACTGCATTACCCAGCAGCAACCGCGACCATAAGAGGAAAGGACTGATCATATGAGCAAAGGTAAATTAAAAATTGCTTTACTGCAACATAGCTGTACTGAGGACCGTCACTATAATTTAGAAAAGGCTGTTGAAATGGTAAAAGCGGCTGCGAATCAAGGGGCGAAAATTATATGCACACAAGAACTTTTTACAGGGATGTACTTTCCACAAACAATTGATGTAACTAAATATGAATGGGCAGAGCCTATTCCAGGACCTACCACAACTATCATGCAAAATTTAGCCCGTGAGTTAGGAGTCGTCATTATTACATCGCTTTATGAGTATGTGATAGATGGTATGTATTTTAATACTGTTGTAGTGTTTGATGCCGATGGAACAAATCTAGGAAAATATCGTAAGCACCATATACCTGAAGGTCCTCAATATATCGAAAAATATTACTTTACTGAAGGTGATACGGGTTATCCTGTATTTGAAACGAAATTTGGAACAATAGGAGTTTTAATTTGCTGGGATGAGTGGTTCCCAGAACCATCTCGAATTTTAGCTTTAAAAGGGGCTGATGTTATTTTTTATCCATCAGCAATTGGCTCTGAACCAGATAACCCTGAACTTGACACTTCCCAAACTTGGATGGATGCCATTCGTGCGCATGGTATCCATAATAATCTTTTCATTGCAGCAGTGAATCGAGTAGGACGTGAGGATAGTAAGGAAGGATATATGGAGTTTTATGGACGGAGCTTTATTAGTAATCCTTGGGGAACAGTTATTGAAGAAGCAAAAACAAAAGAAGACGAAATCATACTAGCGGAGCTTGACCTTTCAGAAATTACAAAGGCACGTAACATTCTTCAGTTTCATCGCGATCGAAGACCTGATAGTTATGGGGAACTGTTGAAACGAGTCTTGAAATAACTAGTAAAATACTTATAAAATATCCCGAAGACCACTGTGGTCACCGGGATATTTTTGTTTCCCTTACCAATTATGTAAAAGGTAAGGTAGATTGAAAAAGCAGTGGAATATCCACTGCTTCCTTATACTTACTCTTTATCTAGTATTTCAAGCACTTTCCTAAACGTAGCCACAACCTGATCAACTTCCTCAATCGAAATTGTTAATGGTGGCTCGATACGGAATGTCTTTGAGTTTACAAGCGTCCCTGCAACTAATACTCCATTATCAAAGAGTCCTTTCGAAACCTCAAAGCCAATTTCATCTGTGTGGAACTCAACACCAATTAACAGTCCTTTTCCTCGAATCTCTAATACTTGTTCAGGAAAGTCGTGACCAACCTCCTGAAGCTTTTCTAACATATATTCACCAACCTCAGCTGACCGTTGGGGTAGCTTTTCTTCAAGTAATATATCAATTGTTGCTATTGCTGCAGCACATGCTAAAGGGTTTCCACCAAAGGTAGTGGTATGCATAAATGGATTCGGGAATAAACTGCTGAATACCTCCTCAGTAGCTACAACAGCACCCGCCGGCATTACACCACCGCCGAACGCTTTTGCCAAACAAAGGATATCCGGTACAACGCCATATCCTTCTGCTGCAAACATAGTTCCCGTACGCCCCATACCTGTTTGCACTTCGTCAAAAATGAGCAATGCTCCAAATTCATTACAAAGCTCCCGAACCTCTTTTAAATAGCCATCCGGAGGTAGCACTACACCACCTTCACCTTGAATAGGTTCTAGAATAACTGAGTTTACATCTTCGCCAACTAGAGCACATGATTCAAAAGTTTTCCTCATCATATCAATATCCCCAAATGGTACATGACGAAAGCCTGGAATCATTGGGAGAAACGGTTTTCTAAATACTCCCTTAGCTGTTGCCGAAAGTGAGCCCAAACTTTTTCCGTGAAAGGCTCTTGTTGTAGCAATAAAGGTAGTTCTATCACTATGCATTTTTGCAAGTTTAAGAGCCGCCTCAACGCTTTCAGTTCCACTATTGACAAAGAATGAGTATTTTAAGTCCCCAGGTGTAATATCAGCCAAAATCTTTGCAAGCATTGCTCGTAAAGGATCAAGAAGGTCCTGACTATGAAGAGCCTGTCGGTTAAGCTGGTCAGTTACAGCTTTTACGACTTTGGGATTTCTGTGTCCTACATTATAAATTCCGAAGCCACCTAAGCAGTCAATATATTCCTTCCCATTCACATCTTTAAAGCAGGATCCTGAATCCGACCATTCAACAGCTGCGAATTGCTTATCCTTCGTTACTGTTTTTCGGTAATCAAGGAATCCTGGATTAACATGCTCCCTAAATCCATCTACCGTTTCGCGTGTAATCCATTCAGCTTCTTCTTTCGTAATACTTTCCTTTTCAATTATCGATAACACCTTTTTTATATACCCGTTAACCTGTGAATAATCCTTTTTTACCAAGCTTTCGTTTGTAATCTCTACACTCATTTTTTCTCTCCTTATGTTTAGTTTTCAAACCAACCCGATGGTTCGACCTGTAAATTGATATTTATCTGTTTAATCTCTGTAAATTCATCAAAGCCAAATGTTCCTAGGCCACGTCCAATTCCGCTTTGCTTATAACCACCCCATGGTGCTTCATTGTAAGTTGGGTGGTACGTATTAATCCATGTAATACCTGCTCGAATTTTTTTAATGACACGAAGTGCCTTTGCTCCATCCTGAGTGAAGACACCTGCCGCTAGTCCATACGCGGTATTATTTGCAAGCTCAATCGCCTCTGCTTCATCCTTGAATTTTTGTACAGCAAGGACCGGTCCAAAAATTTCTTCCTGAACAATTCTCATTTCTGGAGTTGTATCAACAAAGATTGTTGGTTCTACAAAATATCCATTTTCAAGACCATTTGTAGTAATTCTGCTGCCACCACAAACTAACTTTGCTCCTTCGTCTTTACCAATTTGAATGTAAGAAAGAACTTTTTCCATATGCTGTTGACTTACGAGTGCACCCATTTCTGTATTTGGATCATCGCCAGGACCAACACGGATTTTCTTAGCCCTTTCTACCAAACTATTAATGAAATTGTCATAAATACTTTCTTCCAATAAAAGCCTAGATCCCGCTGAACACACTTGACCTGCATTTGAAAATATTCCAAATAGGGCATAGTCAACCGCTGTTTCGAAATCAGCATCTGCAAAGACAATATTTGGAGACTTACCTCCTAGTTCTAGTGAAATCTTTTTTATGTTACCTGCAGCAGCCTTCATAATGCTTCTACCAGTTGCAGTCCCACCAGTAAATGAAACCTTATCAACTTTATGGCTTTCTGCTATCTCATTACCGACTGTCGGTCCCGCTCCCATGACCATGTTAGCTACCCCAGCAGGAATACCTACCTCTTGGATAATTTCAAATAATTTTATAGATGTAACAGGTGTTACCTCTGAAGGTTTAAATACAATTGTATTCCCCGCTGCCAGTGCCGGTGCGATTTTCCATACTCCCATAAGAAGCGGATAGTTCCAAGGAACGATTAGTCCACAAACCCCCACAGGCTCACGTACAACCATTGCTTGCATTGGATCTGAAACATGATAGGTTTGGCCATCTGGTTTTGTCACTAAACCAGCATAATATCGAAAGCATGCTACTGCATCAGCTACATCAAATTCAGTCTCTCTATGGGGTTTCCCGTTATCTTCCGTTTCAAGCTTACTAATTTCGTCCGCACGTTCTTCAAGCTTATCTGCGATTTTAAATAAGTAGGATGCTCTTTCAGCAGCAGGCAGGTCAGACCAAATGCCTGAGTCAAAAGCTTGTCGAGCAACATCGATTGCTATACGTGCGTCCTCAGCATCGCCTTCTGCCGCCTCGGCTATGACTTTCCCATTTGCAGGATTTACAATTGAACGGGTCTTTTTGCTTTGTGCTTCTACCCATTCGCCATTTATAAACATTCTTAGCTTCTGCAATTTTTATCCTCCCCTTTATTTATTCTCAAACAGATATAATGCAAAATCTGTGCCAAGTTCGTAAAGTAAAGGTTTACAAAGGCTTATAGGCTTTTTATTCGAAAATCATGCAAGCTTGAATAAGTTATTCACATGTGCATAACTACATATTTGAAGACTATAAAACCCTATCCACAAATAATGGATAGGGTTTTTAGGTCTAGTTCTTAATTTCAGACCAAATTCGGTCATATATTTGTGTTGCTTCACCGACGTCAATGTTATATTCACCTTTTGCAAGTTCCTCTTCAGGGACTTCTAAAGATTCTCTAACGTCATCAGGTAATAGCTTCATAGCTTCTACATTCGGATTACCGTATGGATATTCCATTGAAATCTCTTTACTAATTTCTGGTCGTAAAATAAAGTCAATAAACTTCTCTGCATTTTCCTTATGCGGGGCATCCTTTGGGATAACAAAGTTATCTTGCCACAAGTTCATTCCTTCTTTAGGAAATACTGTCTTAATCGCTGGATTCTCTCTTGCTGCAAGAGTAGCCTCAGCTCCCCAAACGATACCAGCCTTTACTTCTCCACTGACAAGAAGTGTTTTTGGACTGTCACTATCATACGCTTTAATATTTGGCTTTAGCTCAAGGAGCTTTTCCTTTGCTTCCTCAAGTTCTGCTTCATCTGTACTATTTTGCGAATAACCTAACAACGCAAGCATATTTCCAATGATGACACGTACATCATCAAGTACGACAAGATTATTTTCAAACTCTGAACCAAACAAATCCGCATAACCAGTAATCTCTTTCTCTACCAAGTCTTCATTATAGGCGATAACTGCTTTTCCCCACATATAAGGTACAGAATACTTATCTTCTGGATCAGCATCTGTTCCTAAGAAGCTTTCCCCAATGTTTTTTAAGTTAGGTATATTATCTTTATTGATTTCTGCAAGCATATCTTGTTTTCTCATAATCTCAATAAAATATGTCGAAGCTACGGTTATGTCATAACCGGTATTTCCGGCTTGAAGTTTTGCAAGCATCTCCTCATTCGAAGAATAAGTATCGTAATTTACTTTAATACCCGTTTCTTCTTCAAACTGTTTAATAACACTTTCAGGAAGATACTCTGACCAGTTAAAAACATTCAGAACCTTCTCATCCGATTTTCCACCTGCTTCATCTCCACCACAAGCAGCTAATACCATTGATAGCAAAAGCATAAGTGTCAGGGCAACAAAACCAAATCTCCTTCTAAACGACATGTAACAGCCTCCCCTTACTAAAATTGACTTCGTCTATACTAGTAATCTTGCAAATTTTATGCCATGTTTAGAAGATTCAGTTTCGTTAATCTGCCATGATCTTCTTTTTTTCAGTCTTAGTATCCTTTGTAATTATTTGATAATAATCGGTACGACGATCTTTTAAAGGAGTTTCCGTTCCAATATTTCGGTTTCGGCGAAGACTCTCTAGGTCAACCTCTCCAACAACAATCGTTTCTATATTCGGGTTACATTCTCCTACAATTCCATTACTCGAAAAAGTAAAATCCGACGGTGAAAAAATTCCAGATTGGGCGTATTGCACATCTAGATGGGGAACATGTGATAAATTCCCCACCGTCCCTGCTATCACAGTGTAAACTTGATTTTCAACCGCCCTAGCTTGTGAACAATATCTTACTCTTAAATACCCCTGTTGATCCTCTGCACTAAAAGGAGTAAAGATAATTTGCGCACCTTTATCAACAGCTATTCTTGCTAGTTCTGGGAATTGGATATCATAACTAATTAAAATTGATATTTTTCCACAGTCCGTGTTAAATACATGGACTCCGTGTCCTGGTTGGACTCCCCACCACCTTCGTTCATCTGGTGTAATATGAAGCTTATATTGTTTGTCAATTGTACCGTCACGCCTAAATAAATAGCCTACATTATAAATACAATTTCCCTCTTCAACAAAGTGTGAGCCGCCTACAATATTGATATTGTATTTTACGGCGAGCATAGAGAATAAATTGATATAATCCTCGGTGTACTCTGCAACTCTCTTAATCTGTTTACTTGGTACCTGTTCATCTATAAACGATAAAAGCTGCATGGTAAAAGTTTCAGGGAACACCGCGAAATCAGAACGAAAATTGGAACTCGCGTCTATGAAATATTCACATTGTGTTGCAAAATCTTTAAAGGACTTTATTTTTTTCATCATATATTGGATAACCGAAATTCTTACCGGTAAAGCCCTAGTGTAAATTCTTCTCGATTTATTTGGTAAATAATCTGGGTTATTCCACTCCATCAAGGTCGCATAACCTAAGGAGTCCTGATCTGTTAAATAATTTGCATTTACACGTTTTAAAACAAATCCACTCATCATTTGAAATGTGAGAGCAGGGTCATAAATGTTTTGTTGTATGACTTGTTCTACATATTCTCTAGCAGACATTTTATCAGCATATTTGTGATAGTTTGATATTCTACCACCGATAATGATGCTCTCTAAGTTTTTCTGTTGCGCAAGCTTCCTACGTGCTTCATACAAACGACGTCCAATTTTCATTCTCCGGTAATCAGGATGAACCATCACATCAATACCATATAAATTTTTCCCATGCGGATCATGGTTACGAATATAGGAATTATCGCTAATTTCATTAAATGTATGCTTATCATCATACTCATCGAAGTCAACAATTAAACTCGAGCAGGAGCCAATAATTTTCCCGTCATATTCCACACAAAATTGCCCTTCCGGAAAAACCGTCAGGTGGCTCTCGAGTTGGTCTCGTTCCCAAGACTCCATGTTTGGAAAACAAATTTTGGATAACTCTATGATATCATCAATATCCTCATGCTTTATGTTTCGTAAAATGATCTTCTTTTCAAATTTCGAAAGATCGATGGTTGACACAAATATCTACCCTTTCTTAGTAATAAGGTTTTTTGTAACTGTTTTAAAGCCAGCTTATCTAACGATGCACGTTAATAAGATGCGTGTTTTGGTATTGCTCATAGAACCTGACTTACATCTGAATGGAGACATACTTTTCTTCCAAGTATTCTTCCAGACCATATTTTCCGCCTTCTCTCCCGATACCACTCTCCTTCACTCCACCGAATGGGGCTTGTGCGACAACAGGTGTTGGGTCGTTTATTCCCACAATTCCATAATCTAACTCCCTCATAATACGGAGTGCTCTACTTAAATCCTTTGTATAACAGTAGGATGCTAAACCATAGAGCTTGTGATTTGCTTTTTTAACCACTTCCTCTTCAGATGAAAATGATATAATCGGAGCGACTGGGCCAAATGTTTCTTCAGATAAAATTTTCATATTCTCGTTGGCACCCTGGATAACTGTCGGCTCATAAAAGCTTCCTTTTAATCCCTCCTTAAAAGCCTGTTTTCCTCCACAGAGAAGCTTTCCATTATTCTGCAGTGCATCCTCTACATGTTCTTCTACTTTTTCAAGTGCATGTTTATCAATAAGTGGGCCAACATCTACCCCTTCTTCGAGACCATTTCCAATTGTAAGTTTACTAACTCTTTTGGCTAATTTTCTTCCAAATTCTTCAGCAACATTTTCTGCTACATAAATCCGGTTTGTACTGATGCAGGTTTGGCCACAATTCTTAAACTTCGTCAACATAATTCCTTCTACCGCCAAATCTAAATCAGCATCTTCAAAAACAATAAAAGGCGCATGTCCTCCGAGTTCCATTGATACTCTTTTCATTTGTGCTGCTGAATCTTTTATAAGTTTTTTTCCAACCTCCGTTGAACCAGTAAACGTAATTTTCTTTACTTCAGGATTGCTTGTCATTTCACCTGCGATTTCTGAAGCAGAACCAATGACTAAGTTTGCTACTCCTTTAGGTAATTCAGCTTCGTGAAAGCATTCAAATACTTTCATTGCCGTTAGTGGGGTAGCTGATGCAGGCTTCAAAATCACCGTACAACCTGAAGCTAAAGCAGGTGAAAGTTTTCTTGTAATCATTGCAATAGGGAAGTTCCACGGTGTTATAGCAGCCGTAACTCCTACTGGTTCACGTAGTACCATTAAGTGCTTATCTGGATGTGAAGGTGTTAGTGTTTCTCCGTAGATTCGTTTAGCTTCTTCTGCATACCAGTCTACGTAATCGATGGCAATTCCTATTTCACGGATTGCTTCTGGCAATGGCTTCCCCATCTCCGATGTCATGACAACAGCAATTTCATCGGTATTCTCACGTAAAAGCTGGGCAATTCTTTCAAGATATTGCCCTCGTTCCTTACCCGTTCTCCTTTTCCAAAGCGGAAATGCCTCTGCCGCCGCTGCTATTGCTTCATTTGTTTCTTCTGCACCACCATATGCAACTTCTTGAACAAGTTCAGATGTCGCAGGGTTTGTTACTTGTAATGTTTTGCCTGAGTTAGAATTTCTCCACTCGCCGTTAATATATAGCATGGTTTCACTCCTTGTAAGATTTGATATTTATTTTTATATTTTTACATATGCCGTAGGTGTTGGTTTTCCAATACATAGCTGCATGGTTTGCTTTGAGAGATTCATGATAATTGAAAAGACGGTTTCCATTTGTCGGTGTTCTGGGGCTGAGGAATTTATGTAATGATTAATGGAGTTTGGGTAATTAAATGTGTCTGAAAACCATATTTTTAAGCTTTCTTCGTTAATTTTTTCACCAAATGTGATTGAAGCATTGATTAATTCCTCCGCTCGACTTTTTCGGATCATCGAATCTACGAATTTAAATTCATTCATATCTGATAGATACTTTTTAACTTTTGTAGAACAAATGTGATTCGTATGAACTACTATCCCGTCCTTACTTGGTATCATTTCCGTTCCAAATGGAGAAACCTCAAAATTTGCAGCACCTGATTGACCTTCCACTCCTTCACTCGCAATAAGGAAGTTAGCTGCTGAAGCAAGTTGATTATCTTTAATTTTTGAAATTGCTTCATGGAGTGAATGAGAATTTAGAACACTTCGTAGTGCTAAGTGAATGGGTACTTGAGTTGATTTTTTATCAGTCAATAACGCATTTAGGCAAATTCCAATTCCAGCAGAATTAAAACCTATTTTTCCAATTATTCCACCTTCTGTTACCATCTTAATTACTGGTTTTCCTACCTGTTCAATTTCAAGTAGTAACAGGCTTTTAGTTTGTGTCATTTTCCAGTCCCAATTTTGACCTATAATTGTATCTTTAGACGCAGGTGGAGTAATTGCAATTGCTGTACAACCATCAGAAAATCCTTTCCTGCCTGTTAATGCAATTTCACTTCTCGTGTTTAATACTAGAATATCCTCAAATTGAACTCCTGCCCCCTTCGCCACCCCTTCCATTTCCTCTATAAAGTCAGAGTTATACGCTTCAATTGCCGGTAAATGTTCTAAGGCAACTTCAACAGCATGTTTCCAGTTAATTTTGCTGTAGCCATAAAAAAGAGACTCATAGGTTTCCAGACTCTGAATAATTTCACTCTTTCCTTGTCTGCCATGCTCCTCTCCTATCTGTTGCGGAGTCCCCGACAGATGGATTTTTTTTATCATAATTACAAATCCTTTCATGTTGGATACGTTTAATTAATCCTTGCAAGTAATAACAATTTCTTACTATTGTATGCACACATATTCAAATACCTTCTAGGATATAGCGTCCTTCATCTTAAAATAATACTTCATTAAACCAACTACCTTACCATGCTGACTAAAAAACGGAATAGGGCGTAAATCATTTTTTTCAAAAGGATTATTCCCCTTGTTTTCCGACAGGATATTCTCAGCGAGTAGTTTCCCCATTAGGGTGGACATTGCCGCACCATGCCCGGCATATCCAAATGCAAAGTGAGTTCCATCTTCGAGTTGGCCGATGTAAGGAAGCATATCCCTTGTGAAGCCAACCTTCCCACTCCAACTATATTCAACTTTATGATTCTTTAACTCAGGAAATACTCGATTCATTCCTTCCTGCAGCTTTACAAACAATGGTCCTATATCAGAGCTAATTGACCTTCCTGACCCGCCGAATACGATTCGATTATCAGGGGTTCTTCGAAAATAATAAAGCATATGTTTTGTATCAAAAACAGCTCTATTTTTTGGGATTAATGATGACACTAATTCCTCTGGCAGTCTTTCAGTAGCAATCATAATACTTTCAACAGGTATCACACTTCGAGAAATTGTTTTATGTAAATCTCCTGAATATGCATTTGTAACGATAACTAAATGTTCTGCTGTAACCCTCCCTTCAGCTGTCTCAATTGTTACCTTATTACCTGGTAATTTCTTAATCTGAATTGCTTCTGAGTTTTCATACACCTCTCCACCGAGGCTCTCTACAGTATCTGCCATACCTAGGACGTAGTTAAATGGATGGAAGGTTGCACTCTGCTCGTCAATACTTCCTCCATAATAAAAGTCTGTATTTAGTTCAGATTTCAGATCATTTTTTTCGATAACAGAAATTTTGTAATTAAAGTCTCGCGCAAGAGCCTCTTGCTCTTCTTTTAGCCATTGTATATGCGACTCTTTAAACGCTGCATAAAGATGCCCAGAACGTTGAAAGGAACACGAGATCTTATTCTCCTTTGTAATTTTCTCAATTAAATCTATCGAGTCTAATGACATTTGAAGCATCTTTCTTGCAGTTTCTAACCCTCTTTTTTTGGCAAGCGCACTCATTGAATCAATAAAACCTGTTAATATTTGTCCCCCGTTTCTTCCGCTTGCACCGCTTCCGATATAGTTTTTTTCAAGAACAATTGTTTTTACATTTCTTTTTTGTAAGTGATAGGCAGTTGATAATCCTGTAAAGCCACCACCAACAATGACAACATCACATTCTTTACTCCCTTTTAATGTAGTACGGTTTCTGGCAGGATTAGCCGTTACCTCCCACATTGACTGTTGTTTCATTGGATTCACCCCTTATCTAAAAACCTAGCGAAACGATTCTATAACATCTTTATGCAAGTAGCATACCAAGGAAGTTTTTTACAATTAGTTACATACTGACTCTATAGCCAGTTACATAGTTAGTAGCAAGAGTGGTTATGCAAAATTGAATAAGTTATTCACTAGTGCATATCTGTATATTCGGTATTTTCAAACATCATAAATGGACTGCTTTTTTAAAACTTGGAATGATTCTTGCATATTAGAATAGTAGATTAGTTGCAGGAGGGGTTGAAATGAATAAAGAGGATTTGCCTACAAGCAGGCCGGTTGTTATTCATACACAGGGTGATAAAAAGAAAAAGATAGAAACCACTGGTCCTGTCTGGATGATATCACCTGTTGCATTATGGATGATTGCATTTTTATTTATTCCTATTTTATTAATACTTATTGTTAGTTTTATGTCTAGAGGTACCTACGGTGGGATTGAATATGTATTTACACTGCAGAATTATGCACGTTTCTTTGATCCCTTATATCTAGACATCTTACTCATGTCGATTTTAATGGCTGCTGCAACCACTGGTATTTGTATTATTTTTGGATACCCGTTTGCCTATCTAATTGCTCGTTCTTCTCCAAAATATCGCACATTATTATTATTTCTTGTCATCATTCCTTTTTGGACGAACTCGTTAATTCGTACATATGCCTGGATCATCCTTTTGCGTACAGAAGGAGTAATTAATCATCTTCTTATGGGGCTCGGAATCATCTCAGAACCTCTTACGCTTCTTTATAACAGCGGCGCGATACTAATTGGCCTTGTGTATACTCTATTTCCATTTATGGTGTTGCCTCTTTATGCATCGATCGAAAAGCTCGATAAGTCCTACCTGGAGGCTGCCAGTGATTTAGGTGCAAAGGGTTGGCAAACCTTTTTGAAAATAACTTTACCACTTACAATGCCTGGTATCGTTGCAGGTTCACTGCTTGTTTTCATACCAACATTAGGTCTATTTTTTATCCCAGACCTAATGGGTGGTGCTAAAACCATGATGATCGGAAATTTAATTAAGAACCAGTTCCTAACAGCTAGAGATTGGCCATTCGGAGCTGCTTCTTCTGTAATTCTGGTCATTTTAACAATGATATTAATCTTTGTTTATTTACGTATATCAAAAGGGAATAAAGACGACTTGGGGGTGATGTAGCATGACTTCTAAATTAGCAAAATGGTCTTCTATTATTTATGGTGCATTGATTTATTCGTTTCTGTATATCCCAATACTTATCTTAATTTTATTCTCATTTAATGAATCTAAGCTTAATGCAGTTTGGACAGGATTCACTTTTGATTGGTATGCAAAACTTTGGACAAATACTGCAGTACTTGAAGCTGCTAAAATTACCATTATCGTTGCTATTGTCTCAACAATCGCTTCAACCATTTTAGGAACCCTTGTATCAGTAGGTATGTACAAATATCACTTCAAAGGGAAGTCTGCACTTGATGGAATGCTCTATATTCCTCTCGTAATGTCCGAAATTGTTATGGGAATTGCCTTGCTCGCATTTTTTTCAATGGTAAAAATGCCTCTTGGCATATGGACACTCATCATTTCACACATTACCTTTTGTATTCCTTATGTTGTAGTTGTTGTGCGTGCACGATTAAAAGGATTTGACCGTTCAGTTGAGGAAGCTGCAATGGATTTGGGGGCTAGCGAATGGCAAACCTTTCGACTCATTACATTGCCGATTATTGGTCCTGCGATCGTTGCGAGTGCATTATTATCTTTTACCATCTCATTAGACGATGTGATTGTTAGTTTCTTTGTGGCTGGACCAGGAAGTACAACGTTGCCGCTACAAATTTTTTCGATGGTTCGATATGGTGTTACACCTGAAATAAATGCATTATCTACTTTAATGCTTGTTGTCACACTAGTCGCTGTTATAATTGGTGAGCGTCTCCTGATGAAGAAAAATGTGTAAGAAAACCATTGTAATAGGTAACTATTACCATATAATAAGAATAAGACGTTGATTTTAAAATTTAATAGGGGGTGAATATTACTTTTGTATTCTCTTCTTGCCTACCTTTCTCTGTTCCTATTTTTAGTTACAACGGTTTTTGCCATTAAAGGGGCTCACAAATACTATTGGTTTGCTGCTCTATTTATTTATATTTTCAGCTTCCTAAGTGGTTTCTCAGTAGGACAACTTACAATTGGTTTAACATTTATTTTTTTAGTGCTTGCGATTGGTTATAGTTTCAAATGGATTAAAACTAGAATTCAAGTATTGTTAAGCACTGGAATAGGTTTTGTTCTTGCATACGTGGCAGTCGTTTACGTGGATGATGCATACTTGTTTTTCCCATTTAGATTTTTTATCTAATAATAAAGAGCTCAGTTATCTGAAATATGACTCCTTAAGCGAGTAGAAGTACATCTCAGATATCCAAGCTCTTTTTGGTTTATTCCTTCATAACGACTCCATGTTCAATTCCCCATGATAAGAATATATCCTTATCTATGTAATCAGCTGCTTCAGAGCGTCCTACCGGTTCGTTCACTACTACTTCTTTCCCATTTTCCAGTCGTACCACCATTTTTGAAACAGAACCAACGTATATTCTTTCTTTGAACTTTCCTTTTATTTTTACCGAATCTTCCCCCTTTGAATGGTCTGCATCAATCGAGATCCTCTCTGGGCGAATGGTTAAGAAAATCTTTTCGCCTACCTTTAACCCTTCATTTCTTACTTCTATTTCTTTTCCATCAAGATTTATATACGCGTATTTTGTACCTACCTTTATAATTTCACCTTCAAATAAATTTGTTTCTCCTATAAAATCAGCGACAAATTTAGTCTTTGGTTTTTCATATATGTCAACTGGGGTACCTATTTGCTCAACAAACCCATTATTCATAACAGCTATTCGGTCTGACATAGTAAGTGCTTCTTCCTGGTCATGTGTAACATAGATAAAGGTTATTTTTAATTGTTGTTGTAAATGCTTTAATTCTACCTGCATTTGTTTTCGAAGCTTTAAGTCAAGTGCCCCTAATGGTTCATCCAATAAAATTACTTTAGGATTATTAATCAATGCTCGTGCAATGGCAATTCTTTGTTTCTGTCCACCACTTAACTGTGCTGGAGTTCTATTTTCATAGCCTTGTAAACGAACAAGCTCCAGCATTTTAGTAACCTTTTCTTTGATTACAGCTTTATTTTCGCCTCGCATTTTTAAGCCAAAAGCAACATTATCAAAAATATTCATATGGGGAAAAAGAGCGTAGCTTTGAAATACAGTATTAACATTACGTTTATTTGCAGGAGTTCCATCCACTCTTTTTCCATCTAGAACAATGCTTCCAAATGTTGGCTGTTCGAAGCCTGCAACCATTCGTAAAGTAGTTGTTTTTCCACAACCACTTGGACCTAGTAAGGTTAAAAATTCTCCTTCTCTCACTTGTAGTGAAACATCCTGTACAACCTTGGTATCACCAAATTGTTTTGTCACGTTCTGCAATTCTACCATGTTCAGTGTCATTACATTATCTTCCCCCTTTGTATTCTACAAAAGTCTATGTGATGGTCTAAATAATTTTTCCCACAATAATTTGGTTTCTTTTATATAAATAGACATGCAATAAATATGCCAAGAAATTGAGTTGAGGCGTTTTAAAGTTAGATCTTTGTTGGTTGCAAGAGGCAATTAAATAAGGGGATCTACCTTTGGGAATTATCTTAAGCTAAAAAGCCCTCCGAATTAATGATCGGAGGGCAACATATTTTTTATGCTTTTAATTTCTCGAGTAGCTCTTCTACATAATGCTGTGCGGCTTGAGCAGCAATACTACCATCGCCAGTTGCTGTAACAATTTGACGTAGTGTTTTTTCACGGATATCGCCTGCAGCAAAAATTCCTGGAACTCTTGTTTCCATTTGTTCATTTGTTTCGATATAACCACTTGCGTTAGTAATACCAAGGTTTTCAAACGGCTTTGAAAGTGGAACCATACCAATGTAAATAAATACACCGTCAGCACCAAATTCTTTTTCTTCACCAGTTTGTGTATTCACAAGTGTTAAGCTTCCAACTTTACCGTCTTTTTCATGAATTTCTTTAACGGTATGATTCCAAATGAAATCAATTTTTTCGTTGTTAAACGCACGATTTTGAAGGATTTTTTGCGCACGTAATTCGTCTCGGCGGTGAACAATTGTAACCTTAGTTGCGAAACGAGTTAAGTAGACACCTTCTTCAACAGCAGAGTCTCCTCCACCCACAACGACAAGTTCTCTTCCTTTAAAGAACGCACCGTCACACACTGCACAATATGAAACTCCACGGCCACCAAGTTCTTTTTCACCAGGCACTCCGATTTTTTTGTATTCAGCTCCCGCAGAAATAATAACTGCACGAGCTTTAAATTGCTTGCTACCAGCAATAACTGTTTTATATTCTTCTCCATCAATTACTTCCTTGATGTCACCGTACGCATATTCAGCACCGAATTTTTTTGCGTGCTCAAACATTTTGGTAGATAGATCAGGACCTAGGATATGATCAAATCCTGGATAGTTTTCAACTTCCTCTGTGTTAGCCATTTGGCCTCCAGGGATTCCGCGCTCCAACATGAGAGTTGATAAGTTTGCACGAGAAGTATATACAGCAGCAGTCATACCCGCTGGGCCAGCTCCAATAATAATGACATCATAAATTTTCTCTTCAGTCATTTTTGTCACTCCTTACCTAGCTGAGAACAAAACTAGTGTGATTTATTGTAATAGTATTTCCTACCTCTATACTATAAAAACATGTCAAAATACGTCTATTAATATGCTCACTGAAGGAGTTCTTTCACATATTTAACATATTTCATCACAGTTGCCTTTGATATTTTGTATTTATCCGCTATTTCCTTTTGTGTGATTGTTCGAGACTGATGATTTCTCCAAATGTATTCAGTTGCAGCAGCCCATGCATGCCAGTTTGACACTTTGAACTGTCTCTTCACTGCTTCATCGTAAATCATAAGCCAAGTTAAATAGAGCTCTTCATTAGCTGTGTCATCATGTTTATTGTTCATAAACAGTGTATCGGCTATTTGGTACCCGTCAATAATATAAGCAGGAATGTTTTGGGTTTTCTTTCTCTTGCTTAGTACGTAGTTTGCGAATTCCTGTTCAATTGTTGCATGTAATTGGATATGCTTTAAGTCTTTACGTACTAATGAAGAATTTGTCTTGCTGGCTAAAAATAAACCATATAATCGTTCTTCAATAAAGTCTCCGTTTAGCCACCGATCAAGTACATCACTTATAGGCTTTGTACTATCTGATTCCCAAGGTGCAGTCCCTTTTTTCTCAGGATTTTCCTCAAGTACTCGTTTCCATGCATTTTTTGAAACCTCAATATGATCTGTATAATAAGCAGCATGTGATAACCAATAGAAAAAGGTATCGTCTCCTTCAAAGCCACTACGTTGTAAATTTCGTAACCATTTATAAGCAAGGTCATGTCTGCCGATTAGCCCAAACGTTGCTCCGAGCTTATAGCGATGCTCAACTAGAATTGGGTGAATGGTTGATAATCGATTTGTAAGTTCCTTCACCTTCTGTGTTTTCCGTTGGTAATATAAGAAAACTAGCGTATTACATAAAGCGTGCAAATTTCCTGGATTTTTATCAAGTACTTCCTCAAGGGTTTCCGATGCTTTTTCAACATCACCTGAATAAAAATAAGCCAGTGCCAAATTGTTATAAGCTGACCAAAACTCAGGATACTCCTTAGTTATTTGTTTTAATAAAGTCACCGCTTCATCAAGTCGACCCGTTTCAAGTAACTCGCGTGCTTCTTCCTGTTTAACAAGTAGTTCATCCTGCTGGTTAGGGGATTCATCATAATCGACTTCCTCTAAACTTAATAGATCCAGTAAATCCTCTGCATCTTCTGCAAAGTCTCCATCTGGTTCTCTACTCAGGTACTTTTCTGCATATCTGCCTGATTCTTGGAATAAGCCAAGGTGGGCATAATTATTTGCTATAAAATAAAAACACTCCGGCATATCAGAGTCGACTTCTTCAATAATAGAAGTGAGATATTTGTTTGAGGATAAGTAATCACCAATTTCAGTTAGCGCAACTGCTAATTGACACAAAAACATCGGCTCATCTGGTTCAAGCTGAATTGCCCGTTCAAAGTGCTTGATTGATTTATATATATCATGCTGTCTATAAGCTTTTAATCCCTTTTTAAAATAATACTCTCCCGTCTGGATAAACGGAATTACCTTCGTGCTATGCTGTCTTTCTTTTATGTTTTGTTTTTCCATCGGGACCTCCAAAAATAATTAGTACCGAACGTAGTATAACACATAAAAGACCCGAGAACATAGAGCCTGCTTGGTTAAAAGTATAAAAATGATGTGTGGATTGATTATAGAGGGGAATTGGGAAGTAGGTAGATTGTGGATATTGTGGATATTGTGGATATTGTTGATAGGCAGGTTGAGTTTACCTGGATTTTTTACGTTTCTGAGGCTATTTTTGTTGTAGGAAAGATACTGTGTCCTCCTGAGGTGGACAGTTGTCTTTTTGTGGTGCCTGACACCATTGGGGATTACTTGAATAATGTGGATAAGTGCATGCTTATGGAAAGCTAAAAAGAGCATGCTTTATAAAGAAAGCACGCTCTTCTGTGGATTGTTTTTTATCTGCGTTTTTGGAGTGCGTGTAGGACTTCGTCTAGTGGGAGCTTTTGCTCGCGTAATAGGACGAGTAGGTGGAAAAGTAAGTCAGCCGCTTCCCATTTTAGCTCTTCAGGGTCACGATTTTTTGCTGCAATGATAACTTCCGCTGCTTCTTCACCGACTTTTTTCAGTATCTTATCTACCCCTTTATCAAATAGGTAGGTAGTATACGATCCCTCTGGCATCTCCGCTTCACGCTCTGCAATTATTTTTTCCAGTTCACTAATAATCGCAAAACGATCACTGCTTTCGTTTTTGGAGTTTTCTTCCCCTAACAGACTGTCATTAAAACAAGAATAACTCCCAGTATGACAAGCTGGTCCTGCTGGTTCAACTAGCACTAGTATGGCATCCTGATCACAGTCGTATTTTATATCCACAATCTTTTGGGTATTCCCTGAGGTTTCCCCTTTATGCCATAACTCCTGACGAGAACGACTATAAAACCACGTTTCGCGCGTTTTAACTGATTTTCTCAGTGATTCTTCATTCATATATGCAAGTGTTAAAACCTCTTTACTACCACCATCCTGCACAATAGCTGGAGCAAGTCCCTTTTCATCAAATTTTACAGATTCTATATTCATCGGACATTTACCCCTTTCTCTTTTAAAAACGCTTTTACTTCTTTAACAGATGTTTCTTTATAGTGAAAAATACTTGCTGCCAATGCTGCATCTGCCTTACCTTCTTCAAAAGCTTCTACGAAGTGCTCTGCATTACCTGCTCCACCTGATGCAATAACTGGTACAGAAACTGCAGAACTAACTACATTCGTTAGCTTAAGATTAAATCCGTCCTTGCTTCCGTCTTTGTCCATACTCGTTAACAAGATTTCGCCTGCACCCCGCTTAACCGCTTCTTTTGCCCAAGCCACAACTTCCCAGTCTGTTGCGTTACGACCACCGTGGGTATAGACTCTCCAACTTCCTAGTGCTTCATCAAATCTAGCGTCAATCGCAACGACAATACATTGAGAGCCGAAGAAATCTGCACCTTCTTTGATTAAGTCTGGATTAAGAAGGGCTGCTGTGTTAAGTGAAACTTTGTCAGCACCCGCACGAAGGATTTTTTTCATGTCTTCTAGAGAGTTGATTCCTCCTCCAACTGTAAAAGGAATCGCAAGCTCTGCTGCAACTTGTTCAACTACCTCTATCATCGTTTTACGTCCTTCATGTGAAGCAGAGATATCTAAGAAAACAAGCTCATCGGCTCCCTCTGAATCATAAAACTTAGCAAGCTCAACAGGATCTCCAGCATCTCGCAGTTCAACAAACTGCACTCCTTTTACAACTCTTCCGTCCTTTACATCTAGACACGGAATAATTCGTTTTGTAATCATCAGGACTTCACCTCTTGTAAAGCCTCTCGGACAGAAAATTGGTTTGTATATAGGGCTTTTCCGACAATTGCGCCACAAACACCTTGACCAACTAATTCACTTAAGGCTGTCAGATCAGCCAACGAACTAACTCCACCAGATGCAATTACTTGTTTTCCTGTAACCGACGCTAGGTTCGCTACTGCTTCTAGATTTGGACCTGATAGCATCCCATCTGTTGCAATATCCGTAAATATAAAAACCTCTGCACCAGCATTGGCAAGTTCTACTCCTAGTTCAGTGGCTTTAACTGAAGACGTTTGTAGCCAGCCCTCTGTTGCAACATAACCGTTCTTTGCATCAATACCAATTGCGATTTTTTCTTTATAGATCTTGAGCATCTTTTTTACGAATGCTGGATTAGAAATTGCGGCGCTTCCTAAAATAACCCGGTCAACTCCGTTTTCGATGTAGTACTCTACATCCTCTTCCGTACGAATGCCCCCACCGATTTGCACCTTTGCGTTAAGCTTTTGTGCCACTTGAATGACATATTCGTCGTTTACGCGCTTGCCTGCTTTTGCTCCGTCCAAGTCAACCATATGGATCCATTCTGCTCCATCGTTTACGAACGCTTGAGCCATATCAAATGGGGAATCGCCGTAAATTGTTTCTTGATTATAATCACCTTGGAGGAGACGGACGCATTTTCCGCCTCTCATATCAATGGCTGGATAGATTGTAAATGTACTCATACAGTCACCTTCTTTTCTACGATTGCAGCATAATTTTTTAGAATTGCAAGACCAAGTTCACTGCTTTTTTCGGGGTGAAATTGTGTCCCAAATACGTTCCCCTTTCCAACTACAGCAGGTACTTCCACATCATAAGAACTACTCGCTAACACAACTTCTTGATCTGGTGTGGCTACGTAATAGGAATGGACGAAGTAAACGTGTCCGCCTTCCACACCTTTTAAGAGAGGAGAAGGGTTCTTTTTTTCAAGTTCGTTCCAACCCATATGTGGAACTTTGTATGATTCTCCTGATGAAGTAACACCAGGAATTTTTATGATTTTTCCATTTAAGAGACCCAGGCCAGCTGAGTGTCCATTTTCTTCGCTTTCCTGGAATAATAATTGCATGCCTAAGCAAATTCCTAGAAGCGGAGTACCAGAGTTTACTTCATCTTTTATAAAGGCAGCTAAGCCCGTTTCATTGAGAATGTCCATAGCGTCCTTAAACGAACCTACTCCTGGTAAAATTAATCCCTTCGTCTGTCTTAATTCTTCTGGTGAGCATGAAATGATATATTCATAATTCATTCGCTCAAGTGCTTTACTCACGCTGTATAAATTCCCCATGCCATAATCAATTATGCCGATCATTTATAACATTCCTTTCGTAGATGGAACCCCCTTAACACGCGGGTCAATCATCGTTGCTTCATCTAACGCACGACCTAATGCTTTAAATACCGCTTCAATCATATGGTGCGTGTTTTGCCCATAATGTACAATTACATGCAGGTTCATTCTTGCTTCTAATGCCAGCTTCCATAAAAACTCATGAACTAGCTCAGTATCAAAGGTTCCAACTCGAGAACTAGGAAACTCACCTTTTAATTCAAAATGAGGTCTGTTGCTCAAATCAATGACAACCTGCGCTAATGCTTCGTCCATTGGAACAAATGCATTTCCATAACGCTTTATCCCCTGCTTATCCCCAAGAGCTTCACGTAATGCCTGTCCTAGACAGATACCAATATCCTCTGTTGTATGGTGATCGTCTATTTCAACATCACCATCTGCATCAATTGATAAATTAAACTGACCATGCTTTGTAAAAAGGTCTAACATATGTGTTAAAAAAGGGACACCCGTTTCTAACTTTGAAATACCTTCTCCATCCACACTAAAATCCAACTTAATATCCGTCTCATTTGTCTTTCGCCCAACAACTGCCTGTCTCGTCATCACTAACACCTACCGTTTATGAAATATGTAAACTTGTAAATTACTTTTAAAATGCTTGTGGATTATTGGGCTTATTATGTTGTCAGATATGCACATAATCCACAAAGTCCACAATGGTGCCTGACACCATAGAAATACAAATGTCCTCCTGAGGTGGACACTACACCTTATACTGAGTTATTCTTCAGGAGGACTTCCTGCATTTTGTCATGCTCACAATTATTTAAGACGTTCTTCCACCGCTCTAGCGTGGGCTTCTAAGCCTTCTAGTCTTGCAAATGCGGCTATTTTGGGACCATTTTCTTCTAGTGCCTGTTTACTATAGGAGATGATACTGGACTTTTTAGTAAAGTCATCTACATTTAATGGACTTGAGAAACGCGCTGTCCCGTTTGTGGGTAACACGTGATTTGGTCCTGCAAAATAATCTCCGACAGGCTCCGAACTGTATCGCCCTACAAAGATAGCACCTGCATGTCTAATTTTGCTAACAAGCTCCATCGGTTCTTCTGTCATAATCTCTAAATGCTCTGGAGCGAGTTCATTCACAACTTTAATTGCTTGTTCAAGATCCTCCGTTACGTAAATAGCCCCATAATCAGTTATCGATGCTTTTGCAATATTCACACGTGGTAAAAGCTTTACCTGTCTTTCTACCTCAATAGAAACCTGCTCTGCCAGCTCCATGGAATGGGTCACAAGGATACTTGACGCACGCTCATCATGCTCAGCCTGTGACAAAAGATCTGTTGCTACTTCATTTGCCAATGCACTATCATCAGCTAAAACGACAATCTCACTTGGACCAGCAATCATGTCGATATCGACATTTCCATATACTTCACGCTTGGCAAGTGCAACAAATATGTTCCCTGGTCCTACAATTTTATCCACAGGTTGAATAGTATCTGTACCAAAAGCAAGTGCCCCCACCGCTTGCGCTCCACCAACCTTGTAAATCTCACCTACACCTAAAATATCAGCTGCTACTAAAACCCCGGCAGGAATGCTTCCATCTTTACCAGGGGGAGATACCATCACAATCCTTTCAACACCAGCTACTTGGGCTGGTACCACATTCATTAAAACGGAAGAAGGGTACGCAGCTTTTCCACCAGGCACATACACGCCAACTGCATCAAGCGGTGTAATTTTTTGACCAAGAATCGTACCGTTATCCTTCATCGTCATCCAAGACTGTTTGACCTGACGGGAATGGAAGTCTTGAATATTTTCAGCAGCTTCTTTTATTATGCCTACTACATCTTTATCTACTTTTTTATACGCTTCTTCTATTTCCGCCCGACTAACCTTTAAATCAGAAAGAGAAACACCGTCAAATTTCTCGGTATACTTTTTTAAGGCGTAATCCCCTTTGGTTTTAACCTCAGAGAGGATTTCTAAAACTGCTTGCCGTTGCTCCTCTGTCCCGCTATCAATAGTTCTTTTAAGGGAAACAGTGCTCGTTACACGTTCTATCCGCATCCTTTGTTAGTCCTTTCTATCTAATCTGTTATTGTGAAACAACCTTTGAAAGCCGCTCTACAATCTCATCGATTTGTTGGTCTTTTAAACGATAACTCACAGGATTCACAATTAAACGCGAAGTAATGTCCGCGATATGTTCTAACTCTACAAGACCGTTCTCTTTTAGCGTACGTCCAGTCGAAACAATATCCACAATACGGTCAGCAAGCCCAATAAGTGGAGCAAGCTCAATCGAACCATTCAGCTTAATAATTTCGACTTGCTCCCCATTTTCTCGAAAATAACTTGATGCAATCTTCGGATATTTCGTTGCAATTTTAGGAGCAACGCCCGTTATCCTTGTATTAGGTAAACCAGCTACTGCTAGATAACATTTGCTAATTTGAAGATCAAGAACTTCATAGACATCACGTTCTTCCTCAAGCATAACGTCTTTCCCGGCAATGCCAAGGTCTGCAACTCCATGCTCGACATATGTTGTCACATCCATCGGCTTTGCTAACATAAACCGAAACGATTCCTCAGGAACATCGATAATTAGCTTTCGAGAGTCATCAAATTCAGGCGGAAGAGCATAGCCAGCCTTTCGTAAAAGCTCAACTGCATCTTCAAAGATTCTTCCTTTAGGCATGGCAATCGTTAATATATCTTTCATCACTTCTCCTCCTTCTTGGAATTCCCAATGAAAAAGGTAACTTCATTAAACGCCTTAACACATGCATCAACATCTTTTAATCCAGCAATATCTTGTAAAATCACTCGTTCACCTTGTTCTCTTCTCTCCATAGCAAATCGAATCGCTTCTTCTCGTTGCTCTGAGCTAAAAACAACACAATGAATAGCTGCTTCCGTATTAGGTAAATCTAACGCTTCAATTAATCGATCTAGCCGTACCGCAAATCCTGTCGCTGGTGCTGGGCGATCAAATTTATCAAACAATTGATCGTAGCGGCCGCCGTTTCCTACTAAAAATCCTACATTTTCTGCATATACCTCAAATAAAATACCTGTGTAATAACTCATATGACTCACAAGGTTAAAGTCTATTTTTATATGCTCTGTTACACCAAAGGCCTTTAGTTTTTGCCAAAGTTGCTCAAGCTCATCAACCGCTTTTCTCCCACTTTCGCTTTCTACGAGTTCCTTTGCATACGGTATTTTCGTCTCATCACCTCTTAATTGTAAAAGGCTTAGTAAACGTTGCTTATCAATTGATGAAAGTTGCAGGTTATTCACATGCTGTCTGTAACCAACATAATTCTTTTCATATAAATATCGACGAAGTACATCGGCTCTTTCTTCATTTCCAAGAATTTCAATGAAAAGAGATTTCACATATCCAATATGGCCAATTGGAACAGTAAAATTAGTAAGCCCCGCTTGTTTCAAAGCCGAAATCATTAATGCAATAACCTCTGCATCAGCACTTGTTGTACTGTCTCCAATGAACTCAATACCAATTTGTTCAAATTCAGCAGGTCTGCCGCCTTCTCGTTGTTGGGCACGGAATACATTTTCCGAATAAGCAAGTCGTAACGGGTAGCCTTCCTTGTATAAACGGGAAGCTGCAACACGGGCAATCGGTGCTGTTAAATCTGGTCGTAATACAAGAGTTTGACCTTGTTGATCAAGTAGCTTAAACAACTGGCGATCTAGAATCGCGGAAGCTTCTCCAATTGTTTCGTAATATTCAAGAGTGGGTGTTTCAATGTATTGATATCCCCAACTTTCAATTTTTCTAGATATCGCATTACGGACTGTTTTTTTCGCTTCAAATAAAGCCGGTAATGTGTCTCTCATCCCTAAAGGCTTTTCAAACATTAACACGTTTTTCACCACCAAAATTTTATATACTTATCTTTTGTTAAAAACCTTATATTATCAATAGTTTAATAGGCATATAGTAATAATCAATTTATGAGTTCACTTTAGTTCGCTAATATACTACCAAAGTAAAGTATACCTTATTTTACACCTTAGCTATAGTAGCGTCAACCAAAAGTCGTGTGAATTCCTGGAAGAGAAGAACGTTTTTTTGTTTTTCTTCTGTTTTATTCACCTTGTGAATTGTGGATAATCTGAGGTGTGAATTAGGTTAGATGTGGATTATGTTGATAAAGTGGATAACTCAGTTAGAAAAAATGTAAGCAAGAGAGGAAGAAGAGAGGATAAAAATGGAATATAGTGTCCTCCTGAGGTGGACAAGTGTATTTTTATGGTGCCTGACACCATTGTGTATAGTGGGGATAATGAGGATAAGTTACATGCTCAAAAAAAGAGGAGGGCCTGTCCTATTGGACTGGTCCCTCCTCTTGTAGGCGTTGTTGCATTTGTTCTTTTGTGTAGATGATTTGCATGGGGTTGCCTCCGACGAAGCAGCCGGGCGGTACATCTTTGTGTACGAGTGTGCCTGCTGATACGATTGCTCCGTCCCCTATTTCTACCCCTGGTAGAATGGTTGAGTTTGCACCAATCATAACCTCGCTGCCAATTTTTACATCCCCAAGTCTATATTCCTTAATTAAGTATTCATGGGCCAGTATGGTTGTGTTGTAGCCAATGACTGTGTTTCGACCAACACTTATTTTTTCAGGAAACATCACATCAAGCATAACCATAAGTGCAAATGATGTTTGATCTCCAACCTTCATTCCCAGAAAGTTTTTGTATAACCAGTTCTTCACTGCTAGAAATGGTGTATATCTTGCCAGTTGTATCACAATAAAGTTTCGGACAACCTTCCAAAAGGGAACGGTTTTATAAACATGCCAAAGCGAATTTGCACCAGAGACAGGATAACGTGTTGTCCTCCTCACTTATGTGGTACCTCACGTTCGTTTTGTTTTGTAGATGCATTTTCTGTTGTTCCAACCAACTTCAGTAAATCATTCATTGTTTCAAGCATAAAATCGGGCTCATATTTTAGAAGGAATTCACTACCCTTTGCTGACCATGCTACACCTGCAGTAAGGGTATCTGCATTTTTTCCTGATAAAATATCATGATAATTATCCCCTATCATTATTGCCTCTTCAGCCTTAGCATCTAATAAAGATAGAGCAAGTTGAACTGGTTCAGGGTCTGGTTTTGGCTTTTTTACATCATCAAGTGTTACGATGACATCAAAAAATTGATCTAATTTTGTTAGCTTCAATCCCATATTGACTGTATTTCTCATTTTTGTTGTTACAATTCCCAGCTTAAGTCCTTGCTCCTTAAGGGCTTTTATTGTATTGAATACCCCAGGAAACTCAGTCACAAGTTCATCATGTTTTTCATGATTAAACCTGCGGTATTCAGCAACCATCTCTTCCGCCCGATCAGGATCTAATGATGTAAATGTCTCATATAATGTAGGACCATTAAATGGGATGACATCTTCCTTCGTATATTGACCTGGATAATAAATTTCAAGTGTGTGTAAAAAAGATTCACTAATTAATTCATTCGTATCTATTAATGTCCCATCTAAATCAAATAACAGTGTATTAATTGCCATATACTGCTTCCTTTCTGCTATTATGCTCTACCCGTCTCCAGATAAATGCAACCACCATTGTTAATAAGGTTGCTGTTACGAGGCGAATGATAAGCAATGGTAAAACAGGTATGCCAAGTGGAATAAAAATAAGGGTATCCTCGACGACAGCGTGACACGCTACTAGGAAAATAAACGCCAATGTTAAATCCTTTTTACTTACATTATCCTCTTTTACTGCCTGAATCATTACACCTGCTCCGAAAGCTAGCCCGAACAATATTCCCGCTGCTAATGTTGTAGATGTGTTCTCCCTCATCCCCAGCACCTTAGTGACAGGTGACATCCATTTCGAAAATACATCTAGCCACTTTAATTCCTTTAAGATCTGAATCACGATCATAAGAGGAATGACAATGACTGCTAATTGTAGAATTCCAAGTGATGCTTTTTCTATTCCGGCAAATAAAATACTTCCCAAACCACTCACTTGTTCATCAGAGGCTGACACCAGTCCATACTTTGCTAGTTCACTTCCACCTTGCCAAACTAGATTAATAACGAATGCGGAGAAAAACGCAAGCCCAAGTCTTACTAAAACGATAATCCAAATCTTAATACCTACTTTTGCAGCAACAGTAGATTCGATAATCATATTATGTGAGAATGATAGCATTACAGCCAAAATAAACACTTCTTTTACTGTTAAATCAAGGGTTAATATTGCGCCAATTCCCGCATACAAGTTTAAGAAATTCCCTAATACTAATGGAATAGCTGCGTCACCTGATAATCCAAACCAGCCCATTATTGGAGAAATCCATTTGATAACCCAATCCAACGCTGGTGTGTGTTGCAAAAGTGCAACGATAAGGGTTACGGGAAAAATGACTTTTCCTAATGTCCAAGTAGTCTTTAATCCAACGACTAGCCCTCTTTTGATTGTCTCTAGCAAATTTCCCCTCTCCCATCTGTATTGTTATTGTTCTAAATATCTTTCTTTTGAAAGCCCTTTTGCTCTTCGGTAAAATATGAATGCCAATGCACCCACAATAAGAACAATCGAAATTAGCTGTGCCACTCGAATATCACCAAGCATTAAACTATCCGTACGAAGTCCTTCTACAAACAGTCTTCCGACCGAATACCATACTACATACGTGAGGAACATTTCACCACGACGTAAGTTCACTTTACGCAACCAAAGTAAAAGTGCAAATCCAACTAAACTCCATAGAGATTCATATAAAAATGTTGGGTGATAATATGTTCCTTTGATATTCATTTGGTCCATGATAAAGTCTGGTAAAACATTATAGAATGTTTGAATATGTTCTTCCCCAATTGGACCTCCATGAGCTTCCTGGTTCATGAAATTTCCCCAGCGACCAATTGCCTGCCCTAAAATAATACTTGGTGCTGCAATATCAGCTATCTTCCAAAAAGATAGTCCTTTTACCTTTGCAAACACAATCGTAGTCACGACTGCACCAATTAGTGCCCCGTGAATGGCGATTCCACCTTCCCAAATCGCGATGATTTTGGAAGGATTTTGTGAGTAGTAGTCCCACTTAAAGATAACGTAATAGATTCTTGCACATATAATTGCTATTGGTACCGCAAATAACATGAGGTCCATAAAGGTATCCTTATGCATCCCTCGGCGTTCCGATTCCTTAATTGCTAAAAATAGGGCTAACATCGTTCCCAGACCGATAATTAGTCCATACCATTGGATTGTTAATGGTCCAAGTTCCAAAAATACTGGATTTAGTGGTTTAATATTTTCCATATACTCAACTCCCTTTACCTTTTACTCATCAAACAAGTAATTTTACCTATATTTTCTTAATCATCATGGTCCTGTTCGCTGCCAATCGCGCTTGTCAGACGATTTGAGAATTGCTCAGCAGCATTAAGTCCCATACGTTTCAAACGGAAATTCATCGCAGCCACTTCAATGATTACCGCTAAGTTTCGCCCTGGTCTAACTGGAATTGTATATTTTGTTAACTCTGTGTCGATAATTTTCATTTTCTCTTCTTCAAGACCTAAACGATCATATTGTTTTGTTTGATCCCATAGCTCTAAATTAACAACAAGCGTAATCCGTTTAAAATTACGAATCGCTCCTGCACCAAATAATGTCATCACATTAATAATTCCTAAACCTCGGATTTCAAGCAAATGTTCAATAAGCTCAGGTGCACTACCTACTAATGTGTCCTCGTCTTCCTGACGAATCTCTACACAATCATCAGCAACCAAACGGTGTCCACGTTTAACAAGCTCTAACGCAGTTTCACTTTTACCTACACCGCTCTTACCAATAATCAAGACACCCACACCGTATATATCAACAAGTACTCCATGTACTGCGGTTGTTGGAGCAAGCTTACTCTCTAAAAAATTAGTAATGCGCCCTGATAAACGAGTCGTTTTCATCTTTGATTTGATAACAGGTACCGATTCCTTTTCAGATGCCTCAATAAGCTCCAGAGGAACCTCCATATCTCGCGAAACAATTATTGCAGGCGTTATATCCGTACATAGCTTTTCCATGCGGTATATCTTTTCATCATGAGTCAATCTGTTAAAGAAGGTAATCTCAGTTTTTCCTAAAAGTTGAATACGTTCAGCTGGATAATAATCAAAAAAGCCAGCCAGTTCAATACCAGGTCTAGATATATCACTTGTTGAGATAGGACGATTAATTCCTTCCTCTCCACTTACTAATTCTAAGTTGAATTTTTCAATTAAATCTTTTGTGCGGACTTTTGGCACAGTAACTCCTCCTTAGTAGGAAATACATAGATGCATACTATTTACTCTTCGTTATATGTAAGAACTCATTCTCTATATTTTAGCATTATTCTCTGTCACACCAAAACTTTTCTTACTAAAAATCTAATGTAAATCAAATATTCAGTCTTGAGAGCCTTGAACTCAAAAACATAATAAACACTGTATTTTTAAAGACCATGATCCAACTTGCCCATTTTTAGGTTCACAGCTACTGTTGGGCATCACTAAAAGAATAGCCCTACATGTGTAGGGCTTACTTATTTAGTAGTGAATGGAATAGTGATTAGAAAATTAGTCCCCTTTCCTTTCTCACTCTCCACCTCAATTTTTCCATTTAATTTATTTATCGTACTGTAAATAACGATCATTCCTAAACCCGTGCCTTCCTCTTTAGTTGAGTAATAAGGCTTGCCTATACGTGATATTTCGTCTTTCGTCATTCCGATACCTGTGTCCTTTATCTGAATCAAGATACTATCTTTACTGCTTTCTACCTCAACAGATAAAATTCCACCCTTATTTTGCATCGACTCAATGCCATTTTTGTACAAGTTGATTAAACACTGTTGAAGCTGATTTTTATCAAAACGAATAACAGATTTATTCGAAAAGAAATAATCGATAGTTACTTGATGAATGGTCGCATACGGAGTCATAATACTATTCACGTAATTAAACTCTTCCTCCAGATTGGAAGATACCATATTTTCCGCTTGTGGCTTAGCTAGAGACAGAAAATTACTCACAATTCCTTCTGCCCGTTTTAATTCTTGCAGTGAGAAACCAATATATCGTTTCTCAGTTTTTTGGATATAATTCGATTCATTTAATAATTGTAAAAATCCATTTGTGACAGTCAGTGGATTTCTAATTTCATGTGATATACTAGCGGCTAACTCACTGATAACATGTAACCGATCTGAATCTAAATATCTTTTGCGTGCCTTCGTATTTTCAATAATTTTTTCGATTAATGCCATGATGATAATCGTTCCAAGGACATGAATCAACAGAACGTTGATAGTGATAATTACAAACTCCTTGTTAATTGACTCGAAAAACTGTCCTAAAATAATGAGATATGATTTCATTGTTGCCAAAGAAACAAGACCAGCCACGATAATTCTCTTATGAGAAATTAAATTTATAAAATTCTTGGTCCAATAAGGAACAATGAAAAACACCAGTGTCGAAAAAAGAAATGAAGGT
Organism: Ferdinandcohnia jepli; assembly: GCF_047246645.1. Classification (NCBI taxonomy): domain Bacteria; kingdom Bacillati; phylum Bacillota; class Bacilli; order Caryophanales; family Bacillaceae; genus Ferdinandcohnia; species Ferdinandcohnia jepli. The sequence continues at coordinate 113,224 of NZ_JBFOKR010000013.1, forward strand.
AAAACACCATCTCCCCCAATATAGAGACGATATATGTTTATAACAATATATAGTGGTAACGCAACCCTATAACCTCCGAAAAGGGAAGCGATAATAAACGGAATATACCGTAAGTCAAATATAAAACCAACCTCTAGTTTTATGGGAAAGGACATACAAAGTATGATTGTTATTGCAGAGAATAAAATAACTAATTTTTTGTTCTTTTTAATATAAGACCTATTTTCATAGAAAATAAGATAAAACAGCACTGGCAAGAGTAAGAACAAAAAATTGATTAATAAAGTCTCAGTCACATGCCTCCCCCTTTCTTTAAGTAAATACATTTTATAATAACAGAAGTAGAAGGAGTTGTTCTATAGAAAATTAAGGGAGCATGTATTTTTCATGCATAAAGAAAGACGCTAGGAAATGTCCTAACGCCTTATTTCTTCTTCTCTTGCAGTGGTTTAACAATTACATTCTGGATTAACAAGTTTAACACTGAAATAATAACTGCTGCTAAAAGTGCCGTTCCAAAACCTTCAATAACGAAAGAGTCACCCATAATCGATTGCGTAATCATTAATGTAATGGCATTAATTACGAATAAAAACAAGCCAAGTGATAATACGGTAACTGGTAATGTTAATAAAATCAGAATAGGTTTTACCAACACATTTAAAATTGATAAAATGACACTTGCTAAAATGGCAGCGCCTATGCCTTCTAGGTAAAACGTATCAACATACCCCGCAACAACAATAAGAACAATACTATTAACAATAATACTAGCTAGCCATTTCATAGCTTTTTAAATTTCCATTTCATTTGGTACTACAAAGATCCATACTAGGTATATCAGACCTAACGAACCAAATCCTAAAAAGAATCCGACAACTGTAAGTATACGAAGGAGTGACGCGTCAATACCAGTGTAGTCAGCAAGTCCGCCAAGTACTCCTCCAAGCATTCTGTTACGGGTTGAACGATATAATTTCTTTTTCATACTAAACACCTCAAAGTGGTTTTATAGTGATAGAGCCTGTTTTTGTTTCCGCAAATAAGTGAAGCTTCTGCCCCTTATCCTGATTCGCTTTAAAACGTAAGGATTTTTGTACGACTTCATTCTTTTCTTCAATGATCGACATCATCGGAAGTTCGGACTTGAAACCTCCTAGATTTGATTTTAGTTCTCCATCTACTTCATATTCATCTGCAATAAAGACATCAACACTACCTGTTGTTGTTTTTGCAAAAGCAGTGTGACACTTATCTCCTTCTAAGTTACAGGTAATATTCCCATTAAAGCTTTGCACATCAAGCTTTTCAAACTTTCCTGTCGCTTTCACAGACCCATTGATTGTCTCTGCTTCAAAATCTCTACTTACAATTTGCTCAGCATTGATATGACCATTTGCTGTTTCAACCTCAACCGTATCAGTTACAAGGTTTAACACCTTGATAGCACCGTTTGCTGTCTTAGCACGGAAGTCCTTTACTTGTAAATTTTCCCCACTAATTGGACCATTAAACATGCGAACCTTGATTGACTCATAATCCTCTTGTGGAACGAATATTTTCGCATGTACCTTCATTTGCTTTTTCTGAATAGAAAGTCTAAGTGTTCCATTTTCAATTGAAAATAGTACGTCTTCTAAAAACGCTTTACGGGCACGGTCCTGGTTTTCAGTATTGTAAACCTTTGCTTCACACTCAACACGTACATCGCTTTCCTGCCAAGGAATAATCGTGATGCTGCCATTGGATACATCGAGGTCCAGTTTCTTAAGATAAACATCTTGATGCTGGAATATATGTTTAACCTCAACCGCCGTCCCAAAGTTGAAATCTAAATCTAAGTCCTTAATCTTTTGTAAAGCAGTGTCTATGAAATCCATAAACTTATGTTTTACAGATCCATGCTTGCTGCTGTCATAGCTGCTTCCCTGCTGTCGTGATTCTTCATAGTTCACCTGTGTTGAAAGCTCAGTCTTGATTTCTTGTGCTCTGTCACTTTGAGCACTTTCTCCTGAATGAAGCCTTTCAATAAGAATCACAGCCTCTTCTGCAGTGAGTTTTCCCTCTTCAACAAGCTTTAAAATTCGTTTTTGTTCTTCTTTCATTGTTTTTTCCTCTCCCTTATCTTTAGTCCTGAACTAAGACCTTAATCCCTTTTACAACATTCCAAATCACAACACCAATATTAACAATAACTAGAATAATAAATATTAAAAATGTAACGGCCGCAAAAGCTTCAATTGACCAAAAAAAGAAAAACGGAACTACCACAAACACAACCGTTAATGCTGGAATTATATGCGAGATTAGTGCATGCAACGCATGTCTCTTAACTTCTGGGTTCGATACTATAAAATAAACTGCAATTGGTAGAATAAAACCTGCAAAAAAGATACTGAAGTAACACAAAGCTGAAATTAACTTATCAGAATTCATTTATCATCTCTCCCTCTACATGTAATACGGTTGAAAATGATAAATAGTTTCATATAAAAGTAAAAGTTTTTTGAGATATTTTGGGAGGGGGGTGGAGTTGATTATTGTTTTGTGTTTATTTAGTTTCAATGATTTTGTACATGTTGGATAAAGCGGGTGTTTAGTTGGTTAGTTTGACCCAGGCTAGTCAATTGGAATTACAGTTCGACATGGTCAGGGGATAGTACCTTTCTTATCGACCAAAGTTTGGGCTTGCTCTCCGTTTCGGGCGGTTAGAACACCTCTTATCGACCCAACTCTGGGCTCACACTACATCTCGGGCGGTTAGAGCACTTCTTATCGACCCAACTCTGGGCTTGCACTCAATCTCGGGCGGTTAGAACACTTCTTATCGACCCAACTCTGGGCTTGCACTCAATCTCGGGCGGTTAGAACACTTCTTATCGACCCAACTCTCGACTCGCACTACATCTCGGGCGATTAGAGCACTTCTTAACTCTCATTACGATCTAAACAATCGTATTTGACTACCTTTTATTCCAATCTATTCTCGTTAAATGGCTCATAGACTTATTCTATCTTACTTCCATTCCAATCTTCCCTCGCAAAGTGGCTCGTAGACCCACTCTATCTTACTCTCATCCCAATCTTCCCACACTGAATGGCTCGTAGACCCACTCTATCTTACTCTCTTTCCAATCTTCCCTCGCCGAACGGCTCGTATATTTAATATGCTCTCACTAAAACAAAGAATCCCGACTGCACCTGCATGTCGGGATTTCTCATTATTTCGTTACTGCTTCTTTTTCTTGTATGAGCTCTTTCATTCGTTGGCGGTCTCGTTCCAAAATCGGTTTTAAATAGTGTCCTGTGTGTGACTCTTCAATTTTAACGATATCTTCAGGAGTTCCTGTTCCTAGGATTGTTCCACCTTTGTCTCCACCTTCTGGGCCAAGGTCAACAATGTAATCAGCTGTTTTTATCACATCTAGATTATGTTCAATCACGAGAACTGTATCTCCATTTTCAACAAGGCGTTGCAATACCTTTAAGAGTCTTGATATATCATCAACATGTAGACCCGTTGTTGGTTCATCAAGAATATAGAAGGTTTTGCCTGCAGATCGCTTGTGCAATTCAGATGCTAATTTTACACGTTGTGCTTCTCCACCTGAGAGTGTTGTCGCTGGTTGACCTAAAGTAACATACCCAAGACCGACATCAAAAAGTGTTTGGAGCTTACGCTTAATTTTAGGTAGATTTTCAAAGAAAGCGACCGCATCTTCTACTGTCATATCTAAAATATCTGAAATATTTTTGTCCTTGTATTTTACTTCAAGTGTTTCACGGTTATAGCGTTTACCATGACACACTTCACAAGGTACATATACATCTGGTAAGAAATGCATTTCAATTTTAATGATTCCATCACCGCGACATGCTTCACAACGTCCGCCTTTTACGTTAAAGCTAAAACGGCCTTTTTTATAGCCACGAACTTTTGCTTCATTAGTAGTAGCGTAAACATCACGAATGTCATCAAACACTCCAGTGTATGTAGCAGGATTTGAACGTGGTGTTCTTCCGATTGGGGATTGATCAATATCGATAACCTTTTCCAATTGTTCAATTCCTTTAACTTCTTTATGTTCACCAGGTTTACTTTTTGCTCGATTTAGCTTTTGGGCCAATGATTTATGAAGAATCTCATTGATTAACGTACTTTTACCAGATCCGGATACTCCAGTAATTGCAATAAACATACCTAATGGAAACTTGACTGAGACATTTTTTAAATTGTTTTCTTTTGCTCCAACAACTTCGATATAACGCCCATCTGGCTTACGGCGTTCAATTGGTAATGGGATGAATTTTTTACCCGCAAGATATTGACCAGTTAAGGATTTTGGGTCATCCATAACATCTTTTGGTGTACCTGCCGAAATAATTTCACCACCATGAATACCCGCTCCAGGTCCTATATCAATTAAGTAATCCGCAGCAAGCATAGTATCCTCATCATGCTCTACAACAATCAACGTATTACCGGTATCTCTCATTTGCTTTAAAGTCCCAATTAGTTTGTCATTGTCGCGCTGGTGAAGACCAATCGATGGCTCGTCCAGTATGTAAAGAACACCTGTCAACCTTGAACCAATCTGCGTGGCAAGACGGATACGTTGTGCTTCTCCACCTGATAGAGTTCCTGCTGCACGACTCATCGTTAAATAATCAAGACCTACATTAATTAAGAAACCTAGTCTTTCCTTAATTTCTCTAAAAATAAGGTTTCCAATTTGCATATCTTTTTCTGATAGCTGCAGAGTATCAAAAAAGTCTGAGGCTTCTTTAATTGATAACTCTGTCACATGACCGATATGCTTATCTGCGATGATGACCGCAAGAGTTTCTTTTTTTAGACGATAACCTTTACAAGTGTGGCAAAGTTTTTCACCCATGTATTTCTCCATTTGCTCACGAATGAAATCTGAACTTGTTTCCTTATAGCGTCTTTCGACATTACGTAAAACACCTTCAAAGGCCACATAATTTTCACGTAGTTGACCAAAATCATTTTCATAACGGAAGTAGATTTCTTCGCCGTCACTACCGTATAAAATTTTGTCCAACAGATGTTTTGGTACATCCTTTACAGGCACATCCATATCAATGCCATAATGATTACATACTGATTCTAAAAGTTGCGGATAGTATTGAGAGCTTGTTGGTTGCCATGGTGCAATTGCATGCTGTTTTAATGTAAGATCCCAATCAGGTATCACAAGGTCAACATCAACTTCAAGCTTTGCTCCTAACCCATCACAATCAGGACAAGCACCAAACGGACTATTAAACGAGAACATTCTCGGTTCAAGTTCACCAATCGAAAATCCGCACAATGGACAAGAATGTAGTTCACTGAATAAAAGCTCTTCAACATCGATGACATCAATAATGACTTTACCTTCACCAAGGCGAAGTGCGGCTTCAAGGGAATCAGCAAGTCTTGCTGTTACACCGTCTTTTACAACAATTCGATCAATTACCACTTCAATCGAATGCTTCTTATTTTTATCAAGCTCGATATCATCGGTTAATTCCATCATTTCACCGTCGACACGAACCCTAACATAGCCTTGCTTTTTAATAGTCTCAAATACCTTTACATGTGCTCCTTTTCGGCCAGATACAACTGGAGCAAGAATCTGAAGTTTCGTTCTTTCCGGGTATTCTAGAATACGGTCAACCATTTGCTCAATTGTTTGGGATGCAATTTCGATACCATGATTTGGACAAACCGGTTTCCCTACTCTTGCAAATAACAAACGTAAATAATCATAGATCTCGGTAACCGTTCCGACTGTTGATCTTGGATTTCGACTTGTCGTTTTTTGATCAATTGAAATAGCTGGAGAAAGTCCTTCAATTGAATCCACATCTGGTTTATCCATTTGTCCTAAAAATTGCCGAGCATATGCAGACAAAGACTCAACATAGCGTCTTTGCCCCTCAGCATAAATGGTGTCAAAGGCAAGAGATGATTTACCAGAACCAGAGAGTCCTGTCACAACGACTAATTTGTCTCTTGGAATGGTTACATCAATGTTTTTAAGATTATGGGCCCTTGCTCCTTTGACAACTATTTTTTCAATTGCCATTTATGTGTCATCCTTCCGATTTTAACTCAAGAATAAGATCGCGTAGCTCTGCTGCACGTTCAAAATTAAGTGCCTTTGCAGCTTCCTTCATTTCAACTTCCATTTCCGCAATTACTTTATCTCGTTCTTTCTTAGATAATCCTGTTAACTTTGGTGCAGTATCGTAAGCTTCAGTCGTTTCTGCAGCTTGAGTTGCACGAATTACGTCTCGGATTTCTTTTTGAATTGTTTGTGGAGTAATACCATGCTTTTTATTGTATTCTTCTTGTATCTCACGCCGGCGTTTTGTTTCATTGATTGCAATTTCCATGGAATTCGTCATTTTATCTGCATACATAATTACTCTTCCATTTGAATTTCTCGCTGCCCGGCCAATTGTCTGGATAAGAGATCTCTCTGAACGAAGGAATCCTTCTTTATCTGCATCAAGGATGGCCACTAATGAAACCTCCGGAATATCTAACCCTTCTCGCAGAAGGTTAATTCCAATAAGAACATCATGTTTTCCCATACGAAGATCACGTATGATTTCAATTCGTTCAAGCGTTTTAATTTCAGAATGGAGATAGGTTACTTTTATACCAATGTCCTTTAGGTAATCTGTTAAATCCTCTGACATCTTTTTCGTTAGTGTTGTTACGAGAACACGTTCATTACGTTCCACACGTGCCTGGATTTCACCTAATAGATCATCAATTTGACCTTGAATTGGTCTAACATCAATAATCGGATCTAATAATCCTGTTGGACGAATAATCTGTTCAACCATCTCTGGAGTATGTTCAAGTTCAAACGGCCCTGGTGTTGCGGAAACGTAAATTGCTTGGTCAATATGCTTTTGAAATTCCTCAAAGCGCAGTGGTCGGTTATCTAAAGCAGAGGGTAACCGGAATCCATGGTCGACCAACACTTGTTTCCTTGCTTGGTCTCCATTAAACATACCGCGAATTTGAGGTAGAGTTACGTGCGACTCGTCAATTACAATGAGTAAATCCTTTGGAAAATAATCCATCAATGTGTATGGTGTTGAACCTGGTGGCCGTAGTGTCAGATGTCTGGAGTAGTTCTCAATGCCAGAACAGAAGCCCATCTCCCGCATCATTTCAAGATCGTAGTTTGTACGTTGTTCTAGTCGCTGTGCTTGAAGAAGTTGCCCTTGCTCTCTAAGTTCAGCTAATCTCTCCTCAAGCTCTTTTTCGATATTCTCGATTGCAATTTTCATTTTCTCTTCACGTGTAACGAAGTGAGATGCCGGAAAGATTGCTACATGATCTCTTTCACCAAGGATTTCTCCAGTTAATGCATCTACCTCACGGATACGGTCGATTTCATCTCCAAAGAATTCTACACGTATACAATGTTCATCTCTTGAAGCTGGAAAAATCTCAACTACATCTCCTCTAACACGGAACGTACCACGTCGGAAGTCTATGTCATTTCGCTCATATTGTACATCTACTAGTTTATGTAAAAGCTGATTGCGTTCAAGGTCCATTCCTGTTCGTAAGGAAACAACTAATTCACTATATTCTTCTGGAGATCCCAAGCCGTAAATGCAAGAAACACTTGCAATGATAATTACATCTCGTCTTTCAAAAAGTGCAGACGTAGCAGAGTGCCGTAACTTATCAATCTCATCATTCACACTTGAATCCTTCTCAATAAATGTATCAGAAGAAGGAACATACGCCTCTGGTTGGAAGTAATCGTAATAACTTACAAAGTACTCAACTGCATTATTAGGAAAAAACTCCTTAAACTCACTATACAATTGACCTGCTAAGGTTTTGTTATGTGCAATAATGAGGGTTGGTCGGTTTACTTCTTTAATTACATTAGAGATCGTAAAGGTTTTTCCTGTCCCTGTAGCACCAAGAAGGGTTTGATGCTTTTTACCTGCTTTAATGCCTTCAATAAGTTGTTGAATAGCTCTTGGCTGATCGCCCTGTGGCCTATACTTAGAGACTAACTCAAATTGATTGTTCACAAACATCCTCCATTCCGGAATGCAAAGTAACGTTACTGTATGAGTGTTCTAAAAGGTAGTTATTTACATCTTTTATGTTACAAACATTGTACCACAAAACTACATAAAACAAACAAAAATACGAACTGATATTCGATTTTTTATTTAAACTAAAACAAATTCATTTTTTTGTATAAAAGGGTAACCCTAATGATAGATAAGAAATATGAAGTAAAGGTTGGGCTTTTATGAAAACAGAGCATAATATCAAATTAACGTCTGCTGAGCTTGTTAGTCTTTGGTCAACTTACATAGCTGATAGCATGTCCATTTGTATGTTTACCTATTTTTTAAATAAAGTAGATGACCTCGAAATAAAGCCTATACTTGAACACGCATTGAGTATATCGAAGCAGCATGTAGCAAGTATAACTGAAATATATACTGCAGAAGGGCTGCCTATCCCGCATGGTTTTACAGAGGATGATGTGAAACCTGATGCACCCCGTTTATTTCAAGATGGGATGTTTTTATACTATGTTAAGCATATGGCAAAGGGTGGGCTTGCAACATACGGAGCCATTCTTCCGAATATCGTTCGAAAAGATGTGCGTGAATTTTTTTCAAGTTCCCTTGCCTCAACCACAACTCTATATAATGAAGCAACCTCTTTACTGGCTTCCAAAGGTTTAGAGGTAAGAGCTCCTTATATTCCCTATCCGACTGAGGTACAATTTGTAGAGAAACAAGGATTTTTAGCTGGTTGGTTTGGTGAACAACGTCCATTGACAGGATCAGAGATCATGCATCTTTATGCGAATATACAAACTAATAAAATAGGTGAAGCAATTACCCTAGGTTTCGCTCAGGTCGCAAAATCTAAAGAGATTCGGAACTATTTCCAAAGAGGTAAGGAAATTGCAAAAAAGCATATGGAAATATTCGCTGGTCATTTAAGTGAGTATGATCTTCCTGCACCAATGACTTGGGATCATGAAGTTGAAAATATAACAGATGCACCTTTTTCAGACAAGTTAATGCTTTTCCATATAGGAGCATTAACTTCAGCAGGTATCGGAAATTATGGTATGGCGATGTCAATGGCCCAACGTAGAGATCTTGCAACTGATTACGCCCGTCTAAGTACTGAAATAGGAAAGTTTGCTGAAGATGGTTTAAACATTTTGATTGATAAGAAATGGCTGGAGAGACCTCCACAAGCGGCAGATCGCGGAGAATTGATAAAGCATAAAAAGCATTAAGAAAGCATGTATCCTTTCAACGATGTGGCTACTAGGCTCATCGAACTCAAATGCCCAAGACACTTATGTTCTTGGGCATTTGTTTTTTCACGACCTGGCACGCTCTCCCATCCCTTTTGAGTACCAAAATCCTACTGCAAGGGATACGATATCAAGAATGATGATATATATGGAATCACTATAACCCTTATAAATCGATGCACCGATAAGGGCAATAGCAAGGAGCAATCCAACATAATAATTATATGTAACTCTAGTAAAAAGAACGACTAGCAATCCTGGTAGAAGGAGTGCAAGCAAGATTTTTAAAAGCATGGAATCCAACCTTTCAACGTAACTATCTTTACTATAGCAAATCCTTTCATATATTACACTTTTTACTATTAAAAAAGCTGTTCAAGAATCTTGAACAGCTTTTTGTTATACACTTTTATAATCATTGCTTTCGTATAGGTCTATTAACTCGATATCCTTGTTTTTATCCTGGAAGTATCGATACGTAAAGTCATTTTCAAAAAGAACAACCAATCTGTCATGACGGTCACGAACGAGTAAACTTCTAGAGTCAAACAGTCTATGATCAACATCTTTGTTTCCAATCCATCTTGGAATTCGGTTACCAAGGGTGGTGAATTCTACAGAAACATTGTACTCAGCTTCTAGTCGATATTCAAAAACATCATATTGAAGTTGACCAACAGCACCTAAGATGAATTCATCGTTTGATTCTTGCTTGAATAGTTGAATCGCACCTTCTTGAACAAGCTGTTCAATCCCTTTTCTAAATTGCTTTGCCTTCATAACGTTCTTCACTCGAACCTTACGATACATTTCTGGCGGGAAAACTGGCAATTCTTGATAATGAATATTTTCTCTACCTGCTGTTAATGTATCTCCAATTTGATACACATTTGGATCATAGATACCAATGATATCACCCGGATATGCTTCATCAACTGTTTCACGACTAGCAGCCATGAACTGCTGTGTTTGATTTAGCTTTATTGACTTCCCAGTTCTTGTAATCGTTACAGCCATTCCACGTTCAAATTTACCAGAGCACACACGTAAAAACGCGATTCTATCACGGTGCTTGGTATTCATATTTGCCTGGATTTTAAAAATATACCCAGAAAAAGTTTCATCCTCAGGTGGAACAAGACCTTGGTCCGTTTTACGAGGCTTTGGAGCTGATGCAAAACGCAAAAATGTATTAAAGAACGTTTCAACACCAAAGTTTGCAAGTGCACTACCGAAGAATACTGGCGTCAGTTCTCCATTAATCACACGTTCCACATCAAAGTCATTACCTGCTTCATCAAGTAAAAGTAGTTCATCCTGTGTACTTTCGTAAACTGGGTTTTCTGTTATCTCAGGATACTTACCATTTTCAAGATCGTCCATAGATAAAATTTCTTCGTCTTCGTTTCCATTAAAATGTACAAATTCATTGTTGTAACGGTCGTAAATTCCTAAGAAACGTTTCCCCATTCCAACTGGCCAGTTCAATGGGTATGATTCAATACCCAACACCTCTTCGATTTCAGCTAATAAATCAAGTGGCTCTTTTCCTTCACGGTCAAGTTTATTAATAAATGTAAAAATCGGGATTCCTCTCATGCGACAAACTTTAAACAATTTAATCGTTTGTGGCTCGACACCCTTTGTTGAATCAATGATCATCACAACACTGTCTACCGCTGTTAATGTACGATACGTATCTTCACTGAAATCCTCATGTCCAGGTGTGTCTAAGATATTTACATAATAGTTGTCATATGGAAAACTCATTACACTTGATGTTACAGAGATTCCACGCTGTTTCTCAATCTCCATCCAGTCAGATGCAGCATATTTTCCAGTCTTTTTACCTTTAACCGTACCCGCTTCACGAATAACATTTCCAAACAATAATAACTTTTCCGTCATCGTTGTTTTACCTGCATCCGGATGCGAAATAATCGCGAATGTACGGCGCTTTTTCACTTCATCTATATAAGCCATAAATACTTCCTTTCTAAAACACGCACTTTATCCGGTAATAGATGGCCGACATCTTCTCAGCAAAAAGTGAGAGGAAACTGGCCATAGAATCGGATTAGTTTCACTTTATCGAAAAAACTATATCACAATTGGAAAAGAACTACAACGAGATTTGAATCCCATTTCTATTATATAAAAATAGATAAGATTTGTTATTTAAATCAAAAATATCCAAACCTGTGATTTGAATCACAGATAGTATAAGTAGTTCTCACTATAATAAAGGTATCAACAATATTTATATTAATAAGGAGTGACGTACCATGTTTATGGCGTATTTCATTACTTTTGGACTTATTGTAACTTGTATCGGGTTTGCAGTTGCTATTATGAACTCTATTAAGAAGATTGATAACGAATCAGTCTAGGCTCAAAATGAAAGTAAAAAACGGGAAAAAGCTGGTTAGCAGACCAGCCTTTCCCGTTTTTAGTCGTCATCAAATAAAGGTAACCTTCCATTCTATAGCAACCCGGCCGCCGTAGAGACTCAACTCCTTAGGCCCGTGGCTTTGCGTCATCGTCTTTCAACAATTTTGCCTTTTGTATAGTTTGGTTTAAGCTTTTTATCTATGATGAATCATTGAACTACGCTGTTCACACGATTCATGCGCTGATATTTTCGTTGTATACTAATGGGACTTCTATTCAACCTTTTTCCGATATCAGTGAAGGTTGTTCCTGTCGAAACCAATTCAATCATCGAGTGAATTTCAACAGTTGTCCACGCTCTGTAATTGACTCTCTTTTGTTTCGAACGCTCCCCCTCTACCCAAGCAGGCTCAGGAACGATGGTTTGCTTTTCAATTTTTGAGAAATCAACTTTTTCTTTATGATTCTTTGCCCAATCCCAAAAATCTTCAGGCTTGATAAAGTAAAACTTTCTTGTATTACGTGTTGCTTTTCTAGTGTACTTAAGACCATGGTTATCAATCCATAATTTTACAGACTTTGGATCAATTTTTAAAAGAGTAGCTAGCTCATGCATCGTAAGCTGCCCAGTAAAAGATTTAGTGTTTGATAGTCCCAAACGCTTAATCTTCAATTCTACAGCAGTCTCCGTACGATCCAGCTGATTAGAAATTGTTGAGATTTTCATTCTCCCAACGTTATCCTTCAAAAATTCTATCTCCTCAAATGTCCATGCTCGCTTCTTCAAATCAAATACCTCGTTTCATTCTTAAAATTACTAAGAATGAAAGGCCTTTGATGACATACCAACATAATATCATACTATAGTACCAAAAATACAGAAAAAACTATCACTTATCCACATTTTTCACACTACCCACAATGGTGTCAGGCACCCAAGAAATACATTTGTCCACCTCAGGCGGACATCCGGGCGGATTTCCGTTCTTTTTCTAGATTTGTATGTTGTGTGATTCTTATATTTCATGTGTTCCCAAGAAACTATTTTCTAATATGATGTTTTTTCTATGATCCTATCTTCTCACATCGGCGTAGAGATACATAATCAAGCCGATCATGGCAGCTCCCATTGATAGTATTCCATATAATTCAACCCGCTCTGGATCCAGGACAAATATATCTAAGTAAGAGATTGGTTCTCCACCATTTGAAAAAATATCAATATTAAGTAAGCCAATTGCGTTCAACGTGGCCAGAAGCATAATCGCCACACCTGATTGCTTTACGTATTGAGCTTCTTTATTTTTAAAAATCCCAATCACAATAAATAAAAGAATAATAGCTACCAAAAGAAATTTCATAATAACTCCCCCTTACACAAATATTCACTCACACCCAAATTTTAACATATCTTTTCAAACTCGACGTAAAAAACACCAAAAGGCCCAACCTATTACCTGGTTGGACCTACTTATATATAGCTAACTTTTTCCCTCAAACCGTTAAGAGCCAGATTCCGCTAGGGGGTACGGACCTTAGCAACTTGCCGGTCAGGACCTTATAAGTCCCTTTTTATCTATAGTTTTCTATCAATCTTATATTCTTCCGTTTTTTCGCTTAACCAAGTAGAGTACTCAGTTGAAATTTTTTGGTCGAAGAGTGTATCACGAATCGCTTCTTTATTGTCTTCAAACTTAGCTTCAACTGCTTCTTTCTTATTGGCTATTTTAATAATGTGATATCCATATTCAGTTTTAACAGGATCGCTTATTTCATCAATCTCCATAGCAAACGCAGCCTCTTCAAATTCAGCAACCATTTCTCCTTTACCAAAATAACCTAAATCTCCACCAGTCTCAGCATTAGATGTATCAGTTGAGTATTCCTTTGCTAATTCCGCAAAGTCCTCTCCTTCTGCAAGCTTTGCAGCTACTTCATTTGCTGTTTCTTCATCTTCTACTAATATATGACTTGCCTGAATTTGTTCGGATTGGGCAAACGTGTCTTTGTTTTCTTCGAAGTAAGTTTCAAGTTCTTTATCTGTAATTTCAATTCGAGGTTCAAGCAACTTCTTTGTCTGGATATAAATTTTTATATCCTCCTCAACATCGGCACGAGTTGCACCACTTGCCTCAATTGCACTTGTAAATGCTTCTTCGCCTCCGTACGAGTCTATTAACGCCTGCATTTCAGTGTCTACTTCTTCATCTGACACTGTTATCTTTTCTTTTTCAGCTTCTAATCCAATAATTTTATCTGTAATGAGCGATTCAAGTACTTCTGACCCATAAAATTTTTCCAAGGCTGTTTGCAACTCTGCTCTTTCAATGTCTATACCATTTACACTGGCTACAACATCTTTTTTAAATAAAGAAAAACTTAGGAGCACGATGACCACTAGGCAAAGTGCTCCAATCATCCAAACTATTCTTGACTTCATCTATTTATTAAATTCCTCTCCAGCGCAAAAGCGTTATTCGACTCCGAGATTATTACTTGTTAGTGTGAGTTTCACAGTTTGTTTTTGACCATCTCTATATAAAGTTAGTTCTACTTCATCACCAATTTTAGCCTTAGTATATAAGTACTTTCGTAAGTCAACTGAATTCGTAACCTCAGTATCATTAATTTGTACAATGACGTCTCTCATTTTCAAGCCAGCTTTTTCTGCAGAAGAGTTTTGTGCAACACTAGTTACGATAACTCCTCCTTTAACTTCTTCTGGTAAATCACTATAGTACATTCTTGGAATCTCTTCTAAGCTTGCTAATCCAATACCAATGTATGGACGTTCTACCTTACCAGTTTCAATTAAATTGTTTATGATTGGAACAAGGTCATTACTTGGAATCGCGAAGCCTAACCCTTCTACACCACTATTGGTAATCTTTAAGCTGTTAATTCCAATAACTTGTCCTTGTGTATTTAAAAGTGCTCCACCACTATTACCAGGATTAATCGCAGCGTCAGTTTGAATAACGTTTAACTCCCATTCACCTGCAGAAGTTGAGACCGAGATGCTGCGCTCAACGGCACTTACTATCCCTGATGTAACAGTTCGTGATAAATCGAGGCCCAGTGGATTTCCAATTGCTAGTACCTGGTCCCCTGGTCGAAGCTGTGACGAATCACCAAATGAAAGTACTCCCTCAACATGGCTTGCATCGATTTCTAACACAGCCAAGTCTGTTAACGGATCTGTTCCGATTAACTTAGCACCTGTTTTTTCACCGTTGTATAATGAAACTTCAACCTCATTCGCATTCTCAATTACGTGATTGTTTGTTACAACATAGGCTTTGTTTCCATCTTTTTGAAAAATAACACCAGACCCCGTACCGCTCTCAACATTTTGTGAACTACTACGACTGAATGGATTTTGTTGTGCTGTAAGACTGGTAATACCAACAATACCCTTTGAAGCTTGTTCAACCATGTCAGCAATAGAAGATGTTGAATCCTTTACCTGAGTTGGCTGAATTTGTACAGGCCCCGTTGCTTCGATCACTTCTTCCGATTGCTCCGTTTTATGCTCAGCTGAAAATAAACCTTGTAAACCATCAATTTGCGGAGCAACAGCAAGTGTTAATGCAGATCCTAGTACACCTGCCGAAAGCATAGAAAGAAAACTCTTCACCTTTGGATTTGTTTTCTTCTCCTTTGGTTTAGATGAACGAAACTCTTGTTCTTGGACAATAGCTGGTTGGATTGTTTCAGTAGTCTGAGTCTCAGTTCTTTCAACTTCTAGTATTTCTTGCTTTATTTCTTCCGTATTACTTGAATGGATAATCTCCTTATTTTCTTCATCTTCATAAGAATGATCTATGTTGTTAGATTGTTCATTTTCATTATTCATCTCATCAAGTCGTTTATCATGAGTGTCCATATGATTTCCTCCTCTTGTCTTCTTGTTATTATCATATCTAGAAAATATGAACAAATTATTAACAAACCTTGAAAAGACTTAGAAAAATAAGTAACAAATCATGTACAATTATGACTATTTTTCTATATACCACTTTTCCATTATTTTCACTCGTTTTTGGTTTATTTAAACGTTTAAAATGGGAAGCATTATAAACGGATTATTTATAATTGTTGTTACTATTTCCTTTTTACATTACTGAAGGAGCGACGTACAAAGTTTGGTGATTTTCGCTCCTGTCACTCGCTTTCCGCGGGCGGACCGTGAGCCTCCTCGTCGTTACACTCCTGCGGGGTCTCACTTGACTTGCACAGGATGTGCTGACGTCTACGTTCGCCACAGGACGTGGCGGTCGTTAGTAGACGTTCCTTTTAACTTTCCCGCAGGACTTTGATATGCTCCTTTGAATTCTCCCACGCACGAAGAAAATGCAAAGCATTTTCGAGGAGTCTCGTGCCATGCGCTCCAATCACCATTTTTAAATACTTATTCAACTTCATATTTCTTTACAGCTAACAAGCAACATAGTTTACGATAGCAAAAAAAGAGCCATACTAAATGGCCCCCACATTTTCTTACTGTATAAAATTGTATATAACTATATTGTTCTTTCTCCAGTCGCCAAGTAATGACCGTAATATGAAAAAGTAAATGGTTCGTTGCAAATTTGTTCTACCTTTTCATCCCACGAATACATTTCTCCTGGCTCCATAAACTTCTGTTTAATAATTGAAAATGCTTCGTTTTCTTCATACATGCCATCAATATCTAACGTATGAAGAAGCATGTCACGAATACCATCTGCATAGATGTAATCCTGTACATAAATCGGATGTGAAATAAACAACAGCTCTGTTGCTGGATGGTACCCAATATCTTCTCCTCCAAAAACGAACTGATATAAATCATCTGCTACCTTTTTATAATCACAGTTTGGATTTTTATAAAGTGCTTCTTCAACTAAGCTGTAATAATAATAAAGTCTCATTAGAACCAATTCAAACAATTGCTGTGAACCAACGATCTCATTTATTTCTTCGTCGGATAAGTTCCAGAAATCCTTTAACCACTTCTCTTGACTAGAGATAGTTGCCATCACTTCAGCCATTGCTTCGTGGGCGATAATGCTTTTAAATTCATCAAATTCGAAGTTTTGTTTAGAAGCTAAAGCATTAAAGAGCGCATGCCCAAATTCATGGAAAGCCGTAAAATATACAGTGTTTCCAGTACGTTCGTTAATTACAACACGGATATCATCTGGAGAAATAGCCATACAAGCTCCTCCAAATGGTAATTTTGCCACTTTCACATCGATTGGTAATGACTTGTAATCAAGTCCAAATTTCTTTGTTACACATGATAAAGCTTCTATTATTTTTGTTGAGGTAAACAGCTCCTGATTGATATTACTAAAATTGCTTCCGGCAAATAGCCAATCAGAGCTGTAAATCTCTTCCCACCCGAAGCGTTCTTTAATCCGATTCTCCCATAATTGCCACGTTTCCTCAGTGTCTAGCAGAATTTTATTACACTCATTTTTATAACTTTCAAAGTTAATCCCTCTTGATTCACAAGCAAATGCATGATAATCTCTGTAGCCAAATTCTTGTGCTACTTCATTTCTTGCGAGAATTAAATCCCGAAATGACTCGGATACTTCCACCCCATATTCAGCTACCGCTTGGTGGAGATTTCTTCTGAGATTCTTGTCTGGTAATTCCATTCGGCTAGAGTTAATCGTTGCAACCGTAAAGGATTGACCCTCTACATTAAATTCCCTCTGCATCAAGGTCGATTGAAGATTGTTTCTTACTTTTACTATTCTCGGGTCTGAATCTATTATCGTTGCTTCAATTTCGTGGACCATAAGATGTAATCTTTTTCTCCAAACAGAATCCGTTATTTCAAATTCCCACTTCTTCAAAGTTTGCAAAAGTTTTGGATTTGACAGTGTTGCATGAACTTCTGCCTCAAGGTTTCCGTATTCCTCGGACTGCTCATTATTCACATAAAGGTTATAGGTTAATTCCTTTGATTTCTGCAATACCTGTTCTAGTTTTCTAATTTCATCCTCATAAGCAGCTTTCCACTTACTTTCATCTATTTCTTCCGCCAAGCGATTTATATTGATTAACTCTTTTACCTCTGTCATTATAATCTCCTCCTTTTGTTATCGACACCTTTGTCGTTATTATAAACGACATTTATGTCGGTATCAATATAAAAAAAGAAAAAAATTACATTTTATACATATACAGCCTTGGCTTTTATAAAAAAAGCCCACTATCCTAAAATGATAGTAGACTCCCATTTATTCCGTTGGAAAACGTATTTCAAATTTTGTTCCTTTGTCTTTTTCGCTTGTGACTTCAATTGTTCCATTATGCAGTTGAACGAGTTGCTTCACAATTGATAATCCTAAACCAAATTGTCCAAATGGTGTTCCAGTTCGTGAGACATCTGCCTTATAAAAACGGTGCCAGATTTTTTCGATTTCGGCAGGTTCAATTCCCATACCCGTGTCTTCGATTTCAATTATCGTTTCTTTATAGCCTGCTTTCCCCCTAATCCAAATCGTTCCTTCCTGGGTAAATTGAATGCTGTTCTTCGTTATGTTAATTAAAATTTGAATTAGACGGTCATAGTCTGCGTTAATCATTAAGTTTTCAGGCACCTCAATTACAATCTGGTCGTTCTTTTCTTCAGCCTGGGGTTCCAGTTGGTCTTTAATAATTTCAAGTACTTCTATTAATTGGATATTTTCCTTTTGAAGTGTTACTTGGTTTGAGCGGATTTTTTCATAATCCAGATTTTCGTTAACGAGACGTATCAACCGTTTTGTTTCCTGACTAACTAATTGGATTCCCCGTTCTTTTTCTTCCTCTGGGATTAAGTCATTTTTTAAGCCTTCAATCACTCCAGATATTGTCGTCAGGGGTGTTCTCATTTCATGAGATACATCAGCCATAAACTTTCTTCTTCGGCTTTCAAGACTTTCAATTTCCTCCATTGAATAATTGAGCCTTTTAACCATCTGATTAAAATCACTTGAAAGCTCTCCGATTTCATCAAAACTTGACGTAGGCAAATCAACAGAGTAATCTCCCGCGGATACCATTGAAGTTGCTTCTCGCAGCCGTTTAATTCGATGAACATGTATTCTTGATAAAATCCAACTCATTAAGAGAGAAACACCTAAGGTGAATAACATTGTATAAAATAAATATTTATTAATTTCAGTAATCATTTCTCTTGTACCACTTATCGGTGCTGTTAAAAGCACACCCCCAATAAATCGGCCATCGATCAAATAAGGAACAACAACAAAGGTTACTTCTTGTTCAAAGCGTTCCACATCTCGTTTTACGGAAACGATTTCCCCACTACGTACTCGGTCCCATTCTAGCTTTTTAAATTCTACAGTTGGTACGAATCGACCGACAGGATTTATGCTGATCCCTTTTTCATTAAAAACGGAGAAAAGTATATTTTGCTCACTGAGCACGTTGGAATATTGATTTAGTAGTGGGTCCAGTCGGCTTGTACGACCTACATCGTCAAGGATGGCCTCCCCATACGATGTTAATTCCTCCACTTTATCTTGATAGACCAGGTTCTCCACATAATGAGCAAAAATAAAGTTTAATAGTAAAAAAGCAACAACAATAACACTTATGTGGCTAGTTAATTGTTGATACATATATTTGAATTTCATTTTTCATTTACCTTTCGTAATAAGGTTATGACTCTTGCTGCATGTCATTTCTCTTCAATTTCGACTGATTCATCAAATTTGTAACCGACACCCCATACTGTATGAAAAAATGGTTGCGTAACTGTCCCTAGTTTTTTACGAAGTCGTTTAATATGAACATCAACGGTACGTTCATCTCCATAAAATTGATATCCCCAAACACGTTCTAACAATTGTTCTCTTGAAAAGACTTGTTTCGGATGCTGAATAAAATAATACAGCAGGTCAAATTCCTTTGGAGTTAAGTTTGAGATGGGTGTTCCGTTTAGGAGTACTTCCCTTGTATCTCTGTTTATTTTAAAAAACTGAGTTTGAATCACGTTTTTCTCCACTTCATCTGTTGGTACCGCATTATATCGACGGGTGACCGCCTTAATTCGTGCCATCAATGCCAACGGGCTGAACGGCTTTGTTACATAATCATCGGCACCCATTTCAAGGCCTAGAACCTGATCAGATTCACTATCCTTTGCAGTAAGCATAATAATCGGAACCGTACTTTTTTCCTCGCGAATTTTTCTGCAGATCGTTACACCGTCCATACTTGGAAGCATCCAGTCTACAATAAGCAAGTCCCAATTTTCCGATTTGTAACGGTTATATCCCTGCAAGCCATCGTGTACGAATTCTCCCTGAATTCCTTCCTTAGAGAAAAACATCTCTATCATTGAACAAACACTTTTATTATCCTCTATAACTAATACCTTCATTTTTAACATCTCCTACTTTAACTTTTACGCCCTAAATAAAACCTCTTTAAACAAAGTTAAAACGAATTTCAAAAGATATCAACTTTTTTCTAAATTCTTCCCCAATTGTTACAGATTAAGAAATAGATTGGTCATAGTTTTTTCATATTTTCAAAATAAGCTTGTCACTATCAAGGTGGACATTAATCAATTTAATCAAAGGAGATATCAAAATGAATTTTATAAAACGTGCATTGTTAAGTGTTAGTGCTCGAAAAGGAAAGAGCCTACTGCAAATTGTTGTATTTTCTGTTATATGTGTTTTGGTTTTATCAGGGCTTTCGATTCAATCAGCAGCTGAAAAGTCTACCATATTAGCAAGACAACAGCTTGGTGGTCAGGTCACACTGCAGTTTGATATGGAAAAAGCAAGGGAACAACAGGAAGCAAATGGTGAGCGTACTCGATTCCAGGCTACTCCCATTCCAGTCGAATCTGCAACCGAACTACTTAGCTACTCTGAGGTAAAAGGATATAATTTTTACTCATCGGCAAACGCGTTAGCAAAAGATTTTGATTCTATTGAAAGTGATACAACTGAAGAAGCGGCACCAAGCCCAGCACCACCAGGGGGAGAAAGACAGGCTATGTTCGATGCTGATGTTAGTATTCAAGGGGTTACATTTACAGATTCGGTAACAGATTTTATGGAAGAAACCTCTACTCTTGTTGAGGGAAGACATTTAACAGAAAAAGATTTAGATACAAACGTTACAGTTATTGAGAAGTCGTTAGCTGAAGAAAATGAACTTTCTGTAGGAGATACCATTACTGTCACTTCTACTTCAGATGAAACGCTGTCTCACGAACTTGAAATTGTCGGTATATATGAAACAACAGCAACAGGGTCAGACCTTGGTATGAATCTTTCATTCATGAATCCATACAACAAACTCTATGTTCCCTATACAGTTGCTACTTCCTTAAAGGGAACTGATTATACAGAAACTGTTGATATTGCAACTTATTATGTTAATGACCCAGCAAATATCCAAGCTTTCGTTGATGAAGCAACTTCATCTAGTTCGATAGACTTCGATACTTATAAACTTGATGCAAATGACCAATTATATGAACAAATGGTTGGACCAATTGAAAATGTAGCTTCATTTTCCCAAAATGTTGTTTATTTAGTAACAATTGCGGGCGGAGTTATTCTTGGTCTTATTGTCATGATGTCGATAAGAGAACGAAAATATGAAATGGGTGTTCTTCTAGCAATTGGTGAAAAACGCTGGAAGCTAGTAGGACAATTTATAGCAGAGATTTTGATTGTGGCAGTACTTGCCCTTGGAATCGCTACTCTTAGTGGGAATGTAGTAGCAGGACAAATTGGTGACCAGCTGCTGCACCAAGAGCTTGCACAATCTGAGGAAACTGCTGCAAATCCAGCATCATTTGGACGTGGCATGGGAGGGAGAATGGGATTCGGTGCAGTTCAAGTCCAGCAGGCAGATCCAATTGATGAGTTAACGGTTGAAGTGACTTCTGAAGACCTGGGCATCCTTGGTTTAATTGGATTAGCGATTGCAGTTCTATCAACCTTGCTGCCGTCATTATCTGTATTACGACTTCAACCAAAAGCAATCTTAACAAGACAAGACTAAGGAGGAACCAATCATGAGTTCATTACTAGAATTTAAGAATGTTAGCTATTGGTATAAACATGAAAATAAACTTCAGAATATCCTAAAAAACGTTTCCGTAGAATTTGAGAAAGGACAGTTCTATACAATTGTAGGGCCATCCGGCTCAGGTAAAACAACTTTCCTAGCACTTGCATCAGCCCTTGATTTGCCAAAGGAAGGCAGCGTTTTGTATGAAGGAAAAGATATTAAAAAAATCGGCCTTTCAGCGTTCCGCAATAAATACGTTTCAATTGTCTTTCAATCTTACAATCTTTTGCCGTACATGACTGCGTTACAAAACGTATTAACTGCTATGGAAATTACCGGATCATCTATTAAAAATAAAAAGGAGTTTGCTCTTCAGAAGTTGGCAAAGGTCGGCATCGATGAAACTCATGCTCGCCAAAAGGTTCTCACCTTAAGTGGCGGACAGCAACAGCGTGTTTCCATTGCGCGCGCACTCTCTTGTCAGTCAGACTTGATTGTGGCTGACGAGCCAACGGGAAACCTTGATGAAGATACCGCAAAGGATATTGTACGCATCCTTAAAGATTTGGCAAATAAAGAGGGAAAATGTGTGATTGTTGTAACACATGATCCTAGTATAGCGGAGATTTCTGATACTACGATTAAATTTTCAAAAGGTCAGATTACAGTAAAAAGCTTGCGTGATAAAGTAGTTTTGGTTTAAACAGGAAACAAGCACCCGGGTGGGTGCTTGTTTTATTTTAGCATCCAGGAAAGCTGCATAAGTGCAACTACTGCTCTGCTGTCGCCTAAAGGCTCGGCAATCGCCGAGTTTTCTAATGAAAATTGCTAAAAACCGTAAATGTTATTTAAAAATCGTATTTCCTGATTAAAAACCGTAAATCTCAATTAAAAACCGTATTTCCCAATTAAAAATCGTAAATCAAAAATAAAAACCGTAAATACATTCTGCAAGACCAACAAAGCCCTTTTCATCCGCAAATCTTCACCAATTTACGTACTAGTAAACTATAAATCACTCAAAAGCGACTCAATTTCTCAAAAACTCTTGTTCCGTACCATATCCGTTAACATAAATGAGTGATATCCCATCCTCTTTAACTAAGAATATAGCTTTTTCATTAATAAACTCGGCTATATAAACGAGTCGTCCGTTCTCGGCATTCACAAGTTGAAAAGGTATCGTATATGGTACACCATACTTTTTAGGAGCCGTTACAAAGATTGAGGTAGCATCCTTTTGTTCAACACTTATTGTTACTCCATTATTCTTGTATTCTCCCACAACACTTTCAGTATCTGCAACAAGGTGCCCTTCGGGTATTATTTCTACCTCAATAGACTCTCCATTCACTATTTTAGCAATGTCTGCACTTATTTTTTCAACAGGCGTGATATTTACATTCGATAACATAATAATCGTGATTCTATCATCTAAAAATAATTGAAAGTCACTTACAAAACCATTAATATCCCCAGAATGGCTTGCTATTTTTTTAGGCTTGTCCGTTAAAAACCAGCCATACCCATACCCATCCATATTTTCCGTAAACATAAGGTCAAGTAGGTTCTTATTAAGAATGGTTTCATTCATTAATGCTAGGCCCCATTTATGTAAATCTTCTACCGATGAATATAAGCCGTATGCTCCTTGTGGAATGGACATATCAATAAATTCAGTATGAATGATTTCTTTATGAACTGTATGCCCAGCAGCCAACTGAGGGACAATGGTTCTTCCGTTGTCCACACCAGAATCTAGCATGTTAAGAGGTCTAAATATCTCTTCTGTTAGAAACTCAGAAAACGAGATTCCTGTTACTTTTTCAATGATTGCGGTTGCTACCAGATATCCGGAGTTGCTATATTCCATACGTTCACCAGGCGAAAACTCCAACGGCTTTTCTTGAAGTGTCTCTACTAATTTTTCAAGTGTTGTAGGTAGTCGCATATCACGTTCCCAGTAATCAGGTGAAGCCGCAATATCTTCAATACCTGATGTATGGGTTAATAAATGATGGATAGTAATTTTATTTCCCTCTTGAAAACTAGGAAAAAACAAATCAATTGTTTCCGTAAGGTTCAATTTACCTTGTTCCACTAGCTTTAAAATCCCTACGGCTGTAAATGCCTTTGAAAGTGAACCTATTCGAAATTTGGTTTTTGCGGTATTAGGAACCATATACTGAAAGCTTGCCATTCCGTAACCCTCTGAAAGCAGTATTTCTTTATCACAAGCAACTAGTATAGAACCATTAAAATGACCGCTCCCCCCTAGTTTCTCCATATACTTTTGAAGTAACTGTTTACTCATTTTTAATCCCCCTATGTATCAATGAGCTACAGAGGTAGCCCATCAGAAAAATTATACCTTCATCTCACCATGCTGGATGTCTGACTTTTCAATTTGAATGGTTGTGTGCTCTATCTTAAAGGTTTCTCTAATCGTATCGATTGCCTGTTGTAAGACGACCTGGCTATCAGCATCATCTTTAATTGTGATATGGCAGGTTAGTGAGTCTAAACCTGACGTAATCGTCCAAATATGCAAATCATGAACATCAATGACACCTTCAATTCCCTCGATGCTTGTTTTTACTTCATTTTGATTAATCGTGATTGGTGTTCCCTCCATTAAAATATGGACTGAATGTGTAAGAACTCCCCATGCACTTTTTAATATTAAGAGCGCCACAAGTACCGAGATAATTGGATCTGCAATATACCAATCAAACAGTAGCATGACTAAACCTGCGATAATTGCACCTACAGAACCAAGGGCATCACCAAGTACATGGAGATACGCACTTCGAAGGTTAACATTGTTTTTTACATCTCCCTTACTAATAAGCGACCACGCACTAAGTAGGTTTGCGAGTAAACCTACTCCAGCAATCATCATCATTGTGCCGCTTGCTACTGTAGGAGGCTCGAAAAACCGTTCATATGCTTCGTACACAATAAATCCTGCAATGACAAATAAAGTAATTGCATTAAATAAAGCTGCTAATATCTCAAAGCGATAAAATCCATAGGTCTTTGTGGGTGACGCAGGACGTGAGGCAAACCATATCGCAACTAAACTTAAAAACAATGAACTTGCATCACTTAACATATGACCAGAGTCAGACAATAAAGCCAAACTATTCGTAATCAGTCCCCCAAAGAACTCCAACAACATTATCCCTGCTGTGATACATAACGCGATTAGTAAACCCTTTTTATTTCCTTCTCTTGTTTCATCAAAATGGTGATGATGACCATGATGATCGTGGTCATGGCCGTGACCGTGATGATGGTGATGATGGTGGCCCATCTTATTCCCCTCCTATTCATGTTCAATATGATGGATGACTTGGCGAAGCAGTGTGATAACATGATCATCATCATATGTATAAAAGAAACTATTTCCTTCTCTGCGATATTTAACAAGACGTAAATTTCGCAACAGGCTAAGCTGGTGAGAAACGGCAGATTGTGACATTTCCAACACCTCTGCTATATGTGTTACAGAACATTCTTCCTCTGATAATAAGTATAAAATTTTAATTCTTGTAGGATCAGCTAACGCTTTAAAAATACGAGATGCTTCTTCAATCGTAGCTTCTGATAAAAATGAATGCTCTTTTTGTTCCAATGTTTATCCCTCTTTCACTATTTTTTGAACAATATATTCAGCATCATAACCAACGCCTTGTAGTAAAGCAGAACCTCTTCGGTACTGCCAAGGTAATCCAATAAAATACAACCCTTTTTTATCCGTTATTCCTCTTTTGTGGATTGGAAAACCTGTTTCATTAAAAATAGAGGGAATATCAAGCCAGCTATAATCTGATCTAAAACCAGTTGCCCAAATTACATTTGCAATTTTTAGTTCACTGCCATCTTGGAAGTGGACCTTATCATTTTCCGCATGTGTAGCTCTCGCTTTAATATTTACCTTCTTATTTTTAATTGCTCTTTTAAGCTCATATCCAAAGATAGGATCTGGACGTTTTTTTATAAAAGCTCCCAGCTTTGTATTCACATTTGTTTTTAATATACCTAAATTGTCAAACCACCAGAAAATGCTTTTCCCTGCGAAATCCTGCGGTAAGAAAGTTGGATTTTGGCTCACCGATAGAAAAACTTCTCTGTCCTTAGAAAGCTCTACTGCAATCTGAGCCCCTGAATTTCCTCCGCCAACAATTAGAGTTGGTCCATTCTTTAATTGCGAAGGTCTTTGATAAATTGATGAATGGAACTGAGATACTTTATTTGAAAGTCTATTAGCAAATGTAGGAATCAGCGGATTCTGAAATGGTCCTGTAGCAACTACAATGTTTTTACTTTCCAGTTCTCCCTTTGACGTCAGGAGCTTAAAGCCATTATTAAAATGCTTGGATACCGAAATTATTTCTGTATCTTGTTGAATCGGCAACTCTAAGGTATCTGCATACTGTTTTAGATATTCTGCAATCTCATCCTTTGTCGGATAAACCTGTTCATCTCCTATTAAAGGCAGTCCCGGCAGTGAGCTATACATTCTCGGTGTAAAAAGAGTTAGAGAATCATATCTATTTCTCCAAGATTCACCGATTTCTTTACCTTTATCTACTAGTAAAAAAGAAAGTTTCGCACTTTTTAAGAAGAATCCTAAAGCTAAACCTGCCTGACCAGCACCTATAACTATAACATCATACATAATAGACCCTCCAACAAAGTATATGAACATATGCTCATATACAATATATGTTAATTAGTAATTTTTGTCAATAACTCATAAAAAATTATTTTTTCACATACATTAATTTGAATATGGGTTTATAAAGGAGGAAGATGTCTTTGAATTCCATACTTTATCACCACTTATATGAAAGCTATAAAATCGTCCAGGAGCTGCTAAAAGGGTTTCCTGTAAATAACAACCCTCTAGAAATGATACTTTCCCCACTATTCTATGAACAACAGGTAAAACTTTGGGAAGCACTGTTACTCCTCCAGCAATCACCATTAAATACTAGCCAATTCCGTGAAATTATCTCTGTTCTTTATAGAAGTAATGAAGCCTTTGACCCCACTTATCGCGCATGGATACGGGCATCCAGATGGATGGATACAGCAGATTCAAGCCTACTTGAACAGAAAAAAGAATTAGCAAAGAAATTCAGGGAGCATCTAAGGAATGCGGTTCCTCCAATTCAGCAAATCTATGGCAACTTTGAGACAAGGTTCATCATTCCACCATTGTTTAGATCCGAGCCACAACCACTGTATTAGGGAGGAGGACCATATTATTGAAGAATAGTCGTGTTGACATGAATGTTTATTCACAGGGTGAAGTAGATAGATGGGTCTATAATACTTGTAATATTTGTTCTATCGGTTGTGGTTGTTATATTGCCGTAAAGGATAATAAAATAGTTGGGATTAAGGGCAATTCTAACCATGATATTAATCGGGGACGGTTAGACCCAAAGGGTGAAAATCAATGGTATGCAAACAACAGTCCAGACAGACTTTTACACCCTCTAATACGTAACCGGTCTGGTAGACTAGTAACTGCTTCCTGGGACGATGCAATGGGACTAATCGTTGAAAAAGCAAAAGAAACATTGCGGACATTGGGGCCAAATGGGATTGCCATCTATTCCACTGGACAATCTACTCTTGAAACCTATTACACCATCGCAAAAATTGGGAGAGCAGGGTTACGTTCTCATTTATTAGATGCCAATACACGTCTTTGTACAGCAACAGTTGAATGGTGCTTAATGGAGTCTTTTGGCTCAGATGGTGTACCTGCTTCATATGAAGATGTTGATATTGCTGATACAATCATCTTATTTGGTCACAATCCCGCAGAAACAGGAACCGTCTTTTTTGAACGTATCATGTCTCGAAAAAAGAGGACTGGAAAACCATATTTAATAGTCGTAGACCCTCGAAAAACACTTACCGCAAAAGAAGCAGATTTATTCTTACAACTAAAACCGGGAACAAACCTTGCCCTTTTAAATGGAATACTTAATATAATCATAAAATCAGGTAATATCGACCTATCATTTATTGATAAGCACACGATTGGGTATAAAAGTATGGCTGAGTCTATAGAAAATTGGACCCCTGAACTAACTGAAAATATAACTGGGGTGCCTGTTGAACTAATAAAGAAAGCTGCGCAAATAATAGGTAAAACAACGACGCTTGTTACTACAACTCTACAAGGTGCATTTCAAAGTGCTGATGCAACCAGTTCTTGTGTTGCAATTAATAACCTACACCTTATAAGAGGATTAATTGGTAAACCAGGTTGTGGTCCGTTACATATGGCTGGCCAACCAAGTTCATCAGCCAACCGGACAGTAGGCGGAGTAGGAACGTATCCTGGGCAACGTAATTCAAATAATCCTACACATATTAAAGAAATGGCTCAATTATGGAATGTCGATCCTTCCATGCTGGAAATCGGCCCTGAAAAAGGAATTGAAGAAATTGTTCATTTAATGGATATAGGGGAGATTGGACTGTTTTGGAATATCTTCACAAACCCAATGGTTTCCCTCCCCAATAGAAATGAGGCACGTAAAGCTTTTGAGAAAACATTTGTCGTAGTCCAAGATCCTTTTCTAACTGAGACAACGGAAGTTGCAGATGTGGTCCTTCCACCTGCAATGTGGGGAGAGATTGAAGGAACGTTAGAGAATGCGGACCGCACTATTAACTTAATGAGAAAAGCAGTAGATCCTCCTAATGGCGTTCGTTCTGACTTCGAAATTCTAATCGACTTTTCAAGAAGAATGGGATTCAAGGATAAGGAGGGCAATCCTCTTATTAGCTATGAGACACCGGAGGAATGCTTTGAGGAATGGAAAAAGGTTTCAAAAGGTAGACCAGCAGATATGACAGGAATTACGTATGAAAAACTTGAGAAATACAATGGCTTACGTTGGCCTGTGAACGCTGAGCACCCTTTAGGAACACCTCGTCTCTATAGTAATTTCTACTTCCATACTGATATTGACTATACACAAACATATGGGAAAGATATTTTTACAGGTCGACCACGAACAAAAGAAGAATATGAAAAACTGAATCCGAATGGTAGGGCCATCTTATATCCATTGTATTTTGTACCACCTGCAGAACAACCACGAAAAGAATATCCTTTCTGGCTTACAACTGGGAGGTTAGTCTGGCAATGGCATACTCGAACAAAGACAGGCAGATCTCCTTACCTACAAATGATTGCACCACAAGGATATATTGAGATAAGTATCGAGGATGCTGAAAAACTCTCACTACTACCAGGAGAAATTGTTCGTGTTGTTTCTCCTAGAGGATCCATACAGGTCCCAACCCGCATTGTTGATACGGTACAGCCAGGCTTAGTTTTTGTACCTTTCCATTATGGAAGCTGGGAAAACAACCAAGCAGCTAATGAATTAACAGTAGATTTTACAGACCCTTTATCAAGTCAACCCACCTTCAAACAATCATCGTGCCGAATTGAAAAAATCAGAAAAAAAATTACAATTTCTGAGAACTTTACTATGCAGGACATTGCTAAGGAGAATGGGTTTACGTTAGAAGAGTTAGCTAGAATCAATAAAATGATGCCCCCATTCCGTGCCGATATAGGTGATGAAATTGAAGTGCCACTTTCAAGGGTTAATGTTGTTATTCCACCCTATTTACCATATCGAGAATTAGAACCTCTCCCACATTTTAAACAGTCTAATTTAGAGGTAACAAGGATGGATGCAGAAGATTAGAAACTCGGCGATTGCCGAGCCTTTAGGCGACAGCAGAGCCGTAGTTGTACTTATGCAGATAGGAACGAATTTTATACTTTCCTTTCTGCTGAAAAAGAACCTACCTGAAATGGTACTGAACCCCAGAAGTTAGATTTTTAACTCTAACTTCTGGAGTGCAGTACAAAATCTGGTAGGTTCTTTTCTTTTATACTCTCTTTCTCTCCCACTCTTCTCTTAGTAACCCCATTCTAATTGAGTCATAGTAAACACCATTGTAGTAACGACATTTTCTCATTCTTCCTTCTAATGTCATCCCTAATTTTTCACCGACCTTCATCATCCGGTGATTACCAGACCAAGTTGTGTAACCAACTCGTTCAATGGTAGGGATTGATTCAAATAGATAATCAATCCACATATTTATTGTTTCTGTTCCGTAACCACCATTCCAATATTCAGGCAAGTAAATGACAATGCCCATTTCTAGCCAACGTGTTTCTTTATCTTCCCAGTAATAAACGACCGTGCCAATTATCTTATTATCTGCCTCAATGATTAATTGGTTACTTGGCTGTTGTGAATTATTCAGTTGTTTTAAGGATTTTTCAATAAATACATCTCTTTCCATTCTTTCATGAGGAAAATAAGGGGCATCCCATTTTTTCCACTCTGGATTTGGATCAGCATATCTTAATTCCCAAAGTGTTTCTAAGTCCTCTGTCTCAATACTACGTAAAATAACCTTTTTACCTGTTAATCGTACTAATTGTTGATTCATCTTTTCCCCCTGTATTGCTTTAAGTAGTTTATTAGGTACTCTCTATCTTAGGTTTGCAAAAGCCTATCCCTTACTTCGACTACTTACCTCAAATTGTTTGAACTTTATCATAGATAAGATTCCAAGGAGTGGACCTATTGCTAATATTGAAAATACCCAATCCCAGCCTATTAATTTTTGAACTAGTGGGATTAGATTAATAGATGCAATAGTTAATAGGAAACCTACACACATTTGAAACGTCAGGGCCGTTCCAACATATTCTACTTCAGCAAACTCAGACACGGCTGCTGAAAACTGAGCAGAATCTGATATCACAAATATTCCCCAAACAATAGCGAGCAGCAAAGTTAGCCATATTGATTCACCAAAAGTAAACCCTATTAAAATAGAACATAGTCCACTAATTACCATCGATAGGATTGTTAAATATGATCGACCTAGCTTGTCGGCTACTATTCCCCCTAAGACACAGCCAATACCACCTGCAATTCCAATTGAAAGAAATGAGGCGAGGGCACTAAAAGAGTGGGAAATATCAGGAGTGTTTTGACTAAAACTAGCTATCAAAAATACTGGTAACCAAGTCCACATCGCATATAATTCCCACATATGTCCGAAATATCCATAGTTTGCTAGCATGACTGGTTTATTTAAAAAGACCTTTTTAAGTAGTTTAATCGAAAACGGCTGTTTCTTAGCAGTAACCGGAGGGTCACCTACCAAACCATAGATAATACTCGACGATAATAAAGCTAATATTGAACTACTAATGATAACGACTTTCCAATTGACTGCTGAGAGGAATACTACGATAAAATGTGGAAGAGATGACCCTAATGTAAGTGCTGCAATTAAGATCCCAATTGCTAACCCCCTTTTTTGAGGAAACCATTGGGAAAGTATTTTTACAGCGGGTGGATAAACCCCAGCTAACATAATTCCAGTTAATATCCTTAGCAAAATACCCACAGTTGCTGTATCAGTAATTAGTAAAAGTCCATTTACTATTCCCCCGACAAGTGCGGACAGAGCAAAGATTTTTCTTGGATTAAAACGATCTGCGAATCCGAAATAAGAACTAACAAAGGCACCTATCACAAAACCCATAGGGACAGATGCACTTACCCATGCTTCATTACTGGAACTTAGATTCCAAAGTTCACGAAGCTCAGGTAATATAACCGATGCACTGAACCAAAGACTTAATGCAAATAACTCAGCAATCCCAATCCATAGTAACGCTCGCCACTTTCCACTTTTCAAAGTATCCCTCCGTATCACAGTCTAAACTCTCTTATCTCATATTTTAATACTAATCCACTAGGTTGTACCTTACTAAAATAATCTCAAGACTTTTTAAGAGTTTCTAGCAGGGGAATTAAATCTGGCGTAAATCCTTTTACAGCTTTTTCGCCAACAACTGTGACCGGCACCCCTAGAAAACCATATTTCTCAACTTCTTTTTTATATTTTTCGTTTTCCGCTATGTTTCTTGTTTCATATGGTATTTCCTGCTCTCCTAGCACACGCTTAACAAAGGTACACTCAATACAATCATTCGTTGTATACACAATAACTTTTGGTTCCATCTACATTCTCCTTGTTCATTATCATAACAATTTATTTTCTTTTATAGTAACATACCCAAACACAAACAATATTGCCGAATGCCTGCTTAACCTCTTTTAAAAAACGACATTTTCCATCATAGGTAAAAACCCATTTTACTTAGTACAAGTTGATAGGCAAGTGACTAAAGAATATGATGTTGTGAGTCTTAAAAGAGAAGGAGTGCATCACATGTATCCAAACCATATGTATTGGTATGCTAGCAATCCATATATCCAAGACGATTTTGTATACCAAGATGAGTATTATGATCCTTTTTTAGAAGAGAGACAAATGGGTCAATTTTTCCCGCCAATGGGTCCACCACCTAGCGCACCAGGCTTCCAACCGCCATTTTCACAACAACCAGGTCAAGGACCAGGTGCAGGTCCACCAACAGCACCACCACCGTCATTTGTTCCTGCACAGACGCAACAACAAGCGCAAGCATTTGCTGTAGATCCAGGTAGTATTAGAGGATGTTTATTTAGGTACACATATGTATGGCTTAGAAACAACCAACAATTTTGGTTCTACCCAACGTATGTTGGCCGAAGATCCGTTTCTGGCTACCGATGGAATGGCTTTAGATGGCTTTACTTTGGAATAAGCTTACGCCAAATCCGTTCGTTTACTTGTGTGTAATTGAGGAATTTGCGTTATTTCAAGGAATCAATTTAAAACTACCGAAGTAAACAAATAAATTCAATTGAAACACTATAGTACCAGGCGCTGCTCTTTATGTATGAATAAAAAGGTGCAGTGCTTTTTTTATGATTACCCTTATGCTGATAACTACTTTTCACTTTGATTCATATGTGTTATTTTATCATGCCCCAATACCGCATGGACTCCTTTAACCTCATTAACAATTTGTGTTACTCGTAGATCAACAACCACACTAGCTAATGCTGTTGCCTCGGCTTTTTCCAATCCATATTCATCTTGCAAAAGCTCTAACATCCCTTCTAGAGCGATAATCATTGCTTGGTTTAAATCCTCGTGAAATCCAAAAGTAATCCAACCATTCGGAGTATTTGCTCTTGGCATTTTTATATTCAAATCTTCCCTAAGTCGTATTAATAATTCCACTTTATCCATAGGACATTCAATTGCTTGTCCAGAAACTTCTCCGTCACCTTGTGCAGCATGTCCATCACCAATCGAGAATAATGCACCATCCACAGAAATTGGTAGATAGAGGGTACTCCCTTTTACGAGCTCCTTACAGTCAATGTTTCCTCCACAATATCTAGGTGGCATTGTGGAATGTATACCTTCTTCTTTAGGAGCAACACTCATGAAGCCCATAAATGGTGATAGAGTCACTTGAAAACAGTGATCCTGGTAATTACAAGTTCCAAGATTATTGTTATAATCTAACTCCCAATCAAATACTACTTCATTTGATTTTTCCAATCCAAGCTGTCGATTATGCCAATTACTATATCCTCCAGCACAAGTCCATCCATACCAACTCGGAATAATATCATTAACTTTCACTTCCAAAGTCATTCCCTGCTTTGCACCATGAATAGCTATTGGGCCAATAATTGGATGCCCCCATTCGGACTCTTTTTCTCTAGAGTTGAAACGAATGCGTCTTCCATTCTTTTCGGTAAAGCCCCAGCCAACGTCAATCGTATTTAGCTCAATGGAGTCTCCAGAATTAATAGTTAAAATTGGATTGTATTTATTACTTATAGAGGCATGAAGGGTCTCTTCATTCGCCTTAATTTTATATTTGTTCATTGGATTCATTTTTTATATCCCTTCATAGTTTCAGTATCTAGCAGAATTGCTATGATACTACTCTATTAAATTTATTTGATTCCTATATCAAAAAGATGCCTGCTTAATGAAAAGGTCTAAACCTTCCTTTAACTGCTTCTATTCCCCGCCACTTCTTAAGAGAATTGTCGTGATTTGTTAATTGAGTTGACACTTTTCACTTCCTCATATGGAATAAACTTTTAAAAATATATAATATGTTTCACCTTTTTATAAATGCGACAACATTTTCTTCGTATTTCCGAGGAAATACAACATCTTACATTTCATATATTGCGCAAATGGACTATTTTCGAGTAATACTGGCATTTAAGACAAATCCCGATAAATTTATGCTTGGGTTATTAGAATTGTCGAGAATAAACCCTAGCTGCTAGATTTTCCAATTCCACTCAAAGAAAACAATTGCTAAGTGAACAACAACTAAAATAACAATGCCTGGCACAAGTTCATACCACTCAAACCTCCCAGTAAAAACACCGACTATCAGAAGTGCAAGTAAAGAACCTACAATTGAGTATACTAGTTTTTTGAAATACATAATTTCCCCTTTCTTTTCAAAAATAAAACAATAGCGTTTCCACATTTTGCAGAAACGCTCCCTTTTATTTCCTCTCGATTAACCCAATACCTATACCAGTTGGATCAACTAGGTACGCTAAGTAAAACTCTTCAAACTCCATCTTTTCTCTGACGACCATAGCCCCAAGATGCTTCGCCTTTGCTACTGTTTCATCTAAAGAATCAACCTCAATTTGAATACGAGTACCATGCGGGTAATCACTCGGACCTTTACTTATTCCGCCATTAATCCCCTTCTCTTGTTCAGTGCTTTTCGCAGTAACTTCCCAATAATCCCATTGAGGTTCTGATACTTTCCATCCAAACACATCTGAATAAAACTTCACAGCTTTTTCTGGTTCTTGACTACTCATTTCAAAGCCTATAACTTTTCCCATTGATATGCTCCTATATTAAAAATCATTTTCTTATTTCCTTACCCAAATTGCCTTTGTATAAGCAATCTTCATGCCAAGCCGTTCCATATTCCGTTGACTGGTTGACCCAAACTTAGCTTGTCCCACCACTAACTGACAATTATCTACCATAGCCTGTTTGATACGTTCCTTGATTAAGGCACTTTGTACTCCTTTACCACGATGTTCTGGGCTTGTGGCAGCAGCTGCAAGGTTGGCAATCCCGTTTTTCTGATATAAAACTCCAATTCCTGCGGCCACATCATTTACACTGGCAAGATAAAATGTCCACCCTTCTTTGTTAAAAAGGATCGAGTTATTTTGAGCAACTCCCTCTTTTAAAAATGAAGGCATTTGAAAACCCCTCGTATATATATCTGCAAAGATATCAAATTCATCCTCTTTTATCTTACGTATTAAAACTCCTTCATAGGAGGGAATTTCAATCTTAGTGCCTGTTTGATAAAGCGTAGTGTGAAAATCACACTGATAAAATCCTAAATCATTCAAGTATGTGAGGATTTCTGATGAAACATGTGCCGGCGTTAGTTCAAAACGGATGGGAATTTTCTTTTCATTATAATAATCAATAATCTGCTCTATAAAATCGTTATCCTCATTATGCAATCCTTTAATTGTATTGAAAGAAGGACCTGGGATGTTTTTTACAGAAAATGCTGTTGCGTTACCGAACTGTTTAATATCGACACCCATTGGGTTTCCAGCTATCTCTTGTATGGCAGAAAGTCTTGACGATAAACAATCAATTTCTGCTTGCTCTACTATTTTTGCCAAGTCTACATCCATTACAGAATTCATATGTGCACTCCCTACTAAGTTATCTTAATACTATTTCTTCCTCGATTTCACAACTGTAAAAAAATGTAAATCTATGTTTAACTTCAATAACAACTCTTAAATTTACTTCTTCTGACATACATAGATCATTTGATAACTATCACTTGTTAACGGGTTTTCATTCCAATCCCTATAGATTTCTAGAACTTCTAACCCGTTTTCATTTAGTAATCGTTTCATTTCTTGAGGGAAAACATATCTAAGTGCGATATTCGATTTGGTCTCACTCACAATGTTTCCATTCTCATCTTTACTTCTTCTTATTGTTATATAATGTTGAACCTGTGTTAGAGAATCATAGTTATTAATAGTAGAAACATCTACTATTCTTCCTGTTTCTTCGTCTCTATAACTCTTCCAGTATTCTTCAGTAGGAGGTTGCAATAATTCGTCAGCACTTGGAAATCTCGTTCCGAAAACAAAAACACCATTCTCCTCAAGATGATTCCTTATAGAAGTGAGCAATTGATTTTGAACTTCATTCGTAAGGAAATGTTGAAAGGAGTTTCCCACCATGTAAATAAATGGACTCTTTATTCCTAGATCTAGTTTTGTACAGTCTTGTTCCACCCAGGAAACAGGAAGATTCTTACCATCCGTTTTCTTTCTGGCTAACTCTAACATGCCCGTATGTATGTCTACTCCTAGCAATTCAAACCCTTTTTCAGCAAGCGGAATTGTCGCTCTTCCTGTGCCACATGCCAAATCTATTATAGGACCTCCCTTTTTCTGGGCCCATTTCATAAGAAACTTCACATCATCAATGTACGGATTATTTTCCTTATCATATAATTCCGGATTATCGTATTCCTCAAGATTCTTCTTTTCATTTAGTATTTCCATTCTTTTATTCCCTTCCAGACTTTTCTGAGTAACATCATTGTCATTGTTTAATAGATACTGTTTCTGTTACTACAACAGATTGCTTTTTAATAACGATCACAAAGAGTGTTGCGACAATGCACAATACCCCCGCTCCAATAAATGTCATCGTATAGCTATTGAATACTTCGTAAAAGTAGCCTCCTAAATATGCAGCAACTCCGGAGCCGACTTGATGTGCCGCAAAAACCCATCCATAAATAATTGCACCATTTTCCCTTCCGAAAAAGTCAGAGGCTAACCGTACAGTAGGTGGTACAGTTGCAATCCAGTCCAAGCCATAAAACACAGCAAAGGCTATGAGCATTACATAAGATTGCATTTCGAAAGCATAAGGCAACACTAGTAAAGACAAGCCTCGCAGGCCATAAAACCAAAACAATAGCCAACGATTGTCAAATCGGTCTGATAACCAGCCCGCAATCATCGTTCCAATAATGTTGAAGACGCCCATAAATGCAAATATGCTTGCCGCATGTACCTCAGGTATGCCATGATGGGTTGAAGCAGGGATAAAGTGAGTCCCAAGTAGTCCTGCCGTAGATAAACCACAAATAAAGAAACTAATTGATAATAACCAAAAAGGTACAGATCGCACTCCAATCCATAACACGTCAAAGGCTGCTGTAATTGGATTTTTTGTTTCGTCCGTTTTCTCGACTTCCTTCTCTGCTCCATATGGAAGCACGCCTAGATCTCTTGGTTTGTCTTTCATCCACAGGAAAATAACTGGGGTGACTAGTAGTCCCAACCCAATAAACACTGACATTGCAAGTCGCCATGAGAATTCTCCCGTTAAATATGACAAGAGTGGGAGAAAGATCATTTGACCTGCTGCGGTAGCTGCCATTAACAAACCTAACGCAGACCCTCTTTTCTTCTCAAACCAAGTATTTGCAACATTTGCAGAAAGTACTGAAAGAAATACCCCAGAACCTAAACCAATAATAATTCCCCAGATTAGATGTAGCTGCCATATCTCTACCATAAATAAACTGGTTACGAGGCCAAATACTAAAAGGAGCATCCCGTATGACATTGTTTTTCGAAACCCAAGCTTCTGTAGTCCCGCTGCAACAAATGGACCTGAAATACCATATAAAATTAGATTAATAGCAAAAGCAAAAGAGATGGTCGAACGGCTCCAATCAAACTCTTCCTCAAGAGGTATGATAATTACTCCAGTAATTGAGCGAATTCCCGCTGCAATTAGTACTGCGATGAACGTAATCCATACAACCACCCATCCATAATGCATACTTTGCACCCCCGTAACTTATTAAAACCTTAGGTCACTTTTCTTTTTCTTGGATCCAGAGATGTATTTCCTTTGCAACTCCTACGGGATTATCCCAATGCAACATATGCCCGCATGCCGGGAGATAGAGTAAATTATATATCCTCTGAAATACACATGAAGTTGTTTGCTCCATTATATTATTTACATAAATTTCTGTCTATTCTAGCAGTTTCAAACACATTATACACATCTACATGCTTTGCATATGTATTTAAGTGATTACTTTATTGCACTATTGTAGCAATAGCAGTTTCTTCATCTTTTCATATATTAGAAAACTCGACGATTGCCGAACCTTTAGGCGACAGCAGAGCGGTAGTTGCACTTATGCAGATAGGGAAGAATTTTATACTTCTCATATCTGCCAAAAAAAGATGTGTGGCAATTCAACCACACATCTTCATAGCTTTATTTTCCTACTAAAACAAATACATTTTTATCAGGTGCTTCCATTACCGCAACATGACCGGATTCTGTTGCAAAAGGAGTTTTAATCCAGTTAACTTTATTATTTTCACTTAAAGTTTTGTAGGTCTCTCGTACATCTTCAACCAATATCTCTACTTCTGTAAATGATAGTTCTGGGTGATTACTCAGTACCAGTTCAGAACTTTCATTACTCGGGAACCTTAACCCAACCAATTTCCAGACTACTCCACTTTCAAGTTCTCTATCAATTTGCCAATGTACGGTCAGACCCATATTTTTATAAAAATCTAAAGATGCTTGGATATCTTTTGTGTGAATACATACACATTCTAATTTAACAAACATCTTATTTTACAGGAATCCAGATTTCAGAATAATAGTTTGGATCTGACGGATTACCTCCAGGATACACCTCTAACTCTGGTGATGCAGCATGCTCATAGCCACTTGAAGGGAACCATTCAGAAAAGATTTGCTTCCAAACCTTTTGCATGGCATGTGGCATTGCCCCATGCACTTCAAAAACGGCCCATTTCGATGTAGGAATGTCTAATGCAAGAAAACCATCGACATTTCCACCTTCGTGTTCAACAGCCACCCAATAATCAATTGCTCTTTTTTGCGGAGTCGTTTGATCTACACAGACACCCAGCACACCTTTAATTTTTCCGTTCATTTCCTCGATTAGTGAATCACATGTGCCATCTGTATTCACTTCATCCCACAATTTAGGAATACCTATTAAGTTTTCATCGTTTACTACCGAAAACTCACGCTTTACGCCTACTACCTTAAAACCTTCTCTTTCAACAATCGAATACTTCATTGGTTCTGCCCCTTTCAGACTCACCTGGATGACCAGGCGGTTAAATGATTGCAGCTTTCCAAGTCCCTTTCGCACTTCACTTGGGCTTACGCCATGTTGTTTACGAAAGGCCTTTGTAAAAGCCTCGGGAGTGTCATAGCCATATTTGTAGGCCAAGTCAATGATCTTGGTGTCTGTTCGGGTTAGTTCTTCAGCTGCTAATGTTAATCGGCGCCGGCGCAGATAATCCCCTACACTACTATCCGTAAGTATGGAGAAAGTACGTTGGAAATGGAATGTTGATGCATTCGCTTGGTATGCAATGTCATCGATTGAAATATCCTCTAGAATATGCTCCTCCATATAATCAATTGCTTTTTGTAATGACTCTAGCCATGCCATATAGCTCACCCCTTACCTACATTCTATCTATCGAGATATTGTTTCTCCTGTCATTTTCTGCTTTGTTCGGACAGATTTTGTATAATAAACGTTTTTGTATCTTCATGTGTGACGCGCTGTATTAGATCATCTACTCTAAGAAACTGCAACTCTGCTATCTCATCATCTTTAGGGATAAGGGTTTCTTTTTCATCTGTGAATTCCACAAGAAACATTGTTGTTTCTTGCTTTTCGTAGCCAATTTTGTTTTGAATTTCTGAAGGAAAATCAAAACATATCTTCCTTTGATATTGACTTATCACCTTAAATTGAGAGGACCCCGTTTCTTCCTCAAGTTCACGTAGAATAGCATGCTCAAGTGTCTGGTCAACAGGTTCCACGCCACCTTTTACTACATCCCATTCCCCATCAATTTTCTTTTTTCCTTCTAGAGTATTAATTTTTGTCTTTTGTACAACTAAAAATAAGTCATCTTTATATACAATTGCACCCACAGCCTGTCTAATCATTCGTGAAGTTTCCTAGTTGTTTATAGTAAAGAACAGTTGTATCGAAACTTCCATTAGCCGACTTAGCGAAAAATGGGATTTCCCCTGCCATTATATATCCTAATGATTGATATAAATGATTCGACGGATCACCTTTACGAGTATCTAAAACGAGCAAGGCTCTCTCCTCCTGTACTGCGATCTCCTCAGCAACTTCCATAAGTTTGCGAGCAATTCCCATGCGTCTATAAGCAGGATTCGTCATTAATTTAGCAATTTCTGCGCGGTGAGTCCCGTTTTGTTTCGTACACAAATGAACTTGAATACTGCCTGCAATCTCCCCATTATCGATTGCTACAAAAAGACGGACATCCTGGTTCAATACGGAATTCCAATAGTCTACAGCGACGACATCCTCAAGT
Organism: Ferdinandcohnia jepli; assembly: GCF_047246645.1. Lineage (NCBI taxonomy): Bacteria > Bacillati > Bacillota > Bacilli > Caryophanales > Bacillaceae > Ferdinandcohnia > Ferdinandcohnia jepli. The sequence goes on from NZ_JBFOKR010000013.1 coordinate 153,482, forward strand.
GGTGGTAAAAATCCAATTGAAGCTCCGTCATCTACTACTTCTTTTAAAAGTCCAGACAGTTGATAAATGTATTCAGTTACCGATGTCAGTTCAATAATTTCAAAACCTTTTTTCAAAGAAAGCACCCCAATCTATTATTGTTTTAACGAACGATCAAAATATCTTCGAAGACCTTCACCTAGAATAGTAAATGTAAAGATTGTGAGAGTTATAGCTAAACAAGTATAAAATGGAATCCACATTGAACTAAGCATATCTTTTCTTGTCGAACCTAAAAGAGTCATCCAATTTAGACTTGTATTTTCCATCTGTGCAGCAAACGCACCACCTTGAACAAAAACCTGGGTTATAAATATCGCAAAAATCCCCATCTGTCCAACTAATAAGGCAGTTCTACCAATATCTATAAAAAAGCTTACGATAACTGATGGAAAGATATTTGGCAAAATATGATGAGTTAGTTGTCGAATCGGGTGCACACCTACCGTTATACCAGCCTCTATATATGGCTTTTTTGCAATCAATCGCGTTTCCTCTTGAATGATAAAACTTACTTTACCAACTTCTATCAAAGATAATATAAGGATGGACCAAATAAGTCGGTTATCATCTAAAACAAGAACAGGAATACTTAAAAATAACATCTTAGAAAAGATAGTCGGAACACTAGAAAAAACCCTGTTCCAAGCGGAAACAAGCCAAGTAAAAAAGCCATGATTTCTTGATGCCAATAAACCCAATGGGATAGCCAGGATGTAACGAAGGATTGTGATGCTTAAAATGATGAGTATCGTATCCCTTGTTCCTGCAATAATTACGATTAATAAGTTGCGGCCTTCATGGTCTGAACCGAATGGGAATTCTTGTGACGGTGAAAAAGGAGCAGTAAGTATATCGTTTTTTTCTCCAAATCGAACTCTGCTCGCTTCCTCCAATTCTTTTTCTACAAAAGGTAAATACGGGCCAATAATAGCAAGAAGCAACAGGAAAGTACACATGATAATCCCTATAACTAGTAATCGATTTCCCTTCATTTCTTCCCTCCTATTTCGGCTCGAATCGATATTTCACTAGATTTCCAATCACATGAGCAATCATTACTAATAGCAAGAAACAAATACTAATCCCTATAATGAGACCACTCTCATCTACTATTACACGATCACTAACAAAGCTTGGAACAATCTCATTTGTATAACCGATAGCAGAGAAAAGTCTATATGCCGCTCCTTCATATCCAATTAAGTATTCAACAACCAATAAATTCGATAATAAGAAAACCATAATCGATGGTAAATGATTTGATAGTGAAATAAAACAATGCCTCATTAAGTGATTTGATAAGATAAGCTTTTTTGTTAAACCTTTTGAAGCTGCTACCTGGACAAACGGCTCATGCTCTTGGGTAACCAAAGCCACATTTGTAATACGAGCAATATAAAACATAGGTGAAATTGAAACAAGTATTCCTGGTGCAATAAACTTATACCAACTCATGCTGCCCATTATGCTGAAAGGCGCAAAAAACCAAAACAACCAAATGACGCATATTGCAATAAAATAATCAGGTATTGATTGAAATAGCCATGTTGAACCATTACCAACTACATTCAATTTTGACTTCGATGCTCTAAAATCATATATGCCCTTCCAAAACCCTATTAACATACTTAAGATAAACCCAAGTCCTAGTACGGCTAAACTTCTTGGCATATATTTTAGGATTTCATCTTCAGCTGAACGAGTTGGCCACTTGGTACCGCCTAAGGAATTATTTTCATACACAGATTTAACGTATGTAACAATATTATCCTTGTATTCCTCGAGCATGAACTGTTCTTCTTCGACGTTAAGAACCCCTCCCCAACCCGGCTCAACACCAACCTTAGGTGTTCTCGGAAAAAGCACAATTAAAATAATGCAAATAAGAACAAAAGAATAGATACCCGTTATCTTAAGTATCTCTTTCATCATCTTCACTAGAGAACCCCCATCACGTTTTTATATAAAGACTGGAAAAATACGCAAAAGGTTTCAATATTATATAGTTAAGTTTTAATAATTAAAACATTAAATTATATTCCTACTAATTCTCTTTATTGGAAGAAAATCCTTTTAAAGATATATATAAGAAATAGTCAGACATTCACTAAACGATTGTCTGACCTTTTTCTATCTATTCTTTAGCTAATTCATTCCGATCAACTGCATGTGGAGGTTCCTCCATCCAGCCTTTATCTATCATGATATTTGTTGCATCTTCAACGTACCTACCAACATCCAAAACAAACTTTCCATACATTGCACCAATATCACGTCTACCGTTAAGTGATAATGCATTGGAATATGATCTAATTTTCATGGAAAACATATCGATTTTGTGGGCAATCATTAACTTATCCGAAAAAGGAGCAATTGTTGATACTTCCACTAAATCATCTAGGATTGGGTGTGCAGGTAGATTGTCTTTATGAAGTTTCTCTGTACACTTATTTATATGATTCATTGTAATTTCCTTCCCTCTCAGGAAGAATTCCCTTGACTTCTTACTTTGTGCAACTTGACTGAACCCTATTAAGAGACATTTACTCGTAACATTATTCTCAATATTATCATGAATATGAGCAATTTCCAGCGCATGTAGGGGCCTAAGGTCACCGAAAAAACCGTTTAAATAATCTTGTTTTTGTACAAATGAATTACTTGGAGGTACTGGTATAATTGGGGGTCTTACTAAGTACCCCTTTTGGCCCAGCTGTTCGTTTAACTCTTTCACAAGTTCAATTGTTTTTAAATCCATATAAATTACTAATTCTATAATATCTTCACGTATCATTAATGGTATTGCAGTTGAATATATACTTAGCCCAGCTTTTGCTACATACTTTAAGTAATGTAGATAAAATTGATCAGCAAACAATCTAGGTGCATCAACATTTACATCATCCTCTGTGAATCCAATTGGAATTGGTACACCCTCTTCGTTGAACACCTTACGTATTTTGTCCATAAAATCCTTGCTCATTTCAAGCGCTTTTTGGACTACATCTTTAATTTCTGTATCCTCCACATGATTCAAGAAATAGGACAATACACAAATAGACATCGAGTTCCCCATATAAACAACCCACAGCTTTCCAATTTCTGCAGATGTTAATTTCTCTTTTATTTTCTTAGAGTGTGTTTTGGAGATTTCATTTGTTTGGTTATTGAGATCCATTTATGTTCTCCTCTTTTTTTCCTATAGTATTTTTCATCTCGTAAGAATGTATTCCTTTTATTTACTAAATAGGACTTTATACAGATGGATACAATTAAGGGAGTTTTTCTTGAAATCTCTTATATAATTCTTGATGTTTATCCAGAAAACCATCCAATTGTCCCTCACTTCCTTGAACAGATACTGTTTTATAAAATAATTCATTCTCGAAATATAGACTTATTGTGATACTGTCAGGGTGCAATGTTTCATGCCAAATCGACGAATGAAGTAAATGAATACTTAAAATTTCACGACCAATGAAGTCTTCAATAATTACATTTTGTATATTGTCTGAATTCGTATTTTGTATTAAATACTGAAACCTTTGTAATGCTATTTCTTCATTAACTTTATAGGAAAGAACCAGCACTTTATTTCTGTAAGAGAAAAAAGAGTCGCTTTCATTTACATATTCCGTTAAGAAACCTTCTGACAGACTTCTAATGGATTGTTCAGTTGGTACATTGTTTTTTAAAAACGTTTCATGCTCTTGAGTTTTAGTTATTTGAACTACATTCGAAACTCCATAAACGACTAACGGAGACATAAGCCAAAAACCAAACAAAATGATACGAGGTAAAAGATTTTTCCCATCTCGATACGAAGTAATAATCCAAGTCACAAGAAAATAATTGATCACAATAAAGCCACCAATAATTGCAAAATAAAGAGCAAACAAGATTTCCATTTCCTGTGACGTAATTATCAAATACAGACTGGCGACTAACCAAATGGCTGTGAGTACAAAACCAATTTTTTTCATGAGTTCCTCCTGTAAAACCTTCTTCTACTTACTTAGACGTAATTTATGGGATTATTTTCAAGTTGTAGTTGAGTTCATTACAAAATATTTTTCGACAACGCTTTTTGTATTTGGGTATTTTTTACATTTGCTTTCGTACTCTCAATCATGTAGTATACAAATACAAGCTACGTTGTTCGTAATCATAATAAAGTTTAACCTTTGAACTGGAATAGGGAGTTTAACATTGAAGCGGGAATGGCAGGCCTTCGTCTTTGACGACATGAAGGACATACAGGAATGTTTCTGAAAACACCCACTTTGAGGAGTGGTGGTTTTAAACTTTCTTAGCGTATTACGGCAATTGTGGCTTCTAAAATCGACCTCATAATCCATCTTCCAATCGGAGGATGGATTTTTTATATAGAAAAAAAAAGTCTGGAGAAGCTCCAGACTTACGTTTCTTTACATATTTTTATAATACATGACTAAAGATATTTGCATGCCTTCACTTACTTTCACTGAGAACTTAATTGAATCATTTCCCAATGTGTTTGTTTCGTCTTGGTCTTTTACTTCAACATGGACATTTACATAGTATCCTTCGTAACCCTCTTCAGTTCGCTCGGTTACTTCAAAGGCTTTTACATTATAACTGGCACTATGTTCTTCATCGAAATTATATTGCTGATTAATTGCTTTCTGGATGTCGGTTGCTAATAGGTCTAATATAAGCTGATTCCGTTGGTCTTGATCACCTTTGGCACTTTCTTCTGTACTTGTTTCAATTGATTCTGTTTTCGGATTATCCTCGCCGCTAATGAAAAAACTAAATACACCGATAAGTACAAGCACAAGAAAAACCCCTGTTAGTACGAAACTTGATTTGTTTACCCGCATAATTGACCATCTCTTTCTCTATTAGTTTGACCTAAGCGCTTTAGAGTTCCCCCTTTTTAGTAGCTATCATTTTAATTTACATTCGCTGTTTATACATTTTTTTCCTTTTCAATATGTGAAATAGTACGATTTTTTTAGAGAGCGGACTTTTGATAGTAATCCTTGCGAATCTTCACATAGATCAGTTAAAGGATTACCGTCAATTAGTGGGGTCTTATCATAGATTTTTTTAACTTCAATTCTATCTGCATCTGCGATTGGTTCGCTGTTCCAGTTGATTTTTTCTGGATACCAAAGAATAGTGGACATAATTTGATTAACCACCGGGTGCTTAGAGTTTTGTAACAATTGTAGTAGCTTATTATTCGTTAGCTATTGTATGTTTGTTAATTCTACGTTTGTTTCCTCTGTAAAAGTGGATATCGCTTTGGCTAGTAATACGTCTAATGCTAAATTAATTGGATGTAAAAAACATGAATGGTCATGATAGATTGCCTCCATAATGTGCTTTCCTGTTGCCATATCCGTTTCTACATAATAATGATTAAATGATAAGGCTTTTAAAATATCAGCTGGATGCATCCTTAGCTTCCCTAGCATATAAGCATCACGTAAAAAACTATCCAAATGATCAGCACTTAAATAGGCTGTTTTATGAGATACCGGTGTATCTCTGTTAAGCAAGTCAATGATTGTAGTTGGAGAGAAACCATGTTTTTGAAGAATTGTCGAAATTTCTTCCCCCTTGATATACTCTTCTGTAATATGATGGTGATTAAATCCTAATGTTCGTTCGACAGCATGAGAGAACGGCAAATGGCCTACATCATGAAGTAGAGCTGCAATTCGTAACTCCTCTTCTTTTGGAAAGAAAGTGGCTATGAGCGTCCATACCCCAAGTGTATGTTCGAATCGAGAGTGCTTGGCTGAGGTAATGAGAGAACCTGCGCCATAATGAGATAGAAACTTAAGTCTTCTAACTGTGGTAGTCTGAAGTAATTCATACTCCCAGGGGAAGAGTTCTACATCTTTTTGGTAAAAAGGCTCATGAAAAACAGTTGGGTTAGTCAGGCTATAAATCATATTTTGTTTCCTCCTTTTTCTGAAACATAAAAAAGCCCGCTTCATATCATGTAAGATACGAAACCGGCCCATCAAAGCAATGAGAGTGGATCATTCCACGGTTTATCAGTTCGTTTAAAAACAACCATTTATTTGAAATATATGATAAATTATACAAATTAGCATTTTGAGAAGTCAATAAAAATTTCATGGTGGTCATAATTCTTGACCAGCAATGGTTTTAAATTTTATAATAAGAACCTACTATTATATTATTTATGTCCCAGTAGCTCAGTAGGATAGAGCGACAGCCTCCTAAGCTGTAGGTCGTTGGTTCGATTCCAATCTGGGACGCTTACATTAGAGAGTGCAAAACCTTTGTTATTCAAGGGATTTGCACTCTTTTAACATTTCTTAGGGTGTTAACTTTTCATATACCATTGCTGTCGATTAGAAAGTGGAGCTACTTCAAGTATCAAGATATAGATACGAGTCTGTTGAAAATTAGTGGGCTTTATGGCGTTCCAAAGTTTTAGGTATTTCTGAGTCTGAGGAGGAAATAATAATGTTTGTCCGTGATGGTATTGGACTTGGTATTAAAAATTAGGGGGTAGTTATTGTGGGATTATTAAGTGGTCTTATGGGAAATGCCTCTACAGTTAGTAAAGAGGAAGTTTCAAAGGAATTAGGACAACTTTTGACTAATGGTGAAGAGATTGATGTAGCATTTAAGTTAATAAGAGATTTGATCGTTTTTACTGACAAACGTTTAATATTAGTCGATAAGCAAGGAATCACAGGAAAAAAGGTTGAGTATCATTCAATTCCTTTTAAGAGTATTTCCCACTACAGCGTAGAAACTGCTGGGACTTTCGATTTGGACGCAGAACTAAAAATATGGATATCAGGTGGACAATTACCAGCTATACAAAAGCAATTTAAAAAAGATAAGAGTATTTTTGATGTCCAAAAGGTACTAGCTGCTGTTTGCAGCTAATGAGTTTTTTTAGCCACTATACACAATTTCTATAAGATTAGGGTGATTTTAATGGCAAAAGAGAAAGTAAAAAAACCTTTTTATAAAAGATGGTGGGTTTGGTTGATCGCAGTTATCCTAGTTATAGCACTTGCAACAGGTGGTGATGACGAAGAAAGTTCTAATAATGATACTAATTCTGAACCTCAACAATCTAAGCAAAACGAATCAGCTAACACTGAAGAGAAGAACCAGGAGGAAGAAGAACCAGAGGATGATGTTCCTGCTGAATATAAATCTGCTTTGAAAAAAGCTGAATCATACGCAAAAACTATGCAAATGTCTAAAAACGCTATTCTTGATCAATTAACCTCAGAATATGGCGAAAAATTTTCTGCAGAAGCAGCCGAGTATGCAATGAGCAATCTTGAATATGATTGGAAAGCAAATGCATTGAAAAAGGCAGAGTCCTATTCAGACACCATGTACATGTCAAAACAAGGAATCTATGACCAACTAATTTCTGAACAAGGTGAAAAATTCACTGTAGAAGAAGCACAATACGCAATAGATAATATAAAAGCTGATTTTAAGGAAAATGCCTTAGCAAAAGCAAAGAGTTATCAGGAATCAATGGATATGTCACCTGAAGCGATCAGAGAACAACTGACTTCTGATTACGGTGAGAAATTCACACAAGAAGAAGCTGATTACGCTATCGAGAACTTAGATAAGTAAAGCATACGAAACGAAAACCCTCCACATGGAGGGTTTTCAATTTAGACTTCTTTCGTTTCTGATGTCTTTTTCGTTTCATCATTATAGGCGGAAACTCCTTCGCCAATAACACGGTCAATATCTAAATAAGGTTTTCCTTTTAATGCTGTATTTGAGAAGATTTCAATGCTTTCTTCTTTTGTATTCTTTGGCAACACGATCACCTCCAGGCCAACTAGCCATATTTTAGGCAATCATTATTTAAACCATTCGTTATGATTTATTTGTTATTTAAAATGAAGGTACCTGCACTCTATAATAAATCAGTTACTTTTCAAGCTTATCTGGTTATTTTTTGAGGCTTGGAACCCTCGATACGGCGAATAATGCCTTTTGCTTCTAGATCCAATTTAACAGCCGTACAATACCAAGACGGCGAGCCTTCAAAATTGGGTAATCGGTGTACAACTTCACTCATCAACTCTTTAAACTCTATTACTCCTCTTTCATCGATAACCTTTAGAATAGTATCTTTTACCATTTTGTATTTTGCCTCATCGACCTTTGCACCCTTTTTTGTCGGGTCCGGGTTGAGTAACTGAATTTTATGTGTCATATTTCCTGCACCTCTTATTTACTTATATGAATATCTGTCTTTATCACACTACTTTTCTTCATTTTCACCCCAAAAGCCCATCGTAATACTGATATTCTTTTTATTACCCATTCATAGAGGCCAAATGAAAGCATGACCGTTAGTAGCATTATTAAAATAAACGAAGGATAAATGCCAAGTCTTGCTTTTAAGACAAAGAAAGCGACCACAACCAACACACTTTGATGGACAATATACACCGGAAATGCGGCTTCATTCATGTAAGCTACCAACTTATGTTTTTTGTTTAAATATTTTTGGCCATATCCTAAAATAGCAATTAGTGTTAACCAAAGTAAGAAGGTTCGTAGAAATGTTAACAATATATCAATACTTGAAAACCTTGTATATCCTTGATGGTATTGCAGTAATACGAGCCAAGTAGGAAGTAAAATAACAACTGCTAGTAATGCTTTCCATCTAATTTTAGTAAACATCTCTTGATAAGCTTGATGGCTTGATGTTATGAACCCCATTAATAACAGTGCGAAAAAGAAAAATGGGTTTTGACCACCAGGAGCTGGCAATGCTTGTGTTATCATGATCACAATAAAAGTAAAAATAAATACCCATGGCTTTCTAAAGATTTGATGAAATTTCTCTACATTTTTAGTCTTAAACATTTTAAAAAATGGTACAGCAACAGCTGAGAGTACAAATAGATAGAGAATAAACCATAAGTGTGCAGGTGTAAATGTACCAAAATATCCGGATAAATCACTAAAATTGGTAAAGAACTCAACCATGTAAGGAAGGTATGCTGCTACTTGTCCCTCGTGGTCTAATTTTGCTATATAACCCTGAATTGGAACAACTAATAGAAGACCAAAAACTAATGGTATTAATAATCTGTCTACACGGTCTTTTATGTATTCTCCAGTGGTTCTTTTTGTAAGTGCATACCAACTAGCAGAACCTGCCAGCCAAAAAAGTAATGGCATAAACCAATAGCTTGTCGCCGCAATAAAATAACTTAATCCCCAGCTTAGCTCCTCACTCTTTACATAAAACGGATCCCAATGATCAAATACTCTTGCAGAATGAAATGGAAATAATAATAAAATTCCAAGATTGCGCAACCAGTCAATGTCATATCTTCGACTCACATACATTTCTCCCCATATTCAAATAGAAAACTCTATCCCATTATTACCATAAAATACAAGTTTTTGAAATACTAGAAAACTTGGCGATTGCCGAGCCTATAGGCGACAGCAGAGCCGTAGTTGCACTTATGCAGATAGGAAAGAATTTATACTTTCCTATCTGAAAAAAAAGGCAGAACGGTAGTTCCACCTTAGTTCCATTCCAAAAACTCTAAACGATTTCCTACAGGGTCAAAAGCATAAAACCGTGTTGCCCCTGGGAGATTATCATCCTCATTAATAGGGATATTGTTAGCACGAAGATGTTGCTTAAGTTGTTCTATATTCTCCACTTCAAATGCTGGATGTGCCTTTTTTGCCGGAGAGAATGGTTCTTCGATTCCTATATGGATTTGATACTGACCAAATTGAAACCAAACTCCACCTCTTTTCTTCAGTTCCTCAGGTTTCTCGATTTCTTCAAATCCAATAACTCCTTGAAAAAATTCTCTGAACTGATTTTCACTATCCTTCGGAGCTGCAAGTTGAATATGATGAATTGCTTTAAAGGTATACGCCATTTTGAATTCCTCATTTCGTTACTTTTTCTTCATCGTATACCTTTTCCTGAAATATCTAAATGACTTTATTTTTATACAAATCTATAAGATTTCCTTATGAAGGATAGGTTTCCTTTAAAAATGTAACCGATTGTTGTATTAATTCTTTTAAAACTTCAACGTCTATATCTGCGATTTTGTTAATATACACACACGCTTTCCCAGTAGTATGCTTTCCGAAACGCCCAAGTAATTCCTCACGCTGCGTGTCGCCAGTAGCAAAATACAGACTGATTTTTGCCTTTCTCGGTGAGAAACCCACTAAAGGTGCATCTCCCTCATGACCTGAAGCGTACTTATAATGATACGACCCGAAGCCAATAATACTTGTCCCCCACATTTTCGCAGGATAGCCGGTTGTTTCTGTAAAAATATCTAATAGCTTATATGCATCTTCCTTCTTCTTAGGACTGTCCACTGCTTCAATAAACTCTATTATACTTCGATCATTTTCTTTTGTTTTTAATTCGTACATAGTTCCACTCCCCTTCGTTTTACTAGTATTCATTATGGACGAGATTTGGTTTGTTATTACTTCAAGATTGGTGGGGGGAATTCCTGCTAACATTAAAGGAGGACTATCAACATCTGTTATCTAATAGCCATAAAATCCAATAATAGATAATCAAAGTCTATTTTAAAGGTTGGAAATAATAAACTCTACCTTTCAAATCACCTTTATACTCTAATTGTAAAGTTAAAAGGATAGTTTTTGCAGCGGATCGAGACTGTAAATCTAAAAATTGACGAAGTTGCTGGTTTGTTATTGCATTTCCAATTAATAAACGATAATCCATTATTGATTCAATGAATGCCATACTTGAGGAGTGGTTACACGAGGGGCACTTCCATGTCCTAGAAGTGCGTTTCATAGGAAGATTTCCACATTTCGGGCACCTAACACCTTTAATTAACTCACTTTGTGTAATATCAAAATGTTTCAAGATATCCTCGTCATGTGTGGTATGTTGTTTTAAGAGGAACTTTGACAACTTATGAAGTTGTTTTTTATCAAACATTTCACTTCTATATTTTTTTTTCAATCAAGTCTATTTTTGAGAGAAAACTTGTACTTTTAATTACTTTATGAACTTGCTTATGGTCTGGGGTTGCCGTAATTATGGCTGAAGGATTTGTAAAAACAACTAGGTTTTCGATCTGAATAGAGGGAAACTTCGCAGATTCTAATAATTTCCTTAGCTGCATTTTGTGTCTGTTCGTTTGTGCGATGGGACAAGAATATGATTTCTTTTTATCTCCAACCGTTTGTATGAACTGATCAAACTTTCCATCAAAATGTAATTCACCACGATAATTTTTAGCATCGATAGTTAAGAGGAATTTTGGGCTAATTAGAAGTAAGTCAATTTCAAAGAAATGTTCACCGGAGGTATCGGGGAGTCGCAGATTATGAAAGATGAGGTAGTTTTTATCCTTTAAAAGGCTTAGATAGTATTTTAATGATTTTTCACCGAGGTAACCAGCCATTCTTCTGCCGTATTCCTCACTTATAATCGAGTATTTTGGAAATGTTTCATGTAACCTTTTCAAAAGTGCATCAATTTTTCTCAGTCTTAGTGGTATTTCTAATTCTTTTTTGTTCATATATTCATCTCCTTTTAGTTTCATATAGCATTTTTCTACAAAATCTACTAAAAATCCTGCAAAACATTTAAGGATTAATCATAATAGTCGATATATGGCTGTTATAAAAGATTTATGGCCGTTATCGGCTTAACCCCCTAATTATTGTACACAATCTCCTTTTTTCTAGGTTTATCTTAGTTTTTCATTTTTCTTTAAAGGA
>NZ_JBFOKR010000014.1:0-161921 GCF_047246645.1 Ferdinandcohnia jepli
GCGTTATTGGCGGCCAATTTCCTCGTTTCTGACCAAGCCGCTTCAGCATTTCATTGAGGAGGCTCACGGTCCGCCCGTGGAAAGCGAGTGCCAGGAGCGGAAATCACCCCCTTTGTACCCTTTCACTCTAAAAGAAAAAAGGCAAATAGCAACGATTTTTAAGAAAAGAGCCAATTCACGATGAAGAAGGAATTTTCCCTTTTTAGGCGAAATAGAATGTAAGCGATATCAACAAAAGAGGTGTATACATGAGTACTGTTTTATATCAAGTAGAAAACCATATTGCTACGATTACACTAAATCGTCCTGAAGCAATGAATTGTTTTAATTACGAAATGCTAAAAAATCTTGAATCAGTTGTAGAGGATATACGCTCCAATCCTGATGTGCGTGTAGTGTTAATTACTGGTGCAGGTGAAAAATCATTTAGTGTTGGCGCTGACCTAAAAGAACGCAAAACGTTATCAGATTCAGAAGTGAAAAGAAATGTATATAAAATTGGTGAAGTATTCTCAAGTATTGAGGCACTCCCTCAACCTACCATATGTATGATAAATGGATATGCATTTGGTGGTGGAATGGAGCTTGCCCTGGCTTGTGATTTCCGGATTGTTGTAGATGATACTTCTATGGGACTAACAGAAACAGGCTTAGCAATTATTCCAGGAGCTGGCGGTACACAACGTCTTCCAAGGTTAATTGGTGAAACAAAAGCTTTGGAGTTAATTTTAACGGCAAAGCGTATGACAGCAGAAGAAGCATATGCATATGGAATTGTAACTAGCGTCGTTACACGTACGGAATTACGAACTGAAGCTTTAAATCTAGCAAATGCCATGTTGAAAAATGGACCTATCGCTCTGCAACAAGCCAAATTCGCAATTAAGCAGGGGATGAATACAGATCTGCAAACGGGATTGAAAATTGAAAGAAAAGCATACGAAGTCACGATTCCAACTGAGGATCGATTAGAGGCACTGGCAGCTTTTAGTGAAAAAAGAAAACCGAATTTTAAAGGGAAATAGATTAGTAGAAGTACCTCAGGGATGGGGTGCTTTTTTATTAGGACGGTAAATTGTGTTTCGTGTAGGACTTTTTTTGCTAACGGCGATAGTAATGAATTATCGCTTATAAAATTTAATTAACGATGATAGAAATAATTTAACGCCTATAGAATAAAAAATAACGACGATAGAACCAAAATAACGCCTATAGAATGAAATATAGACGATAGTACTCCTTCCCGACTATCCCAAAAAAGTAGATAAATAGAAAAATCTCACCTTTTAAAGTCAAAAAGATTGAAATATAACCTCATTTTTAAGAGAATAGATAATAAAAACGGAGTTTGGGGGATACAAGAGGGAATGTCTACAACAGTACTAGTTAAAAAACAATCAGATTTCCGTAGTGGTGTTCAAGCAGGGTTAAGTATTGCCATAGGATACATGCCAATTGCACTTACATTTGGTTTGTTAGCAAAAACAACAGGTCTCTCTGTTACAGAAACAGTGATGATGAGCTTAATTGTGTTTGCTGGAGCCTCACAATACATAGCTTTACAGCTTATCGCAGTGGGAACGGGTGTATTCGAAATTATTCTTACAACATTTATCTTAAATATCCGCCACTTCCTAATGTGTGCGTCTCTTAATGAAAAAGTTGAGGAAGACCATCCAGTCAAAAAGGCGCTTTATTCCTTTGGGGTAACCGATGAGACATTTTCTGTTGCTGCTGTTAAAGAAGGTACTGTGACTACGGGGTATATGTTTGGCGTTATATCTGTATCATATGGAAGCTGGGTTGCTTTTTCCGGAGTGGGTCATGTAATTGGTTCAAGTCTGCCTAGTGTCTTACAGCAAAGCATGTCTGTTGCTTTATATGCAATGTTTATAGGGTTACTTGTACCATCCATGAAAAAACAACGTAAAGTTGTCGTTCTGGCTGCTAGTGCTGCTGTACTAAACACCATTTTTTCCTTTTTCATGGAACCAGGCTGGTCAATTGTTTCAGCGACACTAGTTTCAGCAATAGGAATTGAAGCAGTTGTCCATTTAGGTAGGAATAAAGAGGAGGAAGTTGAAAATGGATAAAACAATACTACTCATGATTATTGGGATGGGGCTTGTTACATATATTCCAAGAATGTTGCCACTCGTCGTTTTCAATTCTGTAAAACTGCCTCCTTTTCTTCAAGGAGTTCTTAAAAATGTGCCTTTTGCAATTCTAGGAGCATTAATTATCCCAGGGATATTCACGATTAATGAAGATATATGGTTTGGAATTATTGGGGCAGTCGTTGCTTTTGTAGTTGCATATTTGGGTGCAAATGTAATTGTGGTTGTACTAAGTTCAATTATTGCATTAAGTATTTATTCATTCTTCTTTTAAGGAAATGAAAATATGAATCTTTTTACAGAGAGAGTAGTAGCTATCATTAAACAAATTCCATCTGGAAAGGTAATGACGTACGGTCAAATTGCAAGACTTGCTGGCAGTCCAAGAGGTGCAAGGCAGGTAGTTAGGGTACTTCATTCAATGAGTAAAAAATACAAACTACCATGGTTTCGGGTCATTAATTCAAAAGGAGAACTTGGAATTAATGACCAAGAAACACATGAGGCACAGGTGTTGTTTCTAGAAGATGAAGGTATTGAAGTAATTGATAATAAAAGGGTCAGTCTTGAAAAATATCAACATCATCCAGAATAAAAAACTGCCACTAATTGTTTAGGTGTTTCTAACAATTGGGGGGCAGTTTTTTATTTATGCGGACAATTTAGTTGTCTCTCTTTTTACATTTCTTCTGGTGCTTTTATCCCTAGTAATCTTAAGCCTTCCTTCAATACAATCGTGACAGCATTTACAAGTGAAAGGCGATCAACTTGTTCAGGGTCATCCCCAAGTATCTTCACATGACTATAATACTTATTAAATTCTTGAGATAGCTCAAGCACATATTTTGCAATAACCGATGGTTCATAAAGCTGCATACTTTTTTCAATTGTCGTAGGGAACTCCATTAAAAGTTTAACTACTGCCCAGCTATGTGGGTCTGATAGTCCATTTACAGATGGTGCTATTTCCATTCCAGCTTTTCGTAAAATGGAGCAAGCCCGCGCATGGGTATACTGAACATATGGACCCGTCGTTCCCTCAAACTTTAACATATCCTCTAATGAAAACTCGACGTTATTGAGACGTTCATTTTTTAAGTCGTGAAAGATGATTGCCCCAACTCCCACAGTTTTAGCGATTTCTTCTTTATTAGCCAAGCCTGGGTTTTTGTCTTCAATGTTTTTCATAGCCAGGTCAATCGCATCCATAATTACCTCTTCTAAAAGGACAATCTTTCCTTTCCGTGTCGACATCTTTTTCCCGTTTTTTAATATAAAACCAAATGGAACATGGACCATTTCTTTAGCCCACTCAAAGCCCAACTTCTCAAGAACCAGGAAGATCTGCTTAAAGTGCAGACTTTGTTCATGTCCGACAACATAGATTGCCTTCTGAAATGAATAGGTGTTCTGACGATAAATCGCTGCTGTAACATCTCTTGTCGCATAAAGGGTTGCACCATCAGACTTTTTTATCAAACATGGGGGAAGCTGATGCTCTGTTAAGTCTACAACTTCCGCTCCAGCTGACTCTACTAAAAGCTTTTTGTCCAACAGTAGGTTAATTGTAGGCTGCATCTTATCATTGTAAAAAGCTTCACCATTATAAGAGTCAAATTCAACCTCTAATAATGAATAGATACGAGAGAATTCTCTTAAGGATTCCTCTCTAAACCAATTCCATAACTCATGAGCTTCTTGGTCACCGTCTTCAAGTTTTTTAAACCATGCTCTCGCGTCATCCTCCAAACCAGGGTTAGACTCTGCTTCAGAATGGAACCGCACATAAAGAGTAAGTAATTCGGTAATTGGATTGTTTTGAACTACTTGCTCATTTCCCCAAAGTTTGTAGGCCACAATTAGTTTTCCGAACTGTGTTCCCCAGTCCCCTAGGTGATTAATTCGTACAGTCTGATAGCCACACTTTTCCACAATTTTAGAAAGCGAGTTACCGATAACCGTTGACCGTAGATGTCCCATCGAAAATGGTTTTACGATATTGGGAGATGAAAAATCAATCGTAACCGTAGCTCCTTGACCTATTGTTGAACTCCCGTAACTTGCACCATGTTCTAAAATAGAGCTAAGAACCTTTTTACTTACGGATTCCTTTTGTAAAAAACAGTTTACGTACGGGCCGTTAGCAACAACCTTTTCAAAAATGGAATGTTGAAGTGTCTCTGCTACTTGTTTGGCTATTTCCACAGGAGACTTACGGAAACGTTTTGCCAGTGTGAAACAGGGAAATGCAAGATCTCCTTGCTCACTAAATTTTGGCTTTTCGATTAGTTTGTAAACCTCTTCATAGGTAAGTTTGTTTTTTAGCTGCTTTGTGATTTCTTCAGCATATAGTTTTATAACTTCCATTTTTTAACCTCCATTCGAAAATAAAAAAATCCCGCCTCTATAAAAGAGACGAGATTTTCCCGCGGTACCACTCCAATTGTTCACAATGAACCTGCTTATGCAAAATAAATAACGGGATTTACCCGGCACACCCTACTTAAGGAGGTTCAGGTGAGCTTCTCAGAAGTGCGCTTCATTATGAAAAGAACGTTAGGCTTCCACCATCCCTAACTCTCTATTGTACTTATCATAATTACTCTCTTCCTCATTGAATCAATATTATTGTTACTTATCATATTCTATCTAGTTTCATAATTCAATAGTTTTTCACTTACATATGTCCTTTTTTACTTGAACTACAGGTTATCCTATATATGTTCTTGGACAGACTACTTAAAGAACTTGTTCTAACTGTCCATGTTTTTTACTAAAATACTAGTAAGTAGGGTTGTACATGAAGGGGGACAGCTTAGTGAAAAAAGTAATTAGTTGGTCTTTAGGAATTTATCTTGTCTTTGGTTTATTTATAGCATGGTATTTATTTTTCGGGGCAACAACGGACATACCATCACAATTAAAAGGAAGTCCGGCAGATCCACAGACATTCATGAATGAGCGGGAGCTATTATTAAGCCAAGAGTATTCTCAAATTAAGAACTTATTGTATTTTTTATCTGTTCCATTTGAGTGGTTAATCTATATCATCGTGTTAGTTGTAGGTATCTCGGCAAAGTTTCGAGACTGGTCAAAGGTATCAACAAAGTTTTCAATTCTACAAACAGCCATTTATTTATTCTGGTTATCTCTATTAGTAGAAGTTTTATCGTTCCCAATAGCCTGGATTAGTTATAATGTGTCAAAGTCATATAATATAACTGTACAATCAACTAATAGTTGGATGAAGGATGTATTGATTGATTTCTGGGTGAATTATGGGCTTATGATTTTAATAGTAGGTGTATTATTCTGGTTAATTAGAAGAAATGAGAAGCGCTGGTGGTTTCATGCATGGTTACTTTCAATACCGTTTTCTATGTTCTTAATGTTTGTTCAACCAGTAATTATTGACCCACTATATAATGACTTTTTCCCATTAACGAACAAAGAGTTAGAAAGCAAAATACTTGAGCTGGCAGATCGAGCAGATATTCCAGCAGACCACGTATTTGAAGTCAACATGTCTGAAAAAACGAATTCATTAAATGCGTATGTAACTGGAATTGGCAGCAATTCTCGGATTGTTTTATGGGATACAACCTTAGAAAGATTAAGTGAAAGTGAAATTTTGTTCATAATGGCACATGAGATGGGTCATTATGTAATGAAACATATATACTTTGGAATAGCGGGCTATCTACTACTTACTCTGGTTGGATTATTTATTATAAGTAAACTAATGAATGTCATGGTCAAAAAATGGGGAAGCAGATTTAAAATTTCTAGTGTCAAAGATATTGCGGTTCTTCCATTGTTTCTCTTGTTAATTTCTGTGCTAAGCTTCGTTTCAGATCCTGTTTCAAATACAGTATCCAGAAATCAAGAGAAGGCAGCAGATTTGTATGCGCTTGAAATGACAAATGACAACCAGGCAGCAGTCACTTCGTTTCAAAAATTAGCAAAGGCAGGATTGAGCCAGGTAAATCCACCATATTTGGTAAAGCTCTTCCGTTATGGTCACCCAACAATGTTAGAGAGAATCACATATACAAATGAATTTCAAAAGCAGGAAGAATAAAGAAATAAAAAACCTATTCATGTGAATAGGTTTTTTTGTTTTATCGAAATGTCAAGATAATCAAACGTCATATATTGTTATAATACAGATTTACTATTTTTAAATTGTTATATAAAAAATTAAAGAAAAATGTTCCAATTTTAAAAACACTGTTATATAATACTAACATGTTAAATAATCTGTATTATAACAAGATTTCGAAAGGTGTTGAGAAAGAGAATGACGACACAAACGTCAGGGATTCAGGTCAAAGGGAAGATGAATAAGCAATTTGAAGAGATTTTGACACCTGATGCATTGGCATTCATTGAGAAACTAGAACGAAGATTTGGTCAGCGAAGGGTACAGCTTCTAGAAAAAAGACAACAAAGACAACAAGAAATTATGAACGGAAAGATGCCAGATTTCTTACCTGAAACAGAGCATATCCGTAACAGTAATTGGACAGTAGCTCCAATACCGAAGGATCTCCAAGATAGACGGGTAGAGATAACAGGACCTGTTGATCGTAAAATGATTATCAATGCACTGAATTCAGGTGCAAAGGTCTTTATGGCTGATTTTGAGGATGCAAACTCTCCAACTTGGGAGAATGTTATTAATGGGCAAATAAATCTTAGAGATGCGGTAAAGCGGACGATTTCATTCGAAAATCCGAATGGGAAGAAGTATGAGCTGAATAATGAAACAGCTACTCTCGTTGTACGTCCACGCGGCTGGCATTTAGAGGAAAAACATATTGTCCTGGATGGACATCGAATATCTGCAAGTTTACTAGACTTTGGACTTTATTTTTATCATAATGCTACAACATTACTTGAAAATGGCAGTGGGCCATATTTTTACTTACCTAAAATGGAAAGCCATTTAGAAGCTAGACTTTGGAATGATGTATTTATTTTTGCTCAACAAGAACTAGGTATCCCGCAAGGTACAATTAAAGCAACTGTATTAATTGAAACAATCCTTGCAACTTTTGAGGTAGATGAAATTTTATATGAACTTAAGGAACACTCAGCAGGTCTGAATTGTGGTAGATGGGACTATATATTTAGCTATTTAAAAAGATTTAGAAACGTAGAGAACGTAATATTACCAGATCGTTCAGTGGTAACAATGACGGTTCCTTTTATGAGTGCTTATTCACAGCATGTAATTAAAACTTGTCATCGCCGAAATGTTCATGCGATTGGCGGTATGGCAGCTCAAATACCTGTAAAAAACAATCCAGAAGCAAATGAAGAAGCATTTATTAAGGTACGTGCTGATAAAGAAAGAGAAGCAAAAAATGGCCATGATGGTACATGGGTAGCACATCCGGGATTAGTACCTGTTGCTGCGGAAGTGTTTAATGAGGTTATGACAGGACCAAACCAAATTTATAAAAAGCGTGAGGATGTCCAAGTTACAGCATCTGACCTCTTAGCTATTCCAGAAGGAAGCATTACCGAACAAGGGGTTAGAACAAATATAAATGTTGGAATTCAATATATCGAGTCTTGGTTACAGGGACGTGGTGCTGCTCCGATTCACAACCTAATGGAGGATGCAGCAACTGCTGAAATATCAAGAGCACAGATTTGGCAATGGATTCGCCATCCAAAGGGAGTTTTAGACGACGGAAGAAAAGTTACCCTTGAACTTGTTCAACAATTGAAGGACGAAGAACTTGAAAAAATTAAACAAGAGGTCGGTAGCAAGTATTTTGAAGCGGGCCGCTTTGAAGAAGCTACGACTCTATTCGAAAAACTAATAACGAATGACGAATTTGAAGAGTTTTTAACATTACCAGGTTATGAGATTTTATAAAATACTTTTTTACTTGGGTTGTTAAAGTAAAACTTGTTGGTTTATATGACTTTTGCTATTGGTTATTAAGTTGAATAATATGTTATAACACGGGTGATTGTAGCGATTACCAGGAGCGGAAATCACCAAACAATGTAATATGTATCTTATTAAAAAGCAGAAAAAATAAACTTTTTGGAAAGTAAATATAAATAATACATTTCTTAAGGAGGATATACACATGACAAACGAAAGAGTTCAAAAATTACAAGAAAGCTGGGAATTCGATTCACGTTGGAAAGGTATTGAAAGAACATATACAGCAGAAGATGTCATTCGTCTTCGAGGATCAATTGACATAGAACATACATTAGCTCGTCGAGGTTCAGAAAAGCTCTGGAATTTACTTAACAATGAAGATTACATTAATGCGCTTGGAGCATTAACAGGAAATCAAGCAGTCCAGCAGGTCAAAGCAGGATTAAAAGCAATTTACTTAAGTGGCTGGCAAGTGGCAGCAGATGCTAACCTTTCTGGTCATATGTATCCAGACCAAAGCTTATACCCGGCAAACAGTGTGCCAAGCGTTGTAAAAAGAATTAACCAGGCGTTACAACGTGCTGACCAGATTCAACATTTAGAAGGCGAAGGCGATACCGATTGGTTTGCTCCTATTGTTGCGGATGCAGAGGCTGGCTTCGGTGGCCAATTAAATGTGTTTGAACTTATGAAGGGTATGATCGAAGCCGGTGCAGCAGGCGTTCACTTTGAGGATCAACTTTCATCTGAGAAAAAATGTGGACACCTAGGCGGTAAGGTGCTACTGCCTACACAAACAGCAGTTAGAAACTTAATTTCTGCTCGTTTAGCAGCAGATGTAATGGGCGTTCCTACTATTCTAGTAGCCAGAACAGATGCGGATGCTGCAGATTTGATTACAAGTGACATCGATCCAGTAGACCAAGAATTTATTACAGGAGAAAGAACACCTGAAGGATTCTTTAGAACGAAAGCTGGTCTTGATCAAGCAATTGCACGAGGCTTAGCGTATGCCCCGTATGCAGACTTAATCTGGTGCGAAACTTCAGAACCAAATTTAGAGCAGGCACAACGTTTTGCTGATGCAATACACGAAAAATTCCCGGGTAAACTGTTAGCATATAACTGTTCACCATCCTTCAATTGGAAGAAAAAACTTGATGCAGACACAATTGAAAAGTTTCAAGTGGAATTAGGAAAAATGGGTTATAAATTCCAATTTGTAACACTTGCTGGATTCCATGCTCTTAACCACAGCATGTTTGAACTTGCAAGAGGCTATAAAGAAAGAGGAATGGGAGCATATTCCGAGCTTCAACAAGCTGAATTTGAAAGCGAAAAATATGGATATACTGCAACAAGACATCAACGTGAAGTTGGTACTGGTTACTTTGATGAAGTGGCTCAAGTTATTACAGGAGGAACATCTTCAACTACTGCATTGAAGGGTTCAACTGAGGAATCACAATTTACAAAATCATAATCACAAAAAACTGGCTAGCATTTGATGCTAGTCAGTTTTTTCTATACCGCTCGGTTTACAAGTTTTCCATATTCCACTGATAACTCCATGAACAGTCTTTCATTTCCTGAGTCAATTGCTTCGTTAACTTTCGTTTCTAATAATTCTTTTTTCCTTTTAAATAGGCTCTCATCAATGATCATTTGAATATATATGTCTAATACTGTTACTTCAGGAGATTTCCTTTTTTGCGTATTCCGTGACTTCATGATCTCTGTGTACGTCTTCCTATTTTTCATGAAAGTTCACCCCTAGACCCTTTTTTATAGTATATTTAGCAAGGAGGAGAAAATCAACTGAATTTTTAGACTTTTTAAAAATATTTTAGTCATAATACGTATAAAGAAAACAGTACAAGGAGTTTGTTTGAAAATACACTGGAATAAAATGTTAAAATAGTAGTCTTTTTCTGTATGTTTTTAGCAAGTTAGCACCAAGATAATAATGGAGGTGGAAAAATGAAGAATCGAAATGAACATGAGAATAGTGATATTCCAGCAACAACACCGTTAAATCCTGTCTTTGGAATGTCCAATGCACTTGATACAAAAAACCCTTTTTTAACAGAGTCAGTATACGCAGGAGATTCGGTTGATGAGCATACTACATTAGAGCAAGCAAATGCATATATTGCTGATAAAGAATTAGGGCAATTAAATGAGAACTCCTAAATCTTCTTTGCACCGTATTTGTGGTTTTCTTTTTGAGGAATACCACTTTTTTTGTGAACAATTTGTGAAAAGAATGGTTAAAAGGACCTATAGATGATAATATGAGAGTGCTTTCATTTTTTAGAAAATTTAAACTTATCAAAGGAGTTGAGTAAATGCAATTGAAGAAAATTAGCTATTTGTTGGAATATGAGATAAATCCATTTACCATGGCTATCCTTCCAATAAAAGTTGGAATTAATCTTTGTTCAAAAGTAATTGAAGTTGAAGGTGAATGTGTGGTAGCAATGAAACCATTTGAAATTGTAGACCGGAGTTGCCGTTTTTTCGGTAGCAGTCTGAAAGGTTGAGGGGTTATGAAAGTACCTAAAAAAATATAGACTTATAAAAAGTCTATATGTTCAACAATCGTTTCGTTTTTCTTTTCGTGCTTCACATGAATTTCTTTTATTGTCATTTGTACGAGTGTTTTCTTCTCGCCATCTGTTAGATGATTCCAGTTGTTTCTGACGTTCTGGAGTATTCTATATACGTCGCTTGGATCAGTCTTAATTTCATCCTGTGGACTGAACTGTGAGAACTGTTCTTTTATATTATCTTCCAGCAATTTCTCTTCTTCCATACGTTTTGAGAAATCCTCATCGTTAATTGTTTCATTAGCCCATGCATACTGCCACTTCTTTTTTCTCTTCTCGATTTTTTGTAACTCTGACTTTAAAAACTTTATTGTTTCTTCGTCATTTGATGGTTTTACGCGATTACTCTTTATAGCTGCAACTTCTTCAATTGCTTTGGAGAAATCAATATTATCGAGATACTCAAGAAAAGCCTCTTCAAGTGATTTTTCTGTGGTTGACATTGAGCCTTTACACTGGCCAGTCTTTTTGTGTAAACATCTATAATTCTTATACTCAACTTTTTCTCCATTTGTTTTAGTGTACGTAACTTTATAACCGGTCATTGTATAACCGCACAGTTTACACTTATATACACTGGAGAATATATAATCACTGGAAACTACCTGTGGTGGAAGTGTTCTTCTTCTTTCAAGTGTTCGTTGAATCTCATCCCATGTATCCTCATCTATAATTGCAGGAGCTGCGCCTTCGACTAATTGATCAGTCCATCTAATTGTCCCTTTGTATAGTGGGTTTTTTAGTAGTTGAACCAGAGGTTTGTCATTCCAGCTATTTCCGTCTCTTGTCTTGATGTTGCGACTATTTAAGTACTTACATATCTTATTTGCTCCCATACCCTGTTTTATGTATAGATTTACGATTAATCGAACGACTGCAGCTTCATCTTCTCTTATGGTGAGTTCACCAGATGTAGGTTCCAGATTGTATCCGAATGGCCTGTTATTGTGTGCATATCTGCCTTGTCTTACTTTTTCAGAAAAACCCATACTGATGCGCTCACCCATGTTTTCACGTTCCCACTGGGCAAGAGCTGCAACAATGGTAATAAACATTCTACCCATTGCAGTGGTAGTGTCATATACTTCTGTAGCTGACTTGAATTTACAATCGTGTTTTTCAAATACCTCAAGTAATTTATATAAATCTAAAACTGAACGTGTTAGACGATCCAGACGATACACAAGAACACAATCTATTTTACCGGTTTTAATATCTTTCACCATTTGTTGTAATTGTGGCCGTTTCATATCCTTAGCAGATATCCCTTCATCCACATAAAAGTTAGCTACTGTCCAGTCCTGTGCAATGCAATAGGCCTTTAGTCGTTCCCTTTGTGCAGAGATGGAATACCCTTCTTTTGCTTGTTCTTCTGTACTAACACGAATATAAATAGCTGTTTTCATTGTGTTCACTCCTTGACTTAATTGTAGTCAATTAGGCTACATATGAAAATAGCAAATTTATACAAAACTAAAAACCTACCTTAAAGGTAGGCTTTTTTTAGCTTGCTAGATTCGGAAGTGGTTCGTTAGGATTTGCTAAATTATAAATCTCGGTTGCCATTTCAATTAATTCTTCACGATTCATTTTGTCCTCATAGTAGAGGTGAAACAATAATTCAGTGGAGACTAATAATAGATCGGCATCGGACTTTCTTTTCTTAGCTTCCTCCAATTTCTTGTCTAGCATTTCGATAATGTTCATTTTAGATTCCCTCTCCTTATATGTTATTAATTTGGCACATACCCACCAAATGTAAAGGTTATACCGCAATCAAAAAAAGTTTCAAAAACAATAGGTATGTACATAAAAATTTAGGATATTGGAAAAATAATGAACATTTTAATTCTATGAAAATAGGACTACCAAGTCAATATGAACTAGCAAATTTAGACAAAAAAAAAGAAACTAACAATCTAGTTAGCTTCTTTCAATAAACAATCATCGTTTGTTATAGGAACATCAATTATAGAGGGTCGTTCCGATATTCTTGTACCTTTAAAAATTACGTCTTCAATTTGGATACATATACCTTGTTCTAATCTCTCTGTGTGAATGATAGTTACCACGCTATCCCCTCCATTGTTTACGAACAAACGTTCCTATTAGATATTTCTTATTATGCCTTAATTCTATAACAAAGTAAAGGATTACATATAGTGTTCAATTTCTACATTGTTCGACAATTACTAATACAAAAGGTAGATTTATAATGGTTTGTGCATAATACTTTAGTATTACAAAAGTAATATTGGTTAAATTTTCCGAAAGTTGTTATTTCTAAAAAAGGTATATAAGGACCACGAAAAAACACCTACCATTTGGTAAGTGTTTCCTTATTTCCTTGACTGTATTTCATTTAATTTATTAAAGTCAATCTTCCCATCCCTTTTTAGATCTCTTATCAATTCTAATGCATCTTTTATATCCTGGTCGGTTAAGTCTTCTCTTAACGATTTATCTATTGAAATACGAACAACACCTTCTTCTTTGAGTTGTTCAGGTACATCTACAAACTCAACTTCTCCAAGAAAGTAACTCATAGGTGTATTGTAAAGTTTACATATGGATTGTAGTAACTCTATATTAGGTTTGCGTTCTCCTCTTTCTATTTTAGATAAATTACTGTGGTCAATGTTTAGTTTTGCACCTAACTGTCTTAGGGTGTCGTCATTTTTAGTTCTAAGTTTCTTTAGTTTTTCTCCGAAATCGTTCACAATTACACCCCCATAAAAACAGAAATGTTTCCTAATAGTTAACATTCATATCATATCACTTCAATGATAAAAATCACATTTCAATCACGTTAAAAAAATCTTCCAATTTTACCACAAAAGTTCTTGACGTGGGCAAATAGACCACATATAATAAGAATCAATAAGTGGTCAAACAAACCACATGATAGGAGGGAAGGAAATTGCCAAATAACATTAAACAGCTACGAGAACAAGCAAACATCACTCAAGAAGAACTTGCAAAACGCATCGGGGTAAGTCGTATCCATATGAACAAGATGGAAAACGGTAAGAAGCCAATCACGATGGTCAAAGCGTTAAAGCTCGCGGAGATCTTCAATGTAACGTTAAACGATATTTTTTTATCGTCTAGTGGTCAAAATAACCCCAAAGGAGAGTAAATATGAAACAACCATCTCAAGAAACACTAAATAAAATACTTTTCTTCTTTACTGAAACTTCTGTTCCTCGGATTTTGGAGGAAGAAAGAAAATTGAAAGCAGGTGAAATAAGTGAAACTCTTTGTGAAGCGAAATCAATTTAAAACATTTGAAAAAGCAAAAATTGAAATTAATGAAGCTTCGGAATGGTCATTAATTAGTTTTGGTCTAAAAAAACTTCTGGAAGATGCCGTGGAAAGCATTAATTTTTACGAAAAACTTCAAAACGAATATAAAGAGGACCGCTCAAATGACATTAAGTATTTTGCGGAGAGAAAATCGCAGTTAGAAGAAATGCTAAATGTATTAAATTGCGAAAACGAGCGTGTTTGGAAGTAATCCCAGGCTGAATAAGCCTTATCTTTTTAGCTTAATTTTGTCGAAACTTTGGTATTAATACCAGGAATATTTAGAGGAGGTGGGGCATAGTGAAGTTGGCAAAATGGCTTGAGGAAACAATATACATTCTCCTGTTTGTGCCAGTGTTCGCAGCTTTAATGTTACTTTTTTTGTTCTTTGCTTGATTCCTAGATTTATAGAAAGGTAGGTAAAGTAATTGCTAAGTAAAGAGATTTTAAAATATGTAGGCGATGGTGACTTACACATAAAAATGATTGAGATTGAGTATTCAACAAGTGTAAGGGAGATTATCACACTGGAATTTATGCTTAATAATCCATATGAAGAGTAGGAGGGAAGTTATATGAATAAGGATCAGTTAACTGTTATTGCAGATGATATGTTACCTGTCTATAAGTCAATTACTGGAGAGAAGATTGTAGACGCTAGGGAGCTTCACGAAAAATTATTAATTGGCACAAGATTTAACGATTGGATTTCCAGATTAATTGATACGTACAGTTTTTTAGAAGGTGAGGACTTTTACTCACATTTGAGTAAAACTAGTGGGCGACCTTCCCAAGAATACCTACTTTCTGTAGATACAGCAAAAGAAATAGCGATGGTACAAAACAATGAAATGGGTCGCCAAATTCGAAAATATTTTATCGCTGTTGAAAAACGTTATAAAGCTAAAGAACCCAAAACTCAGATGGAGTATCTTGCAATGTTAGCTCAACAGATGGTTGAACAAGAAAGACAAAGCGCATTGTTGGATAAAAAAATAAATGCAATTGAAAGTGGTGTGCAAACTATTACTCACAATCTAACTGCTGTACCAGATCACTCTAAAGTAATTGAGCGTGTAAATGAATATGCTCGTTGGTCCAGAATGGGGCATGATGAAATTTACAATACCATTTATAGCGTAATGAAGGCTCAGCATGGAATTGATGTTCCAGCAAGAGTAGAGAATGAAAGAAGAAAAATTAATGCAGCATATTATGAAAAAACAGGAAGACTCTACGCTGAATCAACATTAAAACGAAAAGTAAACGGTATTGATGTCATGGTTAGAATGCAAGTGTTGGACAAGTTTAATAACATTCTAGTTGGCTTTTTAGCTAAGGCAAAAGGAATTCCTACATCATGAGTCTACATAAAAAAATAACAGCAAGTGCGACCAACACTTACTGCAACAATAAAAACAATATTCAAATTAAATTGTACCATGGGCGTAGGTGATTGTAAAAGGAGTGTTTTAATTGTCAGAAGTGAAGTGGATTAAGTTAAGCACTCACATGTTTGAAGATGAAAAAATAAGACTTATTGAACAAATGCCAGAAGCAGATACGATCCTTATCATCTGGATAAAACTTCTATCTCAAGCTGGTAAAACAAATGCGAGTGGATACATCTTCTTAAGTGAATCTATACCCTATACGGAAGAAATGTTAGCAACCATTTTTAATAGACCAATCAATACAGTAAGGCTTGCATTATCGGCATTTAAAAACTTCGGAATGATTGATATTGATGATAATTCATTTATCAGTATTCGAAACTGGGAAAAGCACCAGAACATTGAAGGACTTGAAAGAATCCGGGAGCAGAACCGATTACGCAAACAAAAAGAAAGAGAACGGAAGCGTCTTGAACCGCCTAAAAGAATCGGTCACGTGACAGTCACGCAAAGTCACGCAACAGAAGAAGAAGGAGATATAGATAAAGAAGAAGATATAGATAAAGAAATAGATAAAGAAGAAGTAGAAGAAGAACAACCTACTCCTACTTCAAAAAATTGTTTTGTTTTTTATGAAAATAATTTCGGTCAATTAAATAGCCATCTTACACAAAAGATTAACGCCTGGTTAGATGACTTTAGCAATCAACATGAAATCATCATTAAGGCTATGGAGATTACCATTGAAAGAAATAAACGATCTTGGGGTTATGTTGAAAGTATTTTAAGAGATTGGTATTCACATAACGCAAAAACAATAAAAGATATTGAAGCTTATGAGGTCCAGAAAAGAAATCAACGTTCAAATACTCCATATGGCAAGAAGCCAATAAGGAAAGAAGTAACTCCTGAATGGCTAGGAAATCAAGAACAAGTTATAGCTGATAACAATAGTTCTAATTTTGAAGAAGAAAAACGCAAATTTGAGGAACGTTTAAAAAAAATGAAAAGTGATTGAAGCCACTATTATTCTATGAAACTTGTACAAGCTTTATGACAAATAAAATGTAAAGGACCTTTATAAATGTATCCGATGTGGATTAGGTTAGAGTATGCCGAACTAGGTTCTATTGTTGGCTATACAGGAAATGTTGTTTCAAGAAAGGATCTAGTAAATGTCTTTATTCGCTTAGATGTACGACAAAGTGATTTAAAGACATTCAAGATTAATGGAGAATCACAATCTCCACTGATTATAAATCGTTTTTTTGAAGAAGTTGATAAAGCAAGAGAAAGGGATGATGAGTTGAAAGCAGGTAAACGTCCAACAAATAAACAAAAACAGATTATCAAAAATGCCGGTTTAAAACCTGAGAATTGGCTTGTTACAAGAAACCTACAACAAGAACTGCACATCGTTCACAGAACATCTAACAAACAGAGAGTTATTACGTTATAAGAGGTGAAAAAGATGTTAGCGAAGAGTAAACGTAATGAAGATTACTACAAATGCGAGCTGCTAAAGATGGGTTTTCATAAAACATCAGATGGAAAGCAACTAGTAGATCTAAACCTTACTGAATTAGAACAAATTTACGAAAACGAGAAATTTAAAATTGAAAACAAAAGTTCGTGATTAATAAAAGTTGAGGTGAAGAAAGTAATGGGATTGCTATTTGATTCAGTAAAAAAAGTAAAACTTCACCAAGAAAAAACATATCACAAATTACTATTAGAAAGATTTTCGGAAAGAGGTATCACTCATACTCCAGACGGAAGGAAACTTGATTTACTAACCTATGACGAGTTGAAAAGCGAAGCTGTTTTGCAAAGTTTTCGTGACATTGATACTGAAAAAGATTCAGCAAAGTGGTTTTAATAATGGACATTGTTATCGTTGACAGTCGGCCAGAATGGATGCGCAAAGAGGACGGAGAGTACTTTTGCAGAAGGTGCTCTCTTCATAGACATTGTTCATCAAGGTTTGGGTATGAATGTAATAGATTAGGTGGTTCAGAGATTCCGAAAGTAAGGAGTGGAGGATTTGGGCAAAAAAGAAAGCCGAAAAATAGTAAAAGTAAATCCCGTAATCGTAAAGGCAAGGCAAGAGGGGTATGATTCTGGTTATTTAAACGGTAGCCAATTTGGATTTGAACAAGGTAAATATAGTGCTTGTATGTTTATTGCCAGCAAATTTGAAGGGTTAGAAAAGGTTAAAGGTATAGGACCTAAGACAATGAAGTTGATCGTTGAACATATGGGTGCCGAATACTTTCAGGAGGTTAAGAAGTGAACCATACGCTAGAACAACTAAAAATGAGCGTTTTAACTGATGTAATGAATGAGCGTGACAGACAAGATAAACTTTGGGGAATTCAACGTCATGATTATAGTAAGTGGAATGGAATCTTAGGAGAAGAATACGGTGAGGTTTGCCAGGCAATAAACGGAATAAATTTTCCTAAAGACGCTAAGGAAACGGATGCAAGTAATTTATATACTGAGTTGATTCAAGTAGCAGCTGTTGCATGTGCGATAGCGGAACAACTTGTAGAAGAACGTCATTATATAAAAATGCCTCTGAAAGACTTATGGACAAAGTGTGAGAAAAAAGATTATAGCGCATTGAAAGAATGGCTACGAAGGTATGAAGCAAACTTTCCTCATATTGGAGGTGTCAATCCCTATGACACTACCAGAAATTAAATGGAAACCAATGGCTTTAACACAATCAGAACACCGGGATTATCACAGACAGATTGCAGAGGTTATTAAAGAACTAGATTTTATTGCCAACTGTTACCTTTTAGCAATGTCGGATGATTATTCGTTAAGTGAAGATGAAAAACTTGCTTTCTTAAGAAACGCTCTTCAAGAAGCTTTAAAAGAACTTGGAATTATTAACAAGAAGGTGGTTATGGTCCATGAATCTCCAAATTGATGTGTATTCATGTGAAGAATGCGGACAAGCATTCTGTGTCGAGAAAGATGTAGAACCATTATTAACACCTTGCTGTATGTCAGAACTATTTGAGTACTCTCATACAGGGGAGGTTGTGAGCACAAATGAATGAACATGTTAAGAAAGCATTTATCGGGGATAAAGTAACGATTTATCATCGAAAGTCACCTTTCCTTGAAATGAAAAAGGAAGAAGCAACTATTACTGGTAAAGGTGTAACAAAGGACGGTATTCGATACTTAGAAGCAACTGCAGGTTCTTTTACAAAGAAATTTGTTTATTAAGGAGTGGAAGCTATATGAAATTTGTTAGCTGCAGTAAATGTTTTGCAGTGATCCAGGCAAAACACTCGGTTGTTAAGGAAGGTAAAAGGATTTGTCGGGAGTGCCGGAAAAATGAAACTGGCAAGTAATCAGATTGAAGTTAAAGGTGAAACGAAATTGGAGTGCTTACACAGGTGCAAACAACGTGAAGATTTATATGATTATGTCACACAAATTCACGAGGTTAAGATTTCTAAACGAATCTTTACTTACAATCCTCAGACCCATAAAAATAACATGTATTTGGGCATGAGTTTTCAAAAATACTATCGAGCAATTATGCAACTAAAACCAAGGTAAGAAAGGGGACTTTGATTAATGAGAAATACACTAGGCGATTTAAACAACCATTTATTTGCTCAACTTGAGCGACTAAGTGATGAGGATTTAATGGGGGAAGACCTCAAAGAAGAAATAAATCGAGCAAGAGCAGTATCGGAAGTAGCTTCTCAAATTATTGCAAATGGTTCATTGGTGCTCAAAGCCAAAACAACAATTGATAATAGCATTAACCTTGAAGCGAAGGTACCTAAAATGCTGGAGGCGAAATGATGCATTCTTACACTTCTAAGCAAATCGCATTTCTTACGGAAAATGTTAAAGGACGTACAACTGCAGAACTCACAAAAATGTTTAATGAACACTTTGGATTAAATTTAAAGGTATCTCAAATTAGCGGTGTTAAGAAGAGAAACAAATTAACAAGTGATATGGATTTCACATTTAAACCCGGTCATGTTCCATTCAATAAAGGTAAAAAGGGAGTGGGTGGCTGGGAACCTACTCAATTTAAAAAAGGAAATAAACCTCACAATCATAAACCGATAGGTACTGAAAGGATTAACGGTGATGGGTACGTAGACATAAAGATTGCCGATGGCAAAGGTCGGCATAATTGGAGAGCAAAGCATGTATTGATTTGGGAGAAAGAAAACGGACCAGTGCCAAAAGGTCATGCAATCATCTTTGGAGATGGCGATCGTCGTAACTTTGACATTAACAATTTACTCCTGGTTTCCAGAAAGCAATTAGCCAGGTTAAATCAAAATGGCCTCATTCAAAATGATGTCGAACTAACCAAAGCAGGTGTTATTGTAGCAGACATCCTCGGGAAAATCAGTGAGCTGCAGAAAGAGTCGTGAACAATTGAAGAAAATTGTGCAGTAAAAAAAAGAGCAATGGTAGAAAAATCTAACCTTTGCTCAGTACATTTAGCAATTACAAATCATTAATATATTTCCATCTAAGTCTTTAAAGTTAAAATAAGCGAAATCGCCAATACGCTCTATTTCTCTAACAATTGTAATCCCTTTGTTTTTAATAAATTCATACGCTTCATCAATATCCTTAACGAAAAAGTTAAATAAAACATGATCTGAGGGATTTAGTTTAAACTCTGGATCAAAAGTGTGATCGTCCAATGTGAGTCCTGTCTCGGAAGTAATGGGAATGTTGTATACAGGTGATTTAACATTATCCTTATTAAATGGTAGTCCAAGTAAGTCACTATACCACTCAGATGATTTTTCAAGGTTACTAACATGGATAAAAACATTATTTACTTTACAAGCGATAGGAGAAGAAATTGAATTCATAAACATTCCACCTTTATATTAGATTGATTTAAAAATTCTATTAAAAAGAAGAAATA
This sequence comes from Ferdinandcohnia jepli, assembly GCF_047246645.1. Lineage (NCBI taxonomy): Bacteria > Bacillati > Bacillota > Bacilli > Caryophanales > Bacillaceae > Ferdinandcohnia > Ferdinandcohnia jepli. Next base: position 20,271 of record NZ_JBFOKR010000014.1, read on the forward strand.
CCTTTAAATTTTCAAATATTTATGTCGTAGTACGATTCTTTAGCGAAGGAGTGAAATATGTATCTCAAGTGCAAAAGTTGTGGCCAGTTAGATAATGATGGTTGTTATGTTGATGGAAGTTTTATCTGTACATTTTGTCAGCTCGAGAAAGACAAGGAGGCTGAGGAAGAACAATGATTGCCCAGATAAGTTTAAAGACTCCGGAGGTCAATACAAAATCAACGCGGAGAGCTGTAGAAAGAGAACTTGAAGAATATCGTCGGTACTTATTAACATTACCTTATGATTTTTTTCCGAAAATCACACCATCTTATTCAATTCTTCCTCCTGCAAATACAAACAAGTTTCATAGTTCAACAGAAGATGCAGCCATTGAAAGAGTAGAATTTGAGAGAACTAGAGATAAGTATATGACCAAGTTTCACGAAGCTGTTAATACATTGAAACAAGACGAACGATTTATTATAGTGAAACGCTACATGCAGCAAGATATAGGATATGATCCTGACATTTGGACAGAATTAGGGGTTGGAAAAACCAAGTACTATGATGTAAAGGGAAAAGCATTACTGAGACTGGCCTTTGCATTAAAGATAGAAGTATATAAAACAAGGAATGCGGTGAAATCATAATGAATTTCGTCCAGCCGATAAGAGATAAAGAACTAATTAACCAAATAAAAAAGGATCTAAAACAGGACAATCCAAGAAACTACATACTTTTTCTTTTAGGGATTAATACAGGATTACGAATTTCAGATTTATTAAAACTGAAAGTGAAAGATGTGGAAGGTTGGTATATTGTCATTCGTGAGCAAAAGAGAAAGAAATACAGACGTATCAAAATGACGTCTGAATTAAAGAGAGAAATTAGAGAATATATAAAAGACAAACCAAAGAATGAATACCTTATCAAAAGTAGGGAAGGCAGCAATAAACCCATCACCAGAGGAATGGCTTATGTAATACTTAATCAAATTGCCAGGGCTTATGGTCTTGAGAGCATTGGGACCCATTCGTTACGTAAGACGTTTGGGTTCATGTTCTATAAACAATTTAAAGATGTAGTTGCACTGATGAGAATTTACAACCATTCTGATCCAAAAGAAACTCTTCGTTATATAGGAATTGAGCAAGACGAACTAGATGATATGATGAAAAAATTTAAAGTTTAATAGCCCGGGGAGGAAACAAAGTGAATAGAGAAATTAAATTTCGTGCATGGGCAAATTCTAAAATCCACCATTGCATAGAAGTTACTCCTTTTTACATCGGAGATTGTGATCGCCTAAGATGGAAACGTGATGATATCAGTCTAATGCAATTCACCGGATTAAAAGATAAGAACGGAAAAGAGATTTATGAAGGAGATATTCTAAAGGTTCCTGTTGATATAAACCAAGAAATGCATGGTAATTACTCATTACATGAAGTAATCATTAAAAAGGGAGTTATTATAACCTCTTATTTAATATCTGATAAAGGAAAAGTCTTACCTAGAGGTTATACAGCTGGGTTCCTTCTGGATAGTTTCGATTTTGATAATAAGACATTTTTATTTAGCGATAATCCAACAATGGAAACTAGAGTTGAAGTGATCGGAAATGTATATGAAAATCCAGATTTGTTTAAAGAGTAGAAGAAAATTGTGTCGTAAGTGGAGGTGTTTAAAATATGGATGATTTAAAAGTTTATCTTATTCGCTATCACAATAACGGATATTTCTGTAAGTCAATTGTATTAGCTAATTGCTATGAGGAAGCTGAAAAAATACTGCTTAAAGATTATAAGGACTTCAACGTTACCATTGAGATTGAAGAGTATGAGGAAATAACTGATAAAGGAACGGCATTAACAGAATGTATCGAAATAGGTGGGCATGTATGAACAAAATAGCGACATAGAAACAAGGAGGAATTTAAAGATGATAAACACATGGCATTTTATATGTAAGTATTGCGGTAAAGAGAATTTCATTCATAAAAGCTTACCTAAAGTTTGTTTGAAGTGCGAGAAAGAAAATGAGTGAAATTATGAAGAAAACTCATAAGGATAGTTACTTTTTGAAAGTTCAATTAAGAGGTAATTATTCTAGGGAATCGCTTGTTAAAAGTAATGAAATTACACTTCAAACAATGGTGTTAAACGAGAAGGAAGTTATTGTTGAAGTGATTGAAAAGGAAAAATTTATTGTGTCGTAGTTCGACTAGAAAATGAAGATGGATAAATAAGTTTAAAAACTTTATATTTTTTTAGCTAAAATGAGTTATCTACAAATCTAATTTGTATAACTCATTTTTTATTATGTGCATAAACATTGGTGTAACAGTATTTTTGGCAGTGTTGGGAGTTTGACAGAATCCGGGTTATGTATAATTCAAGACGTTCAATTTTGCAATTAATGAGGGATACTCAAGATAAAAACAGTTAGCAAAACATCAAATTTTATAACGCGAACTATTTGCGAACGATTCGCGAACGATTCGCGAACTAGATTTTGTTTTTAGTGTGATATGATATTAGTGTGTTGAATTTGCATAATAAACGTCTTTCCAAAAGGAGAGGCGTTTTTCTTTTTTTGTGGCGATAGTAGAGGGTTGTATCTCATTAGCGTTGAGCAGGCTAGGGGTGGGAAGCCGAGATACTTAATTAGTAAACATACATGAGCAGCTGATATGCACCTTCAACTATTCATGTATGTTTATTCTATGTTAGAGGAAGTGAGTGGATGGCTAAAGAGTTTGCTAAGAAGTTCTATAAGTCTAAAGCATGGAGGAAATGTAGGGAGTCTTACATTCCTAGTGTGCATGGCATATGTGAACATTGTGGTGATGCTGGTTACATACTTGACCATATCATCGAGCTCAATCCAGATAACATCAACGATCCTAACATTACATTGAACCATGAGAACCTTCAGTATCTTTGTCTTGAATGTCATAACAAAAAGACATTTAGAAAGTATGAACCGGTTGTAGAAGGATTAATGTTTGACGAGAACGGTGATTTGGTACAGGCATAGCCCCCCTATTTGTTTCTGTTTTTCACACAACTTAAGGACCGAAGGGGGACCTTCGGAGAATACACGGGTCATTTTCAATAGACCCCCCCTTCAAAAATGAGGTGATTTTATGAGTAGGAACGATTTAATTTCCAAAGAAAAGGAAATTAAGAAAGAGATAAACAGAATTAAAAAACTTTTCAAGGATTTATCAAAAGATAGCAAACAAGTTGCTGAAGGCTTAATTGAAGAAGCTGGGTTCATGAGAGCGACCTTAAATGAATTGAAACAGGACATTAAGCAAAACGGGGCCATCGATGAAATGCAACAAGGCGACTATTCCATTACGAGGGAAAGTCCATCTATCAAGACATATAATACAATGATCCAAAGATACACAACTGTATGGAAGGCAATTTCTGACCTCTTACCTAGAGAAGTCCCTAAACCAGAAGATGATGGGTTTGATGACTTCGTGAATGGACGATGAAGAAAGAAAAGAGAACACAAAAAAGAGTTCAGTATCCGTTAGCCTATAACCCTATAATTGAATACTGGAATAAAATTGATTCCGGCGAGGAAGTTGTAGGTTATAAGGTTAAAAGAATCTATAAAAAGCTTGTTGATGATATCTATGATAATGAATCGGTATTTGAATATAGTTCAAAAAGAGCAAATCACGCTATTGAATTTATAGAAAACTACTGCAAGCACTCGAAAGGGAAATGGGCAGGTTCGCCAATTGACTTAGAGTTATGGCAAAAGGCCTTTCTTGCAGCAACATTTGGTTTTATCCATAAGTTGGATGGTACTCGTAAATATCGCGAAGTATTTTTGGTTGTGGCTCGTAAAAATGGGAAATCAACCTTGTCATCCGGTATATGTTTATATTTACAAATAGCTGATGGCGAAGGTGGAGCAGAGGTATATGCAGTAGCAACAAAAGAACAACAGGCGAAAATTGTTTGGTCTGAATCTAAAAGAATGGTTAAAAAGTCACCAGTTCTTTCTAAGAGAATGAAAACCTTAGTGAAGGAAATTGTCGCTGACTTTAATGATAGTATTTTCAGACCAGTTGGTTCTGACAGTGATACCTTAGACGGCCTTAACGTCCATGGAGCTTCTCTGGATGAAATACACGCATGGAAAGATAAAAACCTTTATGACGTAATTGTGGATGGAACATCTTCAAGGGAACAACCACTTATTCTCATGATCACAACGGCAGGAACTATTCGCGAATCCGTATATGATTTGAAATATGAAGAAGCGGAAATGTTATTAAACGGTTTTGATGATCCAGACGGATATAAGGATGATCGCTTTTTACCGATTATCTATGAGCTTGATAAAAGAGAGGAATGGACCGATCGCAATAATTGGAAAAAGGCAAATCCAGGCCTTGGAACAATTAAAAAGACAGACCAATTAGAAACAAAAGTAAATAAAGCAAAAGCAAACTCAATGCTAGTAAAGAATTTACTTACTAAAGACTTCAATGTTCGTGAAACATCGACCGAAGCCTGGTTGTCATTTGAAGAAGCAAACAATACTGCAACATTTGATATTACTCAATTGAAACCACGATATGCGATTGGCGGCGCAGACTTATCCCAATCTGTTGACTTAACTGCAGCATGCGTAATGTTCAAGGTTCCAAATGATAATACGATATATGTAAAGCATATGTACTGGTTGCCGGAGGATTTACTCGAGGAGAGGACAAAAGAGGATAAAATTCCTTATAACCTATGGCATGAAAAAGGGTTACTTCGAACGACTCCAGGTAATACAGTTCATCATAAATATGTGACCGAATGGTTCTTAGAAATGATGAATGAATATGATGTGTACATTCCGTGGAATGGTTACGATAGATGGTCAGCTCGTTATTGGGTAGAAGAGATGCAAGGACATTTCGGACAAGAAACTATGATACCAATAGCGCAAGGAAAACAAACATTATCTGGACCTATGAAACTCTTAAAAGCTGAGCTAAAGTCAAAACGCATTAACTATGGAAACAACCCTATTACAAAATGGTGTTTAACAAATACATCTGTTCATATTGATGAGAAAAACAACACGATCCAGCCTGTTAAAGGTACAAATACAAGAAGAAGGATTGATGGTTTGGCTGCTATGCTGAATGCTTATGTTGTCTTTAATGATAAGCAAGCAGATTATGAAAATATGATATAAGGAGGTGAGAAATTGAAGTTAACGGATATTTTCAAACAAAAGAATCGCACTGTCACAGTAACGAAATATCAAATGATCACCGATGAAAGAAACGGTTTTTTTGCATGGAACGGGAATATTTACAAAAGCGACATTGTAAGAGCTGCTATTCGTCCAAAAGTAAGGGCGATTGGTAAGACTATAGCAAAGCACATCCGTAAAGATGCTAACGGATTAAAGGTAAACCCTGAACCTTACATGCGTTTTTTACTGGAAGAACCAAACCCAAATATGACAATGCAACAATTGTTAGAACGTGTAATTACTCAACTTGAGTTGAATAATAACGCGTTTATTTTTATTAACCGGGATGAATTTGATTATCCATATGAGCTATATCCAATAAACGCCACATCTGCGGAAGTTATCGTTGATAAATCGAATCAGGTGTACTATCGATTTACTTTAAAAAACGGGAAAACCGTAACATTTAGAAAAACAGATGTAATGCATTTAGGTAAAGATTACAACGAAAATGAGTTGTTTGGTGATAGCAACGCTGAAGCACTCACGCCTCTAATGGAGATTGTCAATACCACAGACCAAGGCATAGTAAAGGCTATTAAAAATTCAAATATCATCAGATGGTTATTGAAATTCAATCAAACCTTGAGGCCAGAAGATATTAAAAAGCAAACAAAAGAGTTTGTGGATAGCTTTTTGAATACGGAAACATCTGAATCAGTAGGTGCAGCTGCAACCGATGCGAAGATGGACGCTAAACAAGTTGAACCAAAAGATTTTGTGCCAAACGAAAATCAGATGGACAAAACAACTCAACGGATCTATTCATACTTCAATACTAACGAGAACATCATTCAATCAAAATATAAAGAAGATGATTGGATTTCATATTACGAATCATCTATAGAGCCTGATATTGTCCAGTTAACAACTCTATTTACAAGACATCTATTCTCACGAAAAGAACGTGCCTTCGGTAATAAAATTGTCTTTGAGTCTAGCAATTTATCATTTGCAAGTATGACTACAAAATTAGATTTAGTGCAATTCGTAGACCGGGGCATCATGTCACCAAATGAAGTTCGTGAAATTCTTAATTATGCACCTGCACCAGATGGCGATACATTTATACGTCGTTTAGATACTGCGCCTACTAGGAAACCGAGAGGAGGTGAGAATGAATGACGAAAATTCACGTTAAAGGAACTATCATTAGTGACAGGCAACAACGTATTTATGATTGGTTAGGCATCGAGGCAACAAGCCCATCAAAAGTTAATGCTAGTTTACCTGGTAACAAGTCACCTGTTGAAGTGGTTATTAATAGTGGGGGTGGTGATGTATTTGCCGGAAGTGAAATATTCACCGCATTAAAAGAATATGAAGGTGAAGTAACAGTCAAAATAGTTGGCTTGGCTGCAAGTGCAGCAAGTGTAATTGCAATGGCTGGTGATAAGATACTCATCTCACCTACAGCACAGATGATGATCCACAACGTATCAACTTATGGAGGTGGAGATTATAGAGCCTTCGAACATACTGCTGAGGTATTAAAATCTGCAAATCAATCGATTGCAAATGCATATAAAACTAAAACGGGAAAAAGTGACGAAGAGTTGAAAGTACTTATGGATGCTGAAACTTGGTTTAATGCAGAAAAAGCAGTTGAACAAGGATTCGCAGATGAGGTTATGACTTTTAACAACACTCAACAGAATACATTTGTCGCAAATGTTGGAAATGTCATGCTTAATGACGAAGCTATTGAAAAGCTATTAAGCATTATTGACAGTGCCCCTTCCAATCAACCTGTGGAAGGGAAAACGAAATTAGAAGCACGATTAAAATTATTACACTTAGGGGGAATCCACTAATGGATCAAATTAAAGAATTGTTAAATCAACGTAAAGAACTTTTAGCGCAAGCAGAGGGATTAGTTGCTGAAGGTAAAATTGAAGAATTTAACGCAGTTGAGGCTAAAATAAAAGATTTGGATGCGAAAATCGAAGCAGCAAAACTTGCAAACGCAAATCTAAAAGCGTTACAAGACAATCAAACAGTTGCGGATTTATCTAATCTATCTGTTGAACCTAAAGGAGGTACTGTAGTGGCGCAATTAGAACAAACAGCTACATTAACTGATGAGCAAGTTTACGAAAATGCTTGGGCTAAACAAATGATGGGACAAGCGTTAACATCTGAAGAACAAGTAATATTTGACAACGTTAATAAAGAATTTAATAACGCTTATACACATGACACTGGTAACACTGCTGTATTAATCCCAACAACTGTTGTAGCAGGTATCTTCAAACGCGCTGAGGAAATGTACCCATTATTCGGGGATGCTAAAAAATACAACGTTAAAGGTAAATTAGCAATCAAGAAACACACTTCAATTGATGCAGGAGACGCTGCTTGGTATGCAGAGGGTACTGCTACTGCTGATGAACAAAATACATTTGGTGAATTAGTATTAGATGGTCATGAACTTGCAAAAGCTGTTACAGTTTCTTGGAAACTTCGTTCAATGGCTGTTGCTGATTTCATTCCTTATATCCAAAATGAATTAGCAGAACGTATCGGGGTTGCATTAGGTGTAGCTACTGCTCGTGGTAATGGCACTTCAGAACCGCAAGGTGTTGAGACTGCATTACTTGCAGAGGCCGGAACACCACAAGTAGTAACATATGATCCAGATAATGCTGCACCATTAACATACGCAAAAGTAACTGAAGCAGTAGCTAAATTACATTCATCATATCTAAACAGTGCTGCAATTTATGCAAATAACGCTACTATTTGGAATCAACTTGCTAACTTAACTGATGCAAATGGTCGCCCTTTATTCATTCCTGATGTTACTAGCGGTGGTGTTGGTCGCATGTTCGGAATGGTAGTTAAGCCAGATGCAGGTATCTCAGCTGGAAACATTATTATCGGAGCTCCTAGTCGTGGGTACGTAGTAAATACTAATGAACCGATGAGTGTCGCTACAGAAGAGCATGTTAAAGCCCGCACTGTGGATTATGCTGCATACACAATTGTTGATGGTGGAGTCTTAGATACTAAATCATTCGCGTTAATTCGTGAAGTTCCAGCAGTTTAAGGGGAGGGGTTAATCAATGAAATTTACAGTTATTAAAGAATTTCAAGATAAAAAAACCAAACAAATTCATATCGTTGGTTCTGAATATGAATGTGATCAAAAAAGAGGTAACGAATTAGTCAAGCTAGGGTACTTAAAAGGCGAAGAGAAACAAGGTGAATAATCATGCTCCACGATGTGAAGCTTTCACTAAGGATTTTAAATAATGCCTTTGACAGTGAAGTTTTGGATTTAATAGAAGAAGCCCGACAAGATTTAATTTTGTCGGGTGTTTCTTCAGTTAAAGCAAACGATGATACTGATCCATTAATTAAACGGGCCATTAAGACGTATTGTAAGGCTAATTTTGGGTTTGATAATCCTGATGCTGCTAGACTTAAAGATTCATATGAAATGATTAAAATGCATTTATGCTTAGCAGGTGATTACAAAGAGGTAGATAAATCATGATGTGGCGTGATGTAATTAACCTTATATCGGAAACAATCATTGAAAATGATATGGGCGACAGTATTTCTGCAGAAACAAAAAAACAGGTGTTTGCTAATAAAAAGTCTATTCGTCAAAGTGAGTTTTACCAAGCTCAGGCAACTGGATTAAAACCGGAAATGATGTTTGAAATCAGGTACTCGGAATACAACGATGAACAAAAGATTGAGTATAATAACAAAACTTATAATGTAATTCGTGCGTATACGAAGAATGAGGAAATATTAGAACTGATTTGTGAAGGGATTGTTAATAATGCCAATGCCTAAATCAGTTACAAAAGTAACAAAAAACGGGGTGCAGTTCACTTCTAATGTAGACCGCGCTCAATACCTACTTCACGAACTCGTAAGAGCTGCATTAAGAGATACTGCTAAATTTATCCGTAAAAGAATGATAGAAAAACTCAAAAAATTACCCGGTATGAAGCGTTCAAGAAGGTTATACAAAAGTACTCAATACTGGGTGAGAAAAAAAGAAACAGACTTGCAAATCGGATTTAAACATGGGACTTGGTATGGTACCGAGCAAGAACTCGGAACAAGCAGACAACCCAAAAGAGGTATTTTAAGGGATACCGTATTTGAAAACATAGACCAAATTCGAATTATTCAAGGGCGATACCTTTCTGCTATTGAAGAAGAAAATAAAGCAAAAGGTTTGATTGATGAGAGTGAGGCAGTTCCAGATGATCAAGGTAATTGAAATAAGGAAAGTAATAAAAGGTATATTGAAGAGTCAGCATTCACAAGTTTACTATGAACATGCGTCTGACAAAGCAGTTTACCCATACTTAGTATTTGATCTTCCAGATTCAATTGATGATGGGTCAATGGAACAGTTCGTTTTAGATGTAGATGGATGGGATTCTCCTATCAACGGAGACACCACGACATTAGAAACTCTTATGGATATTGTCGATAAGTCTCTCCACAGAAAAACGGTTGTAATAAATAATGAATTATCCATGACGTTTTATCGTGAAAATCGTTTGCCATTGAAAGATGACGATAAACGCATCCGCAGAAGAAAATATATATATCAAGTTAGAACACATGCCAAAGGAGGTATTTAAATTATGCCTGGAGATATTATTTTAGGTGATGGTGTATTTGCTATTGGAGAAACAGATATAGCTTTAACCCGCGGTGGTGGTCAATTTACCGTTGAAAGAGAGTACAAACAGATTGAAGCTGATGGAGATTACGGTCCAGTAAAAGGTCGTATTCGTAAAATTCGAAGTGTAGCAAGGTTAGTTATGAATGCTTTAGAATTTCTGCCAGCAGATTTATCAAAAATGTACCCAGCTACTACTGTAGATAGCACAACGACACCTGGTAGTGACGTTATTACAGCTAAAGATGATATAGAGGACACAGATTACAACGCTACTGTTACATGGACAGGAAAAACAAAGAACGGGCGTTCAGTAATTATCACTCTAGAAAATGCAATTAATTTAGAGAATATTGACTGGTCTCTTGTAGATAAGGATGAAATTGTGCCTGCACTGACTTATACAGCTGCTTATTTAGAGACTAGCAGAACAAAAGAGCCTTGGAAAATTGAGTATATTGACTAATTAAAAGGGGGCATTAGCTCCCTGTTTTTTTATAGGAGGAGTTATTAATGGGTTTAACAACAAAGCATTTGTTTCCCTTAATACGTTTGGTTAACAAATTGAAATTAAAAGAAGATATTAAATCATTTTATTTTAATAAAGCCGATGTTACGGATAAAACACAAGAAGAGAAGGATAGAATTCAACAAGAAAAAGGAATGGATTTTATTTTTTCTCTACTAGAGAAAGTTCCGAATGCTGAGGATGAGTTTTATTCTTTTCTCGCATTGTATTCAGGAAAGAAAAAAGAAGAAATAGTTGAGTCGGATCTAAGTCTTCCAATTGAAATTCTAAAAGACATTATACAGGATAAGAATTTTGTAGTTTTTTTTCAACAGGCTGTGAAGTAGATTACATTGAACTCCTGGATGTGCTACTTTGCAGATATGGAAGTATCAACATTTTTGAATCGTTAGAACCTGATATAGCAGTTGAATTAATTGATAAAGCATTAACCAAGTCCGAAGAAGATCGGGCTTTTTTGTTATATGCCACAAAATACCCCTATTTCACCAAGAAAGATTATATTCCATTTTCACAGTTCTATAAGGTGCATACTCAACCAATAAGCAAAAAGGACCGTGACGAAATTCTAAAAGACGTTGCAGAGATTCGAAAGAAGGCCCGAAAAGAGGGTGAATGATTATGGAAATATTTAAATTGTTTGGTTCTATCTTTGTTGATGACAAGGATGCAAACAACAGCATTGCAAAGGTAGAAAAAAATGCTCAAGGCTTAGGAGACCGACTTGGGAATGGAATAAAAACCGCGGCAAAATGGGGAGCTGCTATTGCAGCAGGTGCAACGGTTGCAGCAGGTGCAGTTGCCGGAATGGCTGCGCCATTAGTTAAGGCGGCTGCTGGTACCCAAGCGATGAACGCACAGTTTGAACAAGTATTTGGGAATATCGGTAGTGAGGCACAAAAAACGATCGATGGGTTAGGAAAGGACTTTGGCATGGTTCCTAACAGAATTAAGCCAGCCTTAACTCAAATGACTAGTATGTTCAAAGGGTTAGGAATGGAAACCGGTGAAGCAATGGGAACCGCTAAAGATGCTGTTACATTGGTTGCAGATGCCGCAGCGTTTTATGACAAATCCTTTGAAGATGCCAATTCTGCTCTAAATAGTTTTATCAAAGGGAATTACGAGGGTGGAGAATCAATTGGTCTATTTGCTAACGAAACTCAGTTAGCTGCATATGCATCAAAAGAACTTGGGCTTGATTGGAAGAAACTAGACGAGGCAGGCAAACAAGTTGCTAGACTTGAATATGCAAAGGCCATGCAAGAATCAGCAGGAGCAACAGGGCAAGCAGCAAGGGAATCCAACAGTTTAGAAAACCAACTAGGTAACTTAAAGCAAGCATGGGAAGACATAAAAGCAAGATTTGGAGCACCGATATTAGAACCTGCAGTCAATGGTTTAAAGAACCTAGCAGAATGGTTGCAAAACGTTGATACAGAACCGATTGTTAACGGGTTTGAATTTGTTGCAAGGAAAGTAGGCGACTTTGCAACTTTGGTGAAAGAAAACGTAATACCTACATTAGTAGGATTATGGGAATGGTTTAAGCCTCACTTACCAATGATACAAAACTTATTTCAACTATCCTTTGGTATTATGAAAGATATCTTATCTGGTGTTATTGGAGCTATAAAAGAAACAACACAGTGGATGAAAGAACACTGGAATATTGTTGGTCCTATCCTAGCAGGAATTGCAGGAGGAATTGTTACATTCCAACTCATAACTGGGGCTATAGCAGCATATGGAGCAATCACTAAGGCAATAACCGCAGTTCAAATTGCGTTTAATACTGCCTTATCTTTAAATCCAATTGGTATTGTTGTGCTAGCTATAGGGGCACTTATTGCAGCTGGTGTGCTGTTGTGGAAAAACTGGGATACCGTTAAAGAAAAGCTCAATATATTTTGGGCTGCTATAAAGGTTGTATTTGGTAATATTAGAGATTTCGTTAGCGGTGTATGGGATGGCATGGTAAGCGGAATAAAAGGTGCTGTAAACAAAATTATCGGCGCAATGAATGGCATGATACGAGGATTAAATAAGGTAAAGTTTGAAGTTCCTGATTGGGTCCCGTTAATTGGCGGCAAAGGTTGGGGGTTTAACCTTGGTACTATTCCTATGCTTGCTGAGGGTGGAGAAATAAAAAAAGCCGGTCGAGTTCTTGTAGGTGAAGCAGGCCCAGAAGTATTAGACTTACCTGAAGGTGCAAAAGTGACACCACTTGACCATCCATCATTAGAAGATCCTAATAAGGAAAAAGAAATAGTGCAAAATACTCCAATTATCAGGATAGAACCTGCACCAATATATTTAGATAAACATGAAATTGCTCAAATCATCTATAAAGAGGTAGACGATTTAATCAGTTTTGATAATGGCAGAGTGCAATTGTTCGAAGGGAGGCCGTAATAATGTCGTATTCCTTAACATTTAATGGAGTAAAAAAACCATATATAACGTTAGGCATCGGTAAAAGACGGTCTGCCTTTGCTCCTTTGACTAGGAATTTATTAAAGATGCCTGGTATGGCAGGTGCTTATCTAGAGTCAACTGACACAGATATTAGGGTGATTCAACAACCCATCAACATAGAAGGAAAAGATAGGTATGACTTACGCAAGTTGGAAGAAGAAATCGCTTTATGGTTAATAACGAAAGAACCAGCGGAATTGATATTTGATGATGAACCTGATCGTGTTTATTATGCGGTGGTAGATGGTTCTCTCGATATAGAGGACATCGTCAATTTTGGACAAGGAACCATCACTTTCATTTGTCCTGATCCATACAAATACGGAGTAGAAAAACCAGTCAAAGGAGCAACGTCAGCATCATTTATCAACAACGGTACAGTTGAAAGCGAACCTATTATCCGTTGTGAAATAAAGCAAGATACCACCTTCGTAGTTGTTTCAAATGGTGAGGAATTAAATATTATTGGTAATTATGGGCAAGTTGATGAACTACCATATGAACCCGAGACACGTGTATTATGGGACCAAATGGGAGCTATAACCGGTTGGAGTCCATCAACAAGTGTTGAAGAAGGTATATCTGTAGGAACTATGAAGTCTAATGGCCATGAGTTTTATACAGATGATTATGGCGGTGGTGGCGGTTGGCACGGTCCAGCTATTAAAAAATCAATCGGTCAAACTCTGCAAGATTTTAAAATAGACGTTCTTATGTCTCAGTTAGGTGTTACTGGCCAAGTTGGAAGCATTGAAGTTGCTTTATTAGATTCAAATAATCAATTTGTAGCAAAACTTCTTCTTACCAAACGTTCTGCAAATAATCCTGCAGTTTATGCAACCTTAAGAGCAGGTAAATATGATTCAGGAAATGATGTAATGAGTAGTAGAGGTGCCAATGATACAACCTGGGCTAATTTTGATGGAATCCTTCGGTTAATTCGTAAAGGGAATCAATGGGCAGCATACGTCTCGAAAATAGATAGTAATGGTAATCACCATACATCACTATATCGAGCATGGAATGATACAGAGGGTATAGCAATTGCACCTATTACACAAGTACAAGTGCAATTATGGCAGTATGCAAGTGTTTCTCCAACAAATCAACGAGTGAAGGATATTAAAGTATTTAAGATAAATGAACAATCAACTGGCATTCCTTATGTTGCTCGTGTTGGTGATGTAATTGAGTTTGATCACAAAAATGATAATATCCTCCGGAATGGTGAAAGCATCATAAAAGATAAAATGTTTGTTGGTAAATACTTCTCAATTAAACCTGGTTTATCAACGATAACAGTAGAACCAGCAGAAGCTATTGAGTCTACTGAAGTGAGGTGGAGAGAAAAATGGCGTTAGAAAACAAATATCGAATTAAGGTTAATACCAAAAAGAAAATGTTTGGGGAATTACCAGAGGTTGTTGCAAATGATAACGTTGTGTTTGAAATAGAAGTCTATGATGATGCCACCTTGTTTCCGTTGTCAGCTGATTACTCTTATAAGTTGGTATCTCAGAAGTTTAGTGGCAAATCGGTTATTCGTGATGGGATTTTAGTAGGAAACTTCATTCAATTTACGTTAGGCACATCTGAATTACAAGAGCCCGGAAGAGTAGAGGGAACTGTACAAATCTTTGATGCAGATATGAAACGTTTATCAACTGCAAAATTTGATTATATCGCAAGAAAAGACCCAAGCCTAGAAGGAAGTTTGCCAGCTGATGATACTTCATTAGTTATTGCAAATGAGTCTTTACTTGTGGAGGCAGTCGAAAAGGCAAACAATGCTGATACACGTATTAGCAATATTGTTGCTCAAGCCGGAACAGATAATACAGAAATTGTAGATGCCAGGTTAAAAAAAGATGGCTCAGTAGCTCCTACTTTGGGTGATCGTTTACGTGAGACTGATGAACAGTTGGCACAAAAACTGAACAAAGACACAACCGAACTTGACCTAAACAATTTCAATGAAGATTCAAGAGCAGTATTACAAGGGTTAGAAACTGGTCAAGTCAACGCAGTGTTAGGATATAAAAATGTAAGCATAGAAAATACCGATTTTATCAATCGTGGGAAAAACATCTTTAATAAAGCTAAAGTAACCTTGGGGAAAGCATTAGACGTTACAAAAGGAACTGCTTATGATAGTGCATCTAATGCGGTTAGTGATTACACACGAATTGAACCATCTACCAGTTATGCGAGAACGTTTTGTGCAGTTGCTTTTTACGATCAGAATAAAGTGTTTATAAGTGGAATCGCAAACGGTGATACATCTTTTACTTCCCCAGCTAATGCAGTTTATATAAGAATCCACATGACATTGACTAGAATGGATACTTTGCAAATTGAAAAAGGAACTGTTTCTACATCATATGAAAACTATGTTGTTGCCCTTAGTGAAGATATAAAAGTGCCAAAAGACTATCTTACAGTTAATTCAATAAAAGGTACAAAACAATCTATAGTCTTTAATTCTGATGGTACAGTTCAAAAAGTAACATACAAAAATGCGACTAACACTGTACTTAGAGAGGATGTTTTTACGTATGAAAACAATTTAATTACAGAGGTTAGAACACTGCCTAATGGGGAAAGCATTACGTTTAAGTATCATCTTGATACGTTAGAAACGGAGGTAATCTAAAGATGGATGCACCAGTATTTAAAAAACTGACAGATATAGAGAATCAACAAGGAAACCCATACAATACTGCGGAAGGACAGCAAACCGTATCGATTGCCGAGCCTTTTTGGGTTAGGATGAGTCGTGAAGGTATCATGGCTTTTATGTACACAATGGGAGAAACAATTAACAACACGTATGTTACTCGTGATAAACGTCTTACTGCATCAAAAGGTAGACGTTTATATCTAGCAAGAATTTCGTTTTCAACAACAGTAGCTGCAAGGGTAACTATACAAGTTAGAAATATCAATTATGCAAGACAAGAAACACCATTAAACACAATGCCTACCTCATACTTTGACTCTTTTTATGTGAAACCCTACGAGAATGTAGAACGAGTTTATAACGGTGAATTATGGCTTGAAGAAGGAATGTCACTTGATTTTAAATATCAATCGCTTGTAACTGATGAATCAGGACTTATTGACGTTTCTGCTATGGGTTGGGAGGTTGTTGTAAATGCGTAAAGGTGGGGTATATTTAGCAATTGGCGATAGTATTTCATGGACAATACCTTCTGAAGTGGATGCACCTGGTCGGAATTTATATTCGTATAGATTGTGGCACGCAATTAATAAGGATTATGCTCCAATCCGACACATTAACAGAGGTTATGGCGGTAGTCATTCTCACGATTTATTAGATAGACTACACATTTTCGCTTTGGGTGTTCCTTATGACTTAGTAACGATTCAAATTGGAATGAACGATATGATGGACACAGTTGAGAATTTCCAAAGTGATGTAGAAACAATTATTGATAAACTAAAAACATACAGACCTAATTGTGAAATCGTTTTGTGTGGAATTCCTCCTGTTGATCCAGTAACTCAGGCTAATAGACATGAGAAAAGACCAACTTTTAATGCCAAATTAAACGAAATCGCTACAAATAATGAAGGTGTGTATTTTGCGGATTTCTCAAGTGCTTATGATTTAACAAGGATACCTGATGGCATACATCCAGATTCAGACGGACATAGATTACTGTTTGAAATTTTATACCCAGTGGTACAGACAACCAACTTTGTAAGCCGTCTATCTTAGTGAACAATCGGAACCAATAGTGAAGTAATTTAGAATGAAAAAAAGCACTCGTTAGGGGTGCTTTTTTCAATAAGGAGGGTTTTAAATGAGAAGAACAAAAATAAAAGAATATCTAAAAAAAGATTTTGAACGTGGTGTAATAGATCATGAAATTCGTGTAACACATATTGATGACGAAGGTAATCCACACTTCTATATCCATCCTAAAGGTGTAGACGGAGACACAATGGATTATGTTGCTGAAGGTCAATTATGCACTCCAAAAGATGTTTATGAAAATCGTTATAAAGGACCAACTAATAACGCATGATTTTTCTTTAGTTCAATTAGGAGGAAATTTCGAATCCCATAGAGAAATTAATTAGAAGATATTAATAAGGGGGATTGGAAATGAATCTTAGCTTTGAACATAAGAGAAGATTAAAGTCTAATCAATATGCTTATACAACCGCTTATAGAAGACTAAAAATAGCTATAGAAGAGTACAACAGTAATGAAATATACTCAGCAATCGGAGAACTACTTCTCTGGATTATGAATGCCCACGATTGGCATTTGAAACATGGATTTAAAGATTATAAAACGAGGTGTAAAAAAGATAAAAAGGGAGTGCTTCTCTACGGTCTAAGACATGCTTTTAATTCTATGAAGCACAACATGAAATTTTTTACTATCCATAATACACTGCAAGGTTTTTCATTCGACAATTTTTCTTTCGATAACATGGACTTTAGACCCTACACAATAAATTGGGTAATAAAAGACGGATTATTAGATGAAGGGTGTAAGGAACAACAAGAAAACTATGTAAAACATTTAGAAGGCAAAGAAGTGTTAGATACATTTGATGATGTCATATTATTTCTAAATAATGAATTTAATAAAGTTTATTTTAAAAAAGATTAAGTCACTCAATTAAGGGTGGCTATTTATTTTTGAACAAAAGGCAGGTGGAAAAATTGACACTTGTTCATATTCTAGACAAGCAAACGGACCAAATATTAGGAACCTTAAACCCAAACAAAGCTGAATATTGGAACCCATTAAGAACAGATAGTCTTAACAACCTGAATATATTTGATTTTAGGGCAAACGCAAAAATAGAAAAGGCAGCTCTCCTTGAAAAAAGAAACCGTCTACTCCTAGAGGATGAGGATGGTTTTTTTCGTGAGTACTTAATAACCTATGCCGAACAATACAAGCGTGGGGAAAAGCTAGTCAAATCAAATGCAACCTATCTAGACTTAGCCAAGTCAAAGGTAATTGAACCACAAACAATTCAAGGCGCTACTCCTTCCACATCTGTTCAATTAGCATTGGACGGTACGGAATGGCAATCAGGAGATATTGACTATACCTTTGTTCGAACAATAACAATCGAAGATTACACTGATCCATACAATTTATTGAAAAAGATAGCTTCTACTTTTGGGTTAGAATTACGATTTAGAGTAGTTGTTGTAGGAAATAGAGTGGTGGGAAGATTTGTTGATTTAAAGCTTCCAAATACAGAATTCAGTGGAACTGAGGTTGAATTTGGCAAAGATTTGGTTGGTGTAAAACGAAAAGAAGACAGCCAAATGATTGTAACGGCTCTCTTAGGTATAGGACCAGAAAGAGATGACGGAACAAAGCTCACTGTATTCGTGGAAGACAAAGAAGCTTTACAACGTTGGGGACGTAACGGACAACACTTAATCGAGACTTATGAACCTGAATCAACTAATACTGATATGACCTTAGCGGAACTAACCACCTATACAAAAACTGAATTGCAAAAACGAATTGATGCAATTGTTTCGTATGAGTGTGAAGCAGTGTCATTAGAGCACATTAAGGGGTTTGAACATAAGAAAATACGTGTTGGATACAACATTAGGATCAGTGATGATGGATATCAACCTCCACTTTACCTAGAGGCGCGAATCCAAGATGTTGATATTGACCCGATTACGCATCAAATAAAGAAATTTACTATAGGTAATTTTAAGGAGATAAAAAAAGAGGACTTAGAAAAACAAGTCCAGACTTTGAAAACATTAATAAAAAATAAAGCATCCTTACAACAAGCCGTTCTTAAAGGTGACGCATACAAAGGCGTTAGTATCTCAGAAGAAGAAGGGTTTTTATCTGTAAGTGATGATGAGCTTGTACGTACTACATACAATGCTGATGTAGGCGTACTTATAGAAACCAGGAACACAGTAGAAGAACAATGGGAAAGCCTTTTTTATGTAGACCCTATCACTAAGAAGATTAAATTCACTGGTGATTTAGAAGGTGCAAGTGGAACCTTTGACGGAACGCTTAGAGGTAGCCTCATTACATCATCTGGCGCAAGCGAGGAAACATCCGAATCTTGGAGAACTGATATTCAAAGTGGAATGGCTAAATTTGAAACGTGGATGGGTGGAAATCCGAGATTAGATAGATACATTAATTTTCGCGGTGGTTGGATAGAATACGAAGAATCTAAGATTGATAAAGGCTTTACTCCTGCAACTTTAATAAACGGATGGACTAATTATAGAGACGATTATGAATCAGCAGGTTATTTAAAAGATCCTTTTGGGTTTATTCATTTCAGAGGCTCTATAAAGGGAACTTCTAGCAGCACAGTTGCTTTCGTTTTACCAGTAGGTGATCGACCATTTAAAACATTGTATTTCGGCTTAGTTTGTGGTTTTAATTCTGTTGCTACAGCTCGCATAACTCCGGATGGCAACGTCCTAATAGCTGGGCCAGATTTAACTTATATATCTCTAGATAACATTCCACCAATCTTCATTGGTTAGGAGAGATTTTATGCAAGTATCAAGAATTGATGAAAACGGGTTTTATATAGAGCCAGAAATACTTAAGCCTAACGAAAATGGACAATACGAGATTCCTAGCGATTGTATTGAAGTTCGGGTTCCAGAGGGTTTATACAGACCTAAGTGGAATGGCATACAGTGGCTTGAAGGTTTAACTCTAGAGGAGATTCAGGCATTTAGACAGGAACATCCTCCTTTAGAAGAACCGCTCAAGAAAGAAAATGAAATGAATGCACTTGCTATTATGGAGTTAGCAGAAATTGTATTAGGGGGTTAATGAATGTTGGCAATGTTATATGCAACTTATATTATGAGAGGTTTAAAGACATACTCAGACGTTCCTGAGATGTTAAAGCCGCAAGTAAAAGAAATATTAGAAGCTGAAGGAGTTGGGCACCTAGCGGAATAGGTGCTCTTTATTTTACCTAAAAGGGAGATGGAGAGTTTGAATTTTTATCTAGGATTGTTTAATTTTTCAGGAGTGTTTAACTTGCGAAATGGGTTTGCAAGTGTTTTAAGTGGTGCAATTGGAGGACTAGGTAGCAAACTTTATGGCGGTTCTGATCTATACGTATGGTTCGCTGCAGCTTTAGTCTTCGCAATTCTATTCGATTGGGCAGGTGCGATCGCAGCTGCTAAAAAGGATGGATCATATGCAAGTGAATACGGACTACAGGGTATTTTAAGAACTGCTGTTTTATTAGCGTTACCTGCTTGGGGAGCAGTTCTAGATAAAATTCTTGGCACTCCAAATGTAGTGTTTTTTACCTTTTGGGGCGGTATTATGTTCCACACACTCTTATCTATGTCAGCTAACTTTAAACGCGCAGGATGGAATACCTGGGTGCCCACATGGGCGATTGATTGGGTAGCAAGTGAGATTGAAGCCAAAATAAAACGTTCTGAAAGCCGTACACCTAATGGTGAAGGAGAGGATAAGAAGTGAATATTCCAGTAAGACAAATGCTGGTTAAAGATAATAAGTATAAGGTGAAATGTCCTTACACTTTAAATGCTGAGTCTATCACAATTCACAATACTTATAACGACGCTAGTGCTAACAATGAAGTTCAATATATGATAAATAACAATAACCAAGTTTCATACCACTTTGCAATCGATGATAAAGAAGTTGTTCAAGGCATTCCATTAGATCGTAATGCATGGGCTGCTGGGGACGGCGGGAACGGTAAAGGGAATAGGTCTTCAATTCAAATTGAAATTTGCTATTCTAAATCAGGTGGAGAACTTTATAAAAAAGCTGAAGCACTCACCATTAAGTTTGTTGCTCAACTTTTAAAAGAACGTGGTTGGGGAATAGATCGTGTAAAAAAACACCAAGATTGGTCAGGGAAATATTGTCCTCACCGTATCTTAGATGAGGGTAGTTGGAATTCTTTCCTAAATGAAATTAAGAAAGCAATGAATGTTGATGGGTGGAAAGAAGAAAACAGCAAATGGTATTACTATAAGAATGGAAGCTTAGTAAAAAGTGCTTGGGTAGAGTACAAAAAGGATTGGTATTACCTAGATAAAGATGGTGCCATGGCAACTTCTAAATGGATCCTTCATAAAAACAAGTGGTATTATCTAGGTCCTAATGGAGTTATGAAAACTGGTTGGATTCAACTCGATGGCAAGTGGTATTACTTAAATTCTGATGGCGACATGGTTACTGGCTTACACTATTTAACCTGGAATGGTAAAAAGGATTATTATTTCTTTAATAATAGTGGAGTTATGTTAGCTAACACTACAATTAAGGTAAATTCAGATGGCACCATAAAATTGTAAATGTGTACAATTTGAAACAATATTGTGAACATACTGTTCAAATGGCCATTTAAGGTTATACTTAAGCTACACTTGATATTCTTTCATAGAAAGAATCCTTAAACCCTATCTCGGAAAAGGTAGGGTTTTTGTATGTAAAAAGCCCTCACATAATTGTGGGGGCTTTTAATCTTATTCTAAATTGTCAACAGCGTATTGCGCTTCTTCCGGGGTGAACTTTTCTCCATATTCCGAAACCAATTGGTCGTAAATAGCTGAATTTGACATACTCATTGTTTCTGCATATGATTCTGCTTTTTTCAATGCAATAGCTTTCCAATCCACTTCAATATTGTCAATTGCATATTGGGCAGCTTCCACAGGGAAGTTCTCTCCATATTCCGAAATCAATTGGTCGTAAATGCCTGCCTTTGACATGTACATAGTGTTCGCGTATGCTTCCGCTTTCTTCAAAGCTGCTTTATGTTCTCTAGGAATACTTTCCTCTTTAGCCTTTGCTTCCGCTTCCTCTTTAGCTTTTTGTTCAGCAGCTGCTTCTTCCTCTGCTTTTTTCTTAGCTTCTTCTTCAGCTTTAGCCTTAGCAACTTCTTCCTCTTTAGCTTTTGCTTCAGCATCTTCTTCAGCTTGTGCTTTTTCTGCATCGCCATTATTATTTTCTTCTTGAACAGAAGCTACCTCTTCAGCTGGTGGTTCACTATCATCGAAAGAAACTGCGGCAATGAGAACAATGAATGATATTAGTGCTTTGACAAATGACTTTTTAGCCTTTCCGTTTTTCTTTATTAATCCAATAAACCCTAAAACTAAAAAAACAAGAAATACCACAAAACTAGTAAGTCCAATAAACATCCACATAATTAATTCCCCCTATTATTTATTTTCTACATACTATTTATAACACAACTGGTAAAAAATTGGTTTAATTTTATTTAATCAGCTATACTATTTTTGGTAAACCTTTCATGCTAAGAGTTATTAAAATGGAAGGTTATCTTTTGGTGGTATTCTCCTAATCTGTTTGGTGAGCTCTGTGATGTCTTTATCTCCGTTATATACAACTTTTCTTATATCCGTTTGTCTATATCCAGTCTGACTTATAATATTTTGTATATAACGATCCGCAACAAATGCCACTGCTAAATTAGGATTATCCCTATATTCTCGATAATTAACTGTAAATGTTCCACCACTACTCATAATGTTATCTTCTATGTTAAGGGTTACTTCGATATTTACTCTCATCACATTCACCTCGAAAATATTATAAAAACAAAAAAGACCCTCACCTTAAAGGTGGAGGTTACATTTGACTAAAAGCTTTCCCTCGTTGACATGCTCTCATATACATTTTTATATCGCCTACAAGCTGTTCTTTTTTCTTTATGCTTCTACTATAAGGCACTCCTGTTAATTCCTCGTAATAAGCCTTTAAATCCTTTACAGTACGCTTCATTAATTCTTCTCTTGTCATGTCGTCATCTCCCTTTTGTTCTATTAATACATTCTATGAACTAAAGGAAAATATATTACTATTTTTTAGAAATAAAATTTCTAATCTTTTTTATACAGATCATCAACTTTTACCCCTAATAACTCAGCAATTGCGAATGCCTTTTCAACAGTCGGATAACTCCTACAAGCAATCCAATTACTTACTTGTTTCTGGGAGACTCCAATTTGTTCAGCTACCCATTTTCTTTTTATGCCACGTTCATCTAATATTTCACCTAATCTGCATTTCATTATCATCACCTATGTTATTTATTCCATATCACCTTTATTTTTCCTGCTACGGAAAAAATATATCGTTAAATTAGAAATATTTTTGGTAACAAACAAGCTATTCGCCCATATAGTTTAATCAAGAGGGTAGGAACTACTAGAAACCTACTTCTTCAATACTTCGGAAAGGGAGATTCATATGGGGCTGAAAAAAGTTTCTCTTGTACTAAATATTGATGATCCAGAGCAAGCGGAGTTATATAAATACGTGCAGCAACTACCAAACGGTAAGAAACGGAATTCTAGCGCGTTTTTACGTCTCCTGGTAGATAGAGCTTACCAGATGGATAAAGCCAAGCATAAGTCGGTTATACGCAATCAAGGAGGGATAAAATTTACTGTGGAGTAAGAACTAGGTAGGAACTAAGTAAGAACTGAATAAGAGGCAAAAAAAGTTAGAGAGCGCCTAAGTCTCTGACACTCTCTTATGTCAGAGTATGCGAGGAATGGTAAAAAGTTGCATGTCTAACACAAATCTGAGGAGGAAAATTTATGTTTGCTAAAACGGAATACATGTCTGTAGGAGCATTTGTTCGAAATGAGAAGGAAGATGTATTAACGAAATTTAAGCGTCACATGGATAAATACGGTATCGTCTACAAGATTGTGGGCACAACAATTATTATTTTTGTAGCTGGTGGAGGGTTTGACTATGCACTTGCTAGTAATGGAATAGATGTAGGAGCACGCAAACTGTACTATGAGTTAATTTCAATTGGTAAATGGGTAATTGTTTTTAAAGGTGGCATGGATACTATCAAATCTGTGGGTAATGGAGATTTTGATTCTGCTAAGAAACACTTCTTCTCTTATCTTATGATCTATCTATTATTACTTGGTTTACCTTATGGCATGGATAAAGTAGACGAAGTATTCCAAAACATTTCGAAGGGGTGAGGGTTATGAAATTCAGACTTACTTCCGAATTTGGAGATATATCGCCCATTCGAAATTGGCGGCCACACACAGGGATTGATTTAGCAATGCCAGAGAACACAACGTTACGAAGCATAAAAGAAGGAGTTGTTGAAAAAATTTATACAGGGGAAGGTTCATTAGGAAACGGAATTACTATTCGTTTTAATGATGGTAGCAATGGAATATACGGTCACATGAATGATATAAAAGCCAAAGTAGGAGAACATGTGAGTCCTGGTGAAGTTATCGGACTGAGTGGAAATACTGGCAATTCAACGGGACCACATTTACATTTTGCATTAAAAGAAAATGGTGAATACGTAGATCCATCTCCATTAGCAGAACAACTTGCAGCAATAAGTGGAGATGGTGTATCTCAAGGTGTCATAACAAAAGTGTTAATGAACAGTACGGAAGGTATTCGTGAAACTGCAAAGGAAAATACAAAGGAAATATTCTTTGGAGTGTTAGAAGGTATTCGTGATATCTTAGTTGAAACCATTGGAGCAGTAGCCTTAGTTGGCGGAGGCATCATGATACTTGCTAAGGTTGCTGGATATAAAGATGGTATGAGATGGTTTGGAATGCTGCAATTAGCAAATGTATTACTAAAATTCTTCTTTGGGGTGTACTGATATGAAAGGAATTAAGATTAGTGTTATAAAGCCGGAATACGTCTATTTGAAGCTTACTCCTAATAATTCAATCCGCAATAATTCAACCCACAAATTAGCAAAGGCTATTTCCTCACTGTATAAAAATGTTCTCCAGAATATCAAAAAGGAAGAAGCAAAGGTTGTTAAAGTCCTTGGTAGAGAATTTCTACTAGGCACTAAATATTCATTTGAGGTTAATTCAAAAGTATCTTTCTTTGTTTATATCGAGAAGAAGAAGGTCGAGTTTTATTTCATCATTCCCAAACCATATTTCTCAGTGATCAAAGAGAAAATGACAGATGTTTGGAGTAACATCACTTTAGCAGAAGTAAAAACCTTACCAACATTTTCACCTGCAGCTGCAAGATATCAAATGAACTACACAAAGGAAGATGCATTAAGTTTAGCAACAGATAGAAGGGACAATGATCTACTTCATTCTAAGTTAAATATCGTAGATGTAATGGAAGTAGGAGATAAAGTGGGAGTATTTTATAACTTCATGCCTACATCACAATTTAGCTGGAGAAGTACTTATGAAGCTACAATTAATAAAGTAAAACGAAACTTGCCAACTGACCGTAATAAGATTGGTTTTTCATATGCTTTAAAGTTAGTAATAGGAATACTTTCATCAATTGTGGATGATATCGGAGAAACGATTGGAGGGGGTAATAAGCGCAAAAAACAAGAAGAGGGTATAAATTTATTAGAGCAAACTTTAGAGCGTTTAAATGGCGGTAAAAAGGTGAGTGAATCCACTAGAAAAAAAGCAACTGCTACAATCGTAAATACACAAATTGCTGTTATGAGTGAGAGCAAAGATAAGTTAAGACAAAAGAACAATCTTAGAAGTATTGCACAGAGCTTTGAAACCATTACAGATGATAATCGACTAGTAGCAAAACCATTAAAACCATTTGAATATACGGACTATAGTATTAAAGCAGAAGTAAATAAGATTGGTGATTTAGAAGCACAAAACTTCCTTACTGTGGCCGGAAGGGATATTTTAGAGAAATACAACTTTATTGAAAAAGTAGAGACTCAACAAACAGAGGTTCCAGAGGATTTGCAAAAGGGTGTTATGCGAATTGGAATTAACACTTATAGA
This sequence comes from Ferdinandcohnia jepli, assembly GCF_047246645.1. NCBI lineage: Bacteria > Bacillati > Bacillota > Bacilli > Caryophanales > Bacillaceae > Ferdinandcohnia > Ferdinandcohnia jepli. Next base: position 46,019 of record NZ_JBFOKR010000014.1, read on the forward strand.
GGTAAGAAACAAAATGCTTTTCTATCCACAGATAAAGAGTTTAAGTATCTATCACTCATCTTAATTGGTCCTAATCGAGCAGGTAAATCTACTCTTATTGGTAACCTTGCTTATGATTCAGTTGCAGCTGATGAATGTACTATACTCTTTGACTACATTGGAAACTGTGAATTAAGTGATGAGGTTGCTGCATTGTTTCCTAAAGATAAAGTATTGAATGTGGAATGTAATGATTTCACCAAACTGCAAGGATTAGGATATAACGAAGTTGAAGTGAGTGCGGATCCATTTATCCAGTACGACAATGCAAAGAAACAAACAACACAGTTAATGACATTGGTTAATTCAATCAACACTTCAGATACTCATTTATCTCCTAAAATGGAGCGTTACTTAACAAGTGCTGCATTAGTTGTATTCATCACTGGTGGAAGTGTTAGGGATGTATTTCAAGTGCTTCAGGACCATAATGCAAGACATAAGTTTTTGAATAAGATACCAAAGAATCAATACGACAATATGAATGAGTACATGGTCAGTCTTTTAGAATTAGATGAGTGCGATAAAGAAGGCAACTTAAATGGAACTAAATTAAATCTAATCGTAGGAATCATTGACCGATTGAATAAACTTAAATCGAACACGTATATGGAGCTCATGTTAAAGAAGTCCACAGAAAACAATTTCAATCTTGTGGAGGAAATGCAAAAAAGCCAGTTAATATGTATTCGTATGCCGGAGCACATGTTTACAACTGATAATGAAAAAGATGTGTATTGTACCTATTGGATGACAAAGTTGTGGATGGCTTTACAAATGAGAAAACAAAAATATAAAGGAAATCGTGACCAGATGACGAAAGTTAATTTAGTAATTGATGAATTATACCAGGTAGAGAATACGGAGAAGTTCTTAACTACTAAATTAAGCAGATTACCTAAGTTTAATATAAAACCTATTCTTAGCTGCCATTACTTAAATCAGATTAAAACAATAAGGCCAGAACTAAGAAGTGCATCTGCAAGTTATATGTTGATTGCTGGATGTGATAAGGAAAACTTTAAGGAGCTCCAGGATGAATTGAAACCATATGACCTTGAGGATCTAATGTCACTTAAAAGATTTCATTCGTTGAATCTGATTAAAACAAAGGATGGATATGGAAGGTTTATTACGAAATTACCGGAACCAGTATCAGACAAAAAGGCGCTATAATTGCGCCTTTTTAATTTTAGTACTTTCATTACTCGTGAAGGAAGGCAAGAAGGAACCAAGGAGATAATGGGTATTACCCATAAAGCACCAATTATTGTAGAAGCATCAAATAAGATTTACCTCTTTCCAACTACCTCACCGAGTAAACCGCAATGTGCATGGCTTTCACATACCTATATTTTAGATAGTACATATGAAGAAAACGAACAGACGACTGTCATTTTTACAAATAAGCAGTCCATACAATTACAGATTTCTAAGGGATCTTTTAAGAACCAGTTACACAGAACCGCACAACTCCGTACCATTGTTGCCAGCAGAATGGAAAAACAAGAGACTAAAAGGAGTTTTGTATTGAATCCGCCAACTCACAAAGAAAGCCATACAAAAATTTTTCCAGAATCGAATACCGCTGGATAATCCCGTGTTAAAAACTCCTAATCGTTGGAGTTTTTTTGAATTAAATAGAACTCCAGTAGCTGTTGTACCTCGTTCCGTATTCTCGGATTAAAATAATTGTGTTCCTCTTCATATCCCTTATATAAGAATGAAAATAATGTGAAAGCCTCATCTCTGCTTTTTTCCCACACCTTCATGTTTTTCTTTTTCATTTCTAATTTTGTTTCATATAAATCCTTCTGTACTTTTTTCATTGTGTAATCAATTAAATTTATATAAGGCTTCTTAAGTTTAAATGCTGCTGTCTCAATAACTGACAGGTCACGATTTAGAATGGTTAGCACCATTGGTAAGAAAATCGCTCTTTCAAAAATTTGACGGTCATCTTCAGGTATCCTCGTCATATACATCCCTCTTTTAAGAACATACGTTTGTGTTTATGATACGCTATTTTTTATTTTTTAGCAATAAATTCAGCAGGAATTTTATTTCTAGTATCGAAATATTTTAATGTGTAGTGCATAATCATAAGAAGAAGTTTTTTTGAAATAAAATATAGAACAAAGGATGGGAAGAGGATGACAGAGAAAAAAAGCAGAGCAATCGTTGCAGAAGATCTTTATGAGTTAAAAACGGTCAATGATCCTCAATTTGCACCAAACGGGGAAAATTATGTTTTTGTAGAAACAGCAATTAACAAGGAAAAACATGAGTACACTTCCCATTTGTTCCTTGGGACATTAGATGGGAAAGTAACGCAGTGGACATTTGGGGATGTACGTGATAGTTCACCACGCTGGTCACCTTCTGGTGAAACGGTGGCATTCGTATCAAATCGTTCATGCAAGCAACAAATATACTTAATGAACACAACAGGTGGAGAGCCAAAGCAAGTTACATATTGTGTAAATGGTGCAAGAAATCCAATCTGGTCACCAGATGGGAGTAAAATTCTGTTTACAACTTCATTGGCTACAGACGAATCTATAACAGATAAAGAGAAGAAAAAAAGCCAAGAAGAAGATAAAAAACTAGAACCGCTGGTTGTTGAAAGAATTCGCTATAAATCTGATGCAGCAGGATTTTTAGATAATAAAAATCAGCACTTAGGGCTACTTGATGTTGCTACAGGAGAAGTGGAACAGCTTACGAAGGGTGAATATGATTATGCAGCAGGCTGCTGGTCACCAGATGGAAAGAGTATCACATTTATTGGAGATATAAGTGAAGATGCTGATTATAATTTGATTTCTGACCTTTACATCATGAGCATAGAAGATAAAAGCTATCAAAAGATTACCAACTCGACGGGGAATTTTGGTAATCCAACTTGGTCACCAGATGGTAAATATATCGCATTACTTGGACACGAAAAAGAATTTATGGGTGCTACACTACCTAAGATTTGGTTGTATACAGTTGAAAGTGAAGAATTAACATGTTTAACAAGCGAATGGGACGTGTATGTTGGAGATAGCGTAGTTGGTGATTTCCAACTAGGTGGCTCAGATCCTGGAGTTATTTGGAATGAAGATAGCAGAAGCTTTTATTTCTTAATGAGTAATACTGGGAATACTGGCGTATATTATGGCTCGGTAGACGGTGAAATGTATCCTTCATTATTTGAAAATCAACATGTATTTGCTTTAACTGTCCACAATCATAAAGCGGTAGTGGGTATTAGTAAACCGACTCAACCAGGGGATTTATATTTCTTAGATCTTAGTACTGGTGAATTAAATCAGCTAACAAATGTGAATGCTGTCTTTCTACAGGATGTTGAGCTTTCTGATGCAGAACCTTTTACCTTCAAAGCACCTGATGGCTGGGACATTCATGGCTGGGTGATGAAACCGTTTGGGTATGAAGAAGGCAAAAAATATCCAACTATAATCGAGGTACATGGTGGACCACATGCAATGTACGCGAATACATATTTCCATGAGTTCCAAGTGTTAACTGCGCAAGGATTTGTGGTCGTCTTTACAAATCCACGCGGTAGCCACGGATATGGTCAGCACTTTGTAGACGCAGTACGAGGTGATTATGGAAATAAAGATTATCTAGATGTTATGGCTGCAACGGATTACGCTGTTGAAAACTTTGATTTTGTTGATGAAACAAAACTTGGTGTAACGGGTGGGAGCTACGGTGGCTTCATGACAAACTGGATTGTTGGACATACAAATCGTTTCAAGGCGGCTGTAACTCAACGTTCAATTTCAAACTGGCTAAGCTTCTATGGAGTTAGTGATATTGGTTTCTTCTTCACTGAGTGGGAGCTAAAAGGAAATTTACTCGAGGATGCAGAGAGACTATGGGATCATTCACCACTTAAGTATGTAGGTAATGTAGAAACGCCGCTTCTTATTCTACATGGTGAGCGTGACTTCCGTTGTCCAATCGAACAAGCAGAACAATTTTATGTAGCATTAAAACATCAGAAGAAAACAACAAAATTTGTTCGCTTCCCTGGTGCTAACCATGAACTATCAAGAAGCGGTAACCCAAAACTACGACTTTCCCGTCTAAACCACATAAAAGACTGGTTCGTTGAGTACCTTAATAAATAGAATGGAGAGACACTAGCCCTTGCTGCTAGTGTCTTTTTGTGGAGAAATACAAATTTTCTGTCTAGCTCCAGCGCCCAGCCAGTTTTCATCTTTGATTAAGCTTCTGAGAATATCTTGTGCAAAGCTTTGCTTTAAGCAGCGAGAGGCCGCTTCACCCCTCCTGCGGCGGCAACACTAAGGAAAGCTTCGTGAGCATAAGCCTCGCAGAAAAAATGCTTTAGCATTTTTTAGAGCCTCCTCGTCGGGGTTCCGACGCACAGGACGTGCTAGTGCCGGCGTTGCCACAGGACGTGGCGATTTTAGCCGGCCAGCGCTTGTCGGACTTGCACAGGATGTGCTGATGTCGGCGTTCGCCACAGGAAGTGGCGGTATTTAGGCGACGTTCCTCTCCAAAGGCGCTTGCGCTTTTCTGAGTGTCAGGCACCGCAGAAATACATTTGTCCATCTCAGGAGGACAAAAGGTGAATAAACTAAATTTTTAGATAGTAAATGTTTTGGTAGGTACAACCAATTGGTGTACAATATATGGTAAGGTTAGTAGCCTTTTTTACTCATGGTGAGGAGATTTTGCATGGATATTGAAATGATTAAGGAATTAGTAACATTAAAGAATATAGAAGAGGTATTAAAGGAATATCGATCATTTGGTCCCTTACCTGGAATCCTTCTGCCGATGTTAGAGGCATTCCTGCCATTTCTCCCTTTATTTGCATTTGTAATGGCAAATGCTGCAGCTTTTGGGCTTTGGTTGGGATTTTTATATTCATGGATTGGTGCCATTGCGGGATCGTTACTTGTCTTTTTTTTAGTACGCAAATATGGTCAAAAACGCTTCTTCTCATTTGTAAGCCGACATAGAAAAGTGAAAAGTCTTGTAAACTGGATTGAAAGACATGGTTTTGGACCATTATTTATATTATTATGTTTTCCTTTTACACCATCAGCAGCAATCAATCTTGTTGCTGGGCTCTCAAGAGTTAGTACTCCTCAATTTGTTTTAGCAGTTTTATGCGGAAAATTAGTTATGATTTTTACGATTAGCTTCATAGGCTATGATATACGGGCGCTATTTCATCAGCCTGTTCGAACTATTATTGTATTAATTATTATCTTTATTTTGTGGCTAGTTGGTAAGCGGGTGGAGGCTTGGCTTAAGGTAAAACCAGCTTTACTCAAGGAACGGTAAAACTTATATTAAATTGAAGGGTGGAGGAGAAATGGAGGAAGTCCCAAAAAAACAGAGTTTTTCATTACTAAAGACACTTGGTGTAAGTATTGTGCTGGTTGTTTTTCTAAGGACTTTTTTGTTTACAAATTATGTTGTAGATGGTGAGTCAATGATGCCTACGCTTGAGGATGGCAATTTATTAATGGTCAATAAAATCGAAATGAGAATCGGTGAACTTGAACGCTTTGACATTGTGGTGTTTCACAAAAGCAAGCAAGAGGATTTTGTAAAACGAGTTATCGGGCTACCTGGAGATCACATTGAGTATAAAGACGATGTTCTTTATATTAATGGTAAAAAAGTGGAAGAGCCTTTTCTTGAAAAGTATAAAGAAGGCCTTATAGGTGGCAAATTAACTGGTGATTACAAATTAGAAGAGGAAACGGGTCAGATGACTGTACCTGAAAATCATATCTTTGTTGTAGGAGATAACCGGCTTGATAGCTGGGATAGCCGTCATTTCGGATTCGTACGAATGGACCAGGTAGTAGGAAAAGTAAAACTTAAATATTGGCCAGTTAATCAGATGGCAATTACTCTAAAATAAAGTAACATTTCATGAAGAACTCTATCCAGGAATCGAGTTCTTTTTTTATGTGTATATGATAAAATAGTAACAATATTATGAATAAGAAAGGAGGTTTTGAATTTGGGTGCGAAAATTCACGTGCTACAAACGAAAATAACACCGCCAAATATGAAGGAACATATCTTAAGAAGACCTTCTTTAATGAAAAAAATGAAAACGATTCCAAACTATCCATTAACACTTCTGCACTCTGGTGCAGGGTATGGGAAGACTACGGCACTTGCTACATATATTAATGATCAAAAAACAATATCCTGCTGGTACAGTGTTGGTTATAACGATGATGATATTATTCCTTTTCTCACTTATGTCGTGTACGCCATTCGAAAAAATCACTCAGGATTCGGAACAGAACTCCTTCTTTATGTAGAAAATATTGAGCGTTATGTTCGGGATGAAGAAATTAGAACTCTATGTTCTTTATTTATAAATGAAATTTCCGTTTTAGAAAATGAAATTTTCTTATTTATTGATGACTATCATCTCGTACAGCATTCAGAGGCAATTGATCAATGGGTAACCTGGTTATTACAGCATCTACCATCAAATCTACATCTAGTAATTTCAAGTAGGATAAGGCCAAACTGGGAGTTTTTAACGACCATGAAGGTGAAGGGGGAAATACTCGAACTAAGACAAAAGGATCTCATGTTTTCCTTTGATGAAGTTGAGGTGCTTTTAAGTGACCTTTATGAAGGGGAAATTAGTGAAGATGATGTAGAGCGTATCTTCTCTTTGACAGAGGGATGGATAATAGCAATTGGTATGATTCGTCAACAACTTACATCTGACGGGAATTTAGTATCAATCCTGGCTAATAAATCACAATCACTAGATGAATTATTTCGTTTTCTTGCGATGGAGGTATTCATGAAGCAACCTCCTATGGTTCAACAGTTCCTGGAGAATACTTGTATATTCGAAGAATTAAATGGCAGGGTTTGTGATGAAGTTTTAGGAATTAGAGGCTCAGGAGAAATGTTAAAGGAGCTTTCTGATCATAATTTATTCTTGCTTTCTATTGGAGAAGGACAATACAGATATCATGCATTATTTAAAGAGTTTCTGGAACAGAGGTTGTCCTCTACAAATGAAAGACATTATCATAATTTGCACATCCAGACAGCTCGATATTATCAAAGATTGGGAGATTTTAATCAAGCAATCTATCATCTTGAAGCAACTGAAGATTATGAAAGAATAGCTGAGATCCTTCATCATTATGGGCAAAAGATGATTGAAAACGGACAGTTAGAAGGATTATTAGAACGCCTGAAAAAAATACCTACTACACTTATGAATCATTATTATTTACTCTGGCTATACAAGGGGGAGGCATTACGATACCGCTGCTCCTATAAAGAGGCAGAGGAATGTTATATAAAGGTCATTCAAATGGCAAAAGAAGCGAGAGATCATCAAGGTATGAGTAAAGCATTTGAGGGCCAAGCAAAAATCTATCTCGACACGATTCAACCTGGTAAAGCGGAACGGTACTTACAGCAAGCTATTGAGACACTTGAACAACATACAGCTTCATCAAGTGAGGATAAGAGCCGCTTGTATCAGCTTATGGCTGAGAATTTAGCAAATGCAGGTCAGGCATTAAAAGCGAAAAAGTGGTTCGAAAAGGGGAAAGAACTTGATATCCCACTTATAGATGGAAACTTAGAAGCAAGGCTCTATCTAAGAACAGGAAAGTTAGTAGAAGCTCGCAAAATTCTAATGCAAAAGAAAGTGTATGAGAAAAAACAAGAAACAGCACACCTTCAGCAATCACATAGGGAAACAGATCTACTTTTATCATTAATTGAAGCATTTATGGGAAATGGTCAAGCAGCAAAGGAACTTGCTGAGGCTGGTATTAAACAAGGAGTTAAATTTCAAGCTCCTTTTGTTGAGGCTTGCGGATGGATTCGAATGGGACATGCGGTTCAACTTATTGATAAATATGATCTATCACTTGCAACTCAATGCTATGAAACCGCCCTTGAAATTATGGAAGAAATAAATGTTTCAAGAGGTAAAGCAGAACCATTAATGGGGCTTTGTGTTTTATACGGTAATAAGGGCCTGTATGATAGAGCAATCGAGTTTGGAAATCGGGCTCTTGAAGAAACAGAAAAAGTAAAGGATTCATGGTTATCAGCACTTATCTTACTTTGTATGGGAATTTCCTCCGTTCATAACGGTAAAGGAGATAATGCTATAGAATATTTACACAGATGTAAGGCCCTATTTGAGAATTGCGGTGACCAATATGGAATTGTTATGGCTGAATTATGGCAATCCTTCCTCTATTATAATCAAAAAAATAGGGCTGATTTTATCCAAACCTTTAGTAGCTTTCTAAAGAAGATGCAGGTTGGCAGTTATGAATATGTTCTAATAGAGCGTACAACTTTTGGGCCGCAAGATCTGTATAATGTTGTTCCATTGTTATTAGAAGCCCAGAATGAAGGTATTCACCATCAGTATGTAAGCCAACTTTTAAACGACTTGGGATATTCAAATATTACATCACACCCTGGGTATACCCTTCGAATTCAAACGTTAGGGAAATTCAAAGTGTGGCTTGGAAGTCATGAAGTAGAAGAATCCGATTGGCAACGTGGAAAAGCAAAAGAGCTTCTTGAACTGTTTGTTACAAAGCGTAACAATTTGATAGATAGAGAGCAAGTCTTTTCTATATTATGGCCAGAGCATGATGAAACGGCGGCCGCAAGGGATTTTAAAGTGGCGTTAAATGCACTGAATAATGCGCTTGAACCAAATCGTGTTGCAAGGTCAACTCCGTTTTTTATCCAAAGAGTTGGTTCGTCCTATGGGTTAAACCAGGAAGCTGGATATCAGCTAGATATTATAGAATTTGAAGAATGGATTCATGCCGGCTTACACGAAAAGGAGACAGACCAAGTCATTAAATGCTTGCGCCGGGCTTTAGAATTCTATGAAGGCGATTATCTACCAAATCGACGATATGAAGATTGGTGCCTAAATGAAAGAGAGCGGCTTCAAGTATTATTTTTACGAGGTGCAGAACGAATTTCTCAAGCATATGTACAAACAATGCAATTCGATGAAGCGATTTACTGGTGTGAACAAATACTATCAAAGGATAGAACATGGGAAGAAGCTTATCGATTATTAATGTTCTGTTACTATCAAAAAAACAATCGCCCACAGGCGATGAAGTGGTACAAAAGATGTCTTGTTGCACTGGAAGAAGAACTAGGCGTTGACCCTATGCAACCAACAAAGCAAATGTACGAAATGATTCTCCAAACTTCAAATCTCAAAAAATAGGAATAATGAAAAAAGACTGAGACTACTATGGTAAAAAGTAGGCTTGGTCTTTTTTAGTTTTAGGGACCTACTTCGATATGGTTATGGGAATCAGAGCTTTGGTTTTCTAACTAAAGTCTTGTAGTTTTGGATAAACATGCTAGGGAAATAGATTATAGACTGGTCAATGAATGCCTAACGGAAGGGAGTAGTGGTGGAGTTGGTCGTTCATAAGGTAGATGAACGACCTTAGCTTGAAGAATGCCGACGGGAAGTCACTCATAAGGAAGATGAACGCCCACAGCTTGAGGAAGTGCCGAATCGAGGTCACTCATAAGGCCGATGAACGCCCACAGCTTGAGGAAATGCCGAAGTGAGGTTACTCATATGAATAATGAATGCCTTCACCGAAGGAAGTACCGAAGCGAAGTCACTCATAAAGGCAATGAACGCCCACAGCTACAGGAAACCAAACGCGAAGTCACTCAAAAGAATGATGAACACTCTCCGCCTGAGAAAATGCCAAAACGAGTCCACACAAAAAATGATAACCCGAATCTACTAGTACCCATTATTTAGCGAAAGCCTTAAAATACTACACTCCTAGAGTAAAACAATATCCCATTAAATTAATGTATCCATCACCTTGTAACTCAGTTGTAACTAATCCGCAGTACGATGAATTCAAAGTTTTCTAGTTTTAATGTTTAAGTCGAATTTTCAAGGGGGAAGAAAAGTGGGAAAGAAGAAATCATTTATGAGAATGTTGTTTATGAGTTTGCTCGCTATGTTAATGGTAGTTGCCTCAGCATGTAGTTCCGACTCAACTGGAACGAAAGAGGAAGACAATGGGAACAAAGGGAATGACTCAGGTGAAGAAGCGAAGGATCCTATTAAGATTGGTGTACTTGCTTCATTAAGTGGTGGCCTTGAATCTTACGGGAAGCAATCTACTCAAGGTTTTGAATTGGGGCTAGAGTATGCCACTGGTGGCACGATGGAAGTTAACGGGCACCCAATTCAATTTGTAGTGGAAGATACAGAAACAAAGCCAGAGGTTGCAATTCAAAAAGCAACTAAACTAATTGAAGAAGATGGAGTAGATTTCTTAGTTGGTTCATCAAGTTCAGCTGATACGTTAGCGGTTTTACCACTGGCGGAAGAATATGAAAAAGTTATGATCGTTGAACCTGCTGCTGCCGATAGTATTACTGGTGCAGACTGGAATAAATACATTTTCAGAACTGCACGTAACTCATCTCAAGATGCAGTTGCAGGTGCAGCAGCGATTGCAAAGGAAGGCGTTAAGATTGCGACTTTAGCACCGGATTATGCATTTGGTAGAGATGGTGTTGCAGCATTTAAAGAAGCCGCAGAAAAATTGGGCGCTGATATTATTCATGAGGAATATGCTGACCCAGCTGCAACAGACTTTACTTCAAATATCCAAAAAATTATTGAAGCAAAACCAGATTATTTATTTGTAGTTTGGGCTGGTGCGAACTCGCCGTGGAATCAAATTGCAGATATGAAGGTTCAAGAAAATGGAATTAAAATTTCTACTGGCGCTCCTGATATTCCTGCTCTTGCAACGATGAATGCATTAGTTGGTATGGAAGGATTCACAGTATATTATCATGGTCTTCCTAAGAATGAGATTAACGACTGGTTAGTAGAAAAACATAAAGAGAAATTTAATGGAGAAGTTCCAGACTTATTTACACCTGGTGGAATGACAGCTGCATTAGCAATCGTAGAAGCGATTAAAAAGACAGATGGCAAAACTGATGCTGAGACACTTATAACTGCAATGGAAGGTATGAGCTTTGAAACACCTAAAGGTACAATGACTTTCCGAGAAGAAGATCACCAAGCACTGCAAGCTTTATATGCAATCCGTTTAGAAAAAGTGGATGGTGTTGATTATCCAGTTCCTGTACTTATGCGTGAACTTACACCAGAGGAAACAGCTCCACCAATACGTAACTAAAGTATGAAAAGGTAAACTTCGGTAGCTTCTGCCGAAGTTTACTATTACTTTCAAAAGAGTATACAAAAAGAGGTGAAAAATATGAACCCTATTATAGAAACTAAAAATTTATCAATATCTTTTGGTGGTCATAAAGCGGTAGATGGAGTGAATTTCACGGTCCCTGCAAATCACTTTAAATCAATTATTGGGCCAAACGGAGCAGGAAAAACAACATTCTTTAATTTATTGAGCGGACAACTAAGTCCGACGAATGGTCAGGTGTATTTCAAAGGCGAAGATATTACAAAATTAACGCCAACTGCTAGAACACGAAAAGGAATTGGACGTTCTTTTCAAATAACCAATGTATTTCCCAATCTAACGGTGCTAGAAAACGTTCGACTGGCGGTACAGTCCGTGGCGGGCGTTAGATATCAAATGTTAAAGCATTTTCGTAAATATCGACAATTCGAAGAGAAAGCAAAGGAAATATTAACGCTTGTTCTTCTTGAAAATAAAGTAGAAGCTGTGGCTAAGAATTTAGCCCACGGCGAAAAAAGGAAGCTGGAAATTGCGATGCTCTTGGCATTAGAGCCAGAGGTATTATTGCTAGATGAACCTACAGCAGGGATGTCGCTTGAAGATGTGCCAGCGATACTAGAGGTTATCAAGAAAATAAAAGCAGAAGGAAATCGAACAATTATCTTAATTGAACACAAGATGGATATGATACTCGATCTTTCTGATAGTGTAATGGTTTTATTTAATGGTAGATTGCTAGCTGATGGAACTCCAGAAGAAATCATGAATAATGAAACAGTACAATCAGCGTATCTAGGAGGTTTGTACGATGACAATGCATCTTAAAGTAGAAGCAATTGAGACCTATATTGATCAATTTCATATTTTACAAGGCGTTTCCTTTGAAGCAAAAAAAGGGGAAGTCACTGTACTCCTTGGAAGAAATGGTGCGGGAAAAACAACTACTTTAAGGTCCATTATGGGACTTAATCCGCCGTCTAAGGGTAGAGTTGAATACAATGGGGAAAACATTGCAGGGCTAGCAACCTATCATATTGCAGGGAAGGGAATTGGCTATGTTCCTGAAGATCAAGGGATATTTGGGGAATTAACGGTAGAAGAAAATATGAAGGTGGCCATTAAAAAAGAAAATGACCAAACAAGAGAGCGTTTAGAATATATCCTTACTTTGTTTCCAGACCTTAAGAATTTTTGGAAGCGAAAAGGTGGCAATCTGAGTGGTGGACAAAAACAGATGCTATCTATAGCAAGAGCATATGTAAACAACAATGACTTATTGTTAATTGATGAACCGAGTAAGGGACTTGCTCCAATTGTTGTTGAAAAGGTGATGGAGTCAATTCAGGAGATGAAATCACAAACAACGATTGTTTTAGTTGAGCAAAACTTTTATATGGCAAGTACGATTGGGGATCAATTTTACATTATTGATGATGGAAGAACAGTTCATAGTGGTGCTATGAAAGAGCTAAAGGAAAACGAGCAGCTTCGTAAACAATATTTAGGAATTGCTTAATAACTGAATCCAATGGGAGGAGGACTATAATTGGATGTTTTAATAAATTTAACAGTTAATGGTCTAGCAACTGGAATGCTAATATTTCTTCTAGCTGCTGGTTTAACTTTAATCTTTGGACTTATGGATGTATTAAATTTTGCGCATGGCGGCTTGTTTGCATGGGGTGCCTATGCTGGTGTGTGGACTTATGATATGACCGATAGCTTTTTACTAGGTATTATTTCGGCTTTACTAACCGGTCTACTATTAGGTTTGCTCATGGAAAAATTCATTATTACTCCAGTGTATGGAAATCATATTCAACAGATTTTAATTACATTAGGAGTCATGATAGTACTATCTGAGATGCTGAAAGTAGTCTGGGGACCCAATCAATTAAGTGCTTCAACGCCTTCTTATTTAAGTGGTAGTTGGGAGTTTGGTGGAGTTATTTTAATCAAGTATCGTCTGTTTATAATCACGATTGGTTTTCTAGTGTTCTTTTTAATTTATTATATTTTAAAAAATACAAAGATAGGGTTAATCGTCCGTGCAGGAGTTATTAATAAAGAAATGGTGCAAGCATTAGGGATTAATATTAAAAAGATTTTTATGCTTGTATTTATGGTCGGTGCCTCTATGGCAGCTCTAAGTGGCGTATTGTTAGGCCCGTATTCTGGCGTTATTCATGCAGAAATGGGAATGGAATTTGCTATTCTTGCTTTTATCGTTGTAGTAATAGGTGGGATGGGCAGTATTACAGGTTCTTTATTTGCAGCTATTTTAGTAGGGTTATCTGGCGCATTTATGGCGTATTATGTCCCAGAATTATCGCTGGCAGTTAATATGCTGCTAATGGCCATTGTATTAATTTTTAGACCACAAGGATTATTTAGTGCAAAGGGGTGAGGGTATGAAACTTCTCAACAATTCTTCAAAAGCAAATATTATCTATATTGCTGTTGCTGTTTTTTTACTATGCTATCCATTTGTAGACGATACAAGAAGTATATTAATTCTCTTTACACAAATTTTTATATTTGCTGTTTTTGCAATGAGCTATGATATTTTGCTAGGTTACACGGGTATCGTATCGTTTGGACACGCGATGTTTTTTGGAATAGGAGCTTATACAACCGGGATTCTATTAAAAAGATTTGAACCAACAATCATGATGTTTCTACTCTCAATCCTTGTTGGTGTTGTTATTTCGGCGATTATAAGTTATATCGTAGGACTACTTTCGTTACGCTTAAAAAGTCATTTTTACGCTATGCTTACGCTCGCTTTCTCAGGTTTGTTTTTAGTTGCTGCAGAAAAATGGAGATCCCTAACGGCCGGTAATGATGGATTTACATTTCGTATTCCGGATTTATTAAAGGACCGTATGGTGTTGTACTTTGTCACGTTACTTTTAATGATTGTAGTATTCCTTATTTTAAAAAGATTCACTGAATCTCCTTTAGGTCGTGTACTTCAAGCGATTCGTGAAAATGAACCGCGAACAGAATCATTAGGTTACAATGTCATCCATTATAAAATTATCGCAAGTGTTGTTGCTGGAATTGTTGCTAGTATTTCGGGCTCAATGTATGTATTAACACTTCGTTTTGTAAACACATCTGTATTTGCAATGGATGTTACATTAGACGCTCTCCTTATGACCATCATTGGTGGAGTGGGAACCTTAGTTGGAGCAATTATTGGTGCAGGGTTAATTGAGTTTGCTCACCACTGGTTAACTGGGTTAGCAAAGGTACATTGGATATTTGAACGTTGGATGATATTTTTCGGAACTCTCTATATATTAGCTGTAATGTTCTTCCCGATGGGAATTGTAGGGTCAATAAAAGCAGGCTGGGCAAAAAGACTATCAAAAAAAGTTGGAGTTACTAAGAAGGAGAAAATAGCAGGCTAAGGAGAGAGGTTCATGAATGAGAATCCAATTATAACTTCATTCGTTGTCCGCTGTGCTTTAGTTAATGTTGATGAAGAGACGTTGAAAAAGCAATGGCGTATTAAAGTGAGTCATGTGCAGGGTGAGGATGAAGTGATTGTAACTGATCTGGAAGAGGCATATAGCTTCATGAAACAAGTTATTGAGGAGTGACAATCTTGCAATCTATTGGAATTGTAAGTACAGGAATATATATACCAGAAACATTTTTAACAGCTGAAGAAATTGCAAAAAAATCAGGTATTCCCACGCACATTGTTGAATCAAAACTAGGTATTACAAAAAAGCCAATACCTGGGCCAGAGGATCATACATGTGAAATGGGGATTATAGCGGCAAAAAATGCGATTGAAAAGGCTAAAATAGATCCGGCCGAAATTGATTTAATTCTTTATATAGGGGAAGAACACAAGGAATATCCACTATGGACAGCGGCAATAAAAATGCAACAGGAGCTAGGTGCAGTAAATGCCTGGGGTTTTGATGTTGCGATGAGATGTGGTACTACCATAATGGCAATTAAGGTTGCTAAAGATATGATGAAATCTGATGAATCCATTAAAACTGTTTTACTCGCAGGCGGATACCGAAATGTTGATTTTATTGACTATGAAAATCCGAGAACAAGATTCATGTACAATTTAGGAGCTGGGGGTGGTGCTATTCTTTTACAAAAAGGAGCAGCCTCCAATCATGTTCTTGAAAGTCATATCATGACAGACGGTTCTTTTTCAGAAGATGTAGTTGTTGTTGCTGGAGGGACAAAATACCCTATTACAAAAGAAGCTTTGGATCAAAAGCTTAATATGTTAGACGTATTAGATCCTGAAGGTATGAAAAAACGCCTGGAAGAAAAGTCAATGCAAAACTTCCTTCAAGTAATCCGTAAATCAGTTGAAAAAAGCGGGTATACAGAAAAGGATATTAACTACTTAGGAATACTTCATATGAAAAAGTCAGCACATGATTATGTATTGAAGGAATTAGGCTTATCAGAAGAGAATTCTATTTACTTAAAAGAATATGGACATATTGGTCAAATTGACCAAATACTTTCTATGGAATTGGCGGTAAAAAAAGGTAAAATAAAAGATGGAGACGTAGTTGTATTAGTTAGTGCCGGAATTGGGTATGCATGGGGTGCCACAACAATTAAATGGGGGGATTGCTAATGTCTGCTGTCGAACTAAAAACTGTTAAACTAGCAAACGGTGAAACGCTTGGATACCGCGAAAGAGAAGGTGGAGAAAGAATTTTACTTCTCATTCATGGTAACATGACTTCTTCTAAACATTGGGATGTTGTAATAGACAATCTTGATAGCGATTACAAGGTATATGCTGTTGATATGAGGGGATTCGGTATTTCTACATACCACACGCCTGTTCAGTCAATCAAAGATTTTGCAGATGATATTAAATTATTTGTGGATGAATTAGGTATGAAAGATTTCACAATTGCTGGCTGGTCGACTGGTGGAGCAGTTGGTATGCAGTTTGTTGCAGATCATCCTGGCTATTGCTCTAAGTTAATTCTATTAGCATCCGCTTCAACAAGAGGCTATCCGTTCTTTGGATTAGGCGCAGACGGCCAAATGGATTTTTCGAATCGATTGAAAACAATGGAAGACATTCATAGCGATTTAGCTAGAACGATACCTATTCAAACAGCATATAACAACAGAAATAAAGAGGCGCTAAAGGCAATCTGGAATGCTGCTATATACAGAGATAACCAACCAGATGAAAATCACTATAATGAGTATCTTGAAGATATGATGACACAGCGTAATTTAGCTGAAGTTTATTATTCCTTAAATACTTTTAATATTAGCCATCACCACAACGGATTAACAGAAGGGAATGGCCTTGCAGATAGAATTGACATTCCTGTATTGGTTTTACGTGGAGACAGAGATTTAGTCGTCCTTGACGGAATGGCAAAAGAAATCATGGAGGATTTAGGAGATAATGCAACATTTGTTGAATTAGAAGGCTGTGGCCATTCTCCATTAATTGATAATTTGAATTTACTCTTACAGCATATGCATCAATTTTTAGAGCAAAAGGAGCCAGCAAAATGAGATTAAAAGATAAGGTAGCAATCATCACGGGAGCGGCAAATGGATTAGGTTTGGAAGCTGTTATTACCTTTGTGAGAGAAGGTGCAAAGGTAGCTCTAGTAGACTATGATACTGATGGTGAAGAAAGAGCAAAGGAATTGAAAGCAAATGGTGCCGAGGTGGAATTTTTTCAGGTAGACGTTGCAAACCGTGAGAGTGTTGATCAAATGGTTGCTGGAGTCATGGAACGATTTGGAAAAATTGACATTTTAATTAACAATGCCGGAATCACACGTGATGGGATGCTTACTAAGCTTTCCCAAGAGGATTTCCAAAAGGTGATCGATGTAAATCTTACTGGTGTATTTAATTGTACACAGGCAGTTGTTCCTCATATGATAGCTGGCGGGAAAGGAAAGATTGTTAGCACTTCATCTGTTTCTGGAGTATACGGTAATGTGGGTCAGACTAATTACGCCGCATCAAAGGCAGCGGTTGTAGGAATGACCAAAACATGGGCAAAAGAGCTTGGTAGAAAAGGGATTAATGTGAATGCTGTTGTTCCAGGATTTATTGAAACAAACATGGTGGCAACTGTTCCAGAAAAGGTTATTAATCAATTAAAACAAATGATACCTTTACAAAAGCTAGGTAAGCCATCTGATATTGCAAATGCATACTTGTTTTTATCATCTGATGAATCAGATTATGTAAATGGAACAACTCTTCATGTCGATGGGGGTATAATGATGTAACTAATGCGAGTGGATTTCCGCTCGTTTTTTTTATTGTTTAGGAAATTATAAAATTTCATGATGCGGATAACTTTGAAAAAAGGGTTATTCAAGTCAAGCTCCAGCGCCTAGCCCCTCGAGGTCGCTTCACCCCTCCTGCGGCGGCAACACTAAGGGATGCTTCGTGAGTCTAATCCTCGCAGGAAAAAAGCTTTGCTTTTTTTCGAGCCTCCTCGTCGGGGTTCCAGCGCTTGTCGGACTTGCACAGGATGTGCTGACATCGACGTTCGCCACAGGACGTGGCGGTTATTTAGTCGATGTTCCTTGACCAAGGCGCTTACGCTTTTGTTCTTTTGCGAAAACCTAGAAGTTCCTTTCTAATATAGGCAAACCCGAACCGTCATGTAACTTCTATGTAACTACTTTCTTTTACAGTAATAATAGAATTCTGATGATGTAAGGAGAGATAGTTGTGAGGTGGGAACTGGATTGGATAGCAAATCGGGCTCGACTATCACCTGATTCGATTGCTGTTGTGGAAGGGGAAGCGGGAATCCGCTTTACATATTATGAACTAAATAAACGTGCTGAAAGTTTGGCTGCCCATTTACTTTCGTTAAATATCGGAAAAGGGGATCGTGTAGCACTATTATCTGCAAATGATGTAGGCTACTTTGACTTATTATTTGCTTGTGGGAAAATTGGTGCCATTTTTGTTCCGCTAAATTGGCGGCTATCAAGTACAGAGATAGCGTATATTTTATCAAACTGTACACCGAAGCTCCTTGTTTTATCAACGAAATTTGAAAGTTTAGTAACTAACAAAGGTTCACAAAGAATACTGAACATAGATTCAGAGGAATATGAACAAGTCACCAATAGACCTACAGGTTCGTTCAAAAGCGAAGATACCATTGTTGAAACAGATCCGCTTGCTATCATATATACAGGTGGTACAACTGGAAAACCGAAGGGAGTAGTGCTCTCCCATCAATCTATTATGTGGAACGGATTAAATACAATACTAAGCTGGAATTTGTCAGCGGAAGATGTAACGTTAACATATATGCCAATGTTTCATACTGGAGGACTTAATGCCTTATCCATTCCTATTTTGATGATGGGTGGAAAAGTTGTTATCGCGAATGACTTCAAACCTGACCGGGCAATTGAAATTATAAACCAAGAGTGTTGTACAATTGTGTTGCTTGTACCAACAATGTATCATTTGATTGTGAATAGTGCGTCGTTCAAGGATGAAACATTCCCAACTATGCATACATTTCTATCGGGCGGAGCACCATGCCCTCTAGAAATCTATCAGGCATTTGAGGAAAAGGGGCTTTCCTTTAAAGAAGGGTATGGACTAACAGAAGCTGGTCCGAATAATTTCTTTATCGATCCAAACATCTCCAGATTTAGAAGAGGCTCAGTCGGAAAAGCAATGCTTTTTAATGATGTGAAAATCGTAGATTCAAAGGGAGAAGAGGCCGATGTTGGAGAAGTGGGAGAACTGCTGATACGAGGAAAGCATGTATTCCAGCGCTACTGGAATAATCCGCAGGCAACAAACGAAGCGTATAAAAATGGCTGGCTACACACAGGCGATCTAGCTAGACGGGACGGCGAAGGCTATCATTACATTGTTGGTCGCAAAAAGGAAATGATTATTACAGGTGGAGAGAATGTATACCCACTTGAAGTCGAGCAATGTATTAGCCAGCATTCTTTAGTCAGTGAAGTGGCAGTAATAGGGGTACCTCATGAAAAGTGGGGAGAAATGGTTGTTGCTGTAGTTTCACTTATGCCAGATGCAAGCTGTACGCAAGAGGAATTGATTGAATTTTGTAAGTTGAAAATAGGAAAATACAAAATACCTAAAAAGTTTATCTTTGTTGATGAAATACCTAAAACACATGTTGGGAAGATTGACAAAAATTTTTTACAGAAAACCTATCATAATAAAGTAGGATAGAAGCAAGGCCGACGTGGTCTTGTTTTTGTTTTTGTCTTGAATAATTTAAATTGTCGTCAATCTTTAAAGGGGAATTTTATCTACTTATAGAATTAATCCATAGCAAGAAAAAAGGAGATAAAGTCATGATTACATACAATTTATTAAAAGGTAACAAGGTACAGTTAGTACGTTTTAAAGAAGAGGATGTCCCAACGATTGTGAGTTGGTATGAGGACCAAGAATTCTTACGAAATTTAGATACCCTTCCTGCTTTTCCAAAGCATCCAGATGCCTTCAAGGAATGGATAGAACAGAAAAATGATAAGAGCTTTGTGTTCGGAATTAAAGATATAGAAGCGGATCAGGTAGTTGGTTTTGTGGACTTAGATAGTATTATTTGGCCACATCGTACAGCTTGGCTTGCTATCGCAATTGGTGGAAAAGGCAACCGCAACAGAGGATTAGGATATGAAGCAATGCAGCTTGTATTAGACTTCGCTTTCAGAGAATTGAATTTATATCGAATCCAATTGACAGTTTTTGAATACAACGAAAGGGCAATTGCAGTGTACGAAAAACTTGGATTTGTACGTGAGGGAGCTGCAAGAGAATTTTTGGAACGAGACAGTAAGCGATATGATATGTATTCATATGGTATTCTCAAGCATGAATGGGAGACTATGAAGAGATCCACAGAGTGATTTTTAACTCTGTGGATTGGCTATTTATGCCGTTGCCCCAAATTAATTGAACTTATCATGATTTTGTGTAGTTTAAATCCCAATTGAACCCAAATTGGTCTTTTATTTTACCGTATTTTGCTCCCCAGAATGTATCCTGCAGCTCCATTACTTTTGTGCCTTTTTGAGCTAATCGATCATAGGTTTTTGTTATTTCGTCTTCACTTTCGAATTCCAGAACAAGAGTGATATGATTTCCGAAGGTGACGTTTTGACCTGGAAAATTGTCTGAAACCATAAGAAATAGATTATCCTTTTTAAATTTACCATGAATTAATTTGTCTTCGGCTTCTGGTGGTGTTGGATAGTCTGCTTCTCCATATGTTTGCAGGTCATATATTTCACCTTCAAAAACATCCTTATAAAATTCCAAAGCCTCTCTAGCATTTCCATCAAAATATAAATAAGGCGTTGCTTGACTTTTCACTCTACATCACTCCTCAAAAGATTGGTTTATAACTTTACTAGGATTTCCAAATTTTTTTATAAATTTTCATTTGGTCCAATTATAATTAAAATAACCTAAAAACACGAGAACAAATGTTCTCATCTAAAAAGGAGTTGTAACATATGTTTGTTAAAAAATTAACATCAATCGATGCCAAAGCGTATTGGGAACTAAGGCTTGAGGCGTTAAAAAATGCACCGGAAGCCTTTTTAACAACCTATGAGGAAGCGGTTAATAGACAAAATCCTATCGAAGAATATGAACAAAGGTTTCAGACCGAAGGGCAATTCAACTTAGGTGCATTTGAAGGTGAAGTACTGATTGGTATGGTTACATTAATACGTGAAACACATGAAAAATTAAGACACAGGGCGAATATTGTAGCAATGTATGTTGATGTAAAATGGAGAGGGAAAGGGATTGCCAAAGAACTACTGTACGAAGCTATACGTATTGCTAAGGAATTACCAGAAGTGGAACAACTCTACCTAACTGTAGATGCCGGGAATACTCCTGCCAAGCAGCTTTATTCGGGTCTTGGATTTAAGGTGTATGCGGTGGAGGAACGTGCTATAAAGTATAAAGGGGAATACCGTGATGAAGAGCATATGGTGTTGTTTCTATAAAAGCAGTTGAACAAATTGTCAAAGTTTGTCTTGCATATATTACTTTTTTCTCATATCATTAAATGGTAGTAGATATTGATTTTAATGATAGTTTTATAACTACATATTGTGTTATGCCTTGAGATAAGGATGCCGTTAGGCTTAATAGGGAATCTGGTGAAAATCCAGAACTGCCCCCGCAACTGTAAATGCTGACGAAATGAACAACAAACCACTGTATAAGGTAACTTAAAAGGTACTTATACGGGAAGGGTTCATAGTAGTGTGAAGCATAAGTCAGGAGACCTGTCTTTTCTTAAGATGTTTCAACTTCTTCGGGGATTGAGAAGATGAAACGATGGCTGGTAGAAGAGTGCAGTTTTTTGACTTTTTACTGTTATCGTTTCGTCCGTTCAATTATTTGAACGGATTTTTTGCGTTATAGGTTTTAAAACTAAGATTTCGTTTAGCCTAACTTCCTTCGAACTTCCCGAACTATTTTTAAACTGGAGGAGAGATAAAATTGGTAATAACAGTAAAAGAGGAAATGGGATCTGTCTTCGGTGCACTTAAATATGCATCTGAAACCTATCAATTGGATACAAATGAAATCCAAAAAAGATTGTTAGAAAAGAATCTAGAAAAACTAAATGCTAATCAACAGGCAATGTTTTATGCATTAGATAAGGTTGCAATGGACCAACCAGACTGGACATATTTAGCTGCCTATTTGTTTTTAGAAGACCTCTACGACAAAGCGGCTAAAAATAGAAATTATAACTCAACTTTAAAATATGGTGAATTCTACGACTTAATCCGTTTATTGACTCATAAAGGGATATATTCTACTGAACTAATAGAAGGGTATAGCAAGGAAGAAATCGTAGAACTAGGTAAATTAATTGATCAAAGCAAGGATTATCTGTTTACCTATATTGGTTTGTTCCTATTAGCAGATCGTTACCTTGCCAGAGACTATGAACGAAATATTTATGAGCTGCCTCAGGAACGTTTTATGATTATTGCCATGACCTTAATGAAAAATGAAAAGAGAGCGCAGCGTTTAGAGTTAGTTAAGGAAGCATATTGGGCATTAAGTAATTTATATATGACAGTAGCGACTCCTACGCTATCGAATGCGGGAAAAAGCTTTGGGCAGCTATCTTCATGTTTTATTGATACTGTTGATGATTCATTAGATGGGATATACCTAAATAATTGGGATATTGCTAGATTATCAAAAGATGGTGGAGGTATTGGGGTTTACTATGGAAAGGTACGGGCGTTAGGATCTGATATAAAAAGATTTAAAGGGAATTCTTCTGGTGTTGTTCCTTGGATTCGTTTGCTGAATGATACAGCTGTAAACGTAGACCAGCTAGGACAACGACAAGGTGCAATTGCAATCTATCTTGATATTTTCCATAAGGATATTATGAACGGATTCCTTGATCTTAAAACGAATAATGGAGATGAGCGTCGAAAAGCACATGATGTTTTCACAGGTGTTAGCGTACCAGATCTGTTTATGCAAAAACTTGAAGAAGTAGATGAAACCGGTAGAAGTATCGGAGAGTGGCATACTTTTTGCCCTCACGAAGTTAAACAAGTCATGGGGTGGACAGATGAACACGGGGCACCTCTAGGTCTTGAGGACTTTTATGATGAAGAAGACGATAAATATTTCACTGAAAAATATGAAGAGGCAGTAAGACATCCTTTATTACCTCGTAAAACATACCGGGCGATGGATATCATGGCACGGATTATGATTGCTCAGCTGGAAACAGGGACGCCATATATGTTTTACCGAGATGAAGTAAATCGAAAGAATCCAAATAAACATCTTCTCAAGCGAGGAAGAACTTCCATATTCTGTAGTAATTTATGTACTGAAATTGCACAAAATATGTCGCCAACATCCATAAGTAAAGAGTACATAGATAAGGATGGAAACATTGTAATAGTTCGTAAACCTGGTGATTTTGTCGTTTGTAACTTGTCTTCTATTAATCTTCCAAGAGTAATAAAGGACCAAGTGCTAGAACGGTTAACGAAAATACAAGTCAGAATGCTTGATAATGTGATTGACCTTAATACAATCTCCGTTAAGCAGGCTGACATAACAAATAAAAAGTATCGAGCAGTTGGTTTGGGTACTTTTGGATGGCATCATCTTCTTGCGCTGGAGGGTATTTATTGGGAATCAGAAGAAGCTGTTACATATGCAGATTCAATCTATGAAGATATTGCCTATTATACGATCAAAACGTCAATGGAATTGGCATTTGAAAAGGGAAAATATAAGATGTTTGAGGCATCTGAATGGCATACAGGCGAATATTTTACAAGGAGAAATTATGACTCCGAACGTTGGTTGAAGTTACAAGAAAAGGTTGCATGTCACGGTATTCGAAATGGGTGGTTAATGGCTATAGCACCTAATTCTTCAACGGCAAAAATCGGTGGTTCAACAGATGGAATAGACCCAATTTATGCGGTTGAATATGCAGAAGAAAAGAAGAATTTTAAATTTAAGGTTACGGCACCAGATATTAACCATAAAACGTATGAATATTACCGAAAAGCTCGTCACGAGTTGGACCAGATATGGAGCATTAAACAAAATGCAGCACGCCAGAGACATATAGATCAAGGAATAAGTTTTAACCTGTATGTTAGACACGATATTAAAGCCAAAGAGTTGCTGAATCTTCATTTGGAAGCCTGGAAAAATGGGTTAAAGACAACCTATTATGTGAGGAGTACCTCCCAAGCGGAAATCGAAGAATGTGAGCTATGTCATTCGTAATGAAGGAGGAAACAGATATGAGTTTAACGAAAATCAAACTTCTTAATCCAGAGTTCCCAAATAAATCAACAGGCATTATTAATGGGCAGTCTTCAGGTGTATTAAATTGGAATGATATTGCTTATCCACAAATGTATAATCTTTATCAGACATTACTTTCAAACTTTTGGAAGGCTCAAGAAATAAATATGCAGGATGATATTAAACAATGGGACTTACTAAGTAAGATTGAAAAAGATGTCTTTTTACGAATTAATACACAGCTTGCATCACTAGATAGTTTACAAACTCCAACCATGTTTCAAGTAATGGACTATGTTACTGATTCCAGCTTCAAAGCAATATTTGCAGTTATTTCACAGCAAGAGGCAGTACATAATGAATCTTACTCATATATCTTAAGTTCACTAATACCTTTACAAGAACAAAATGAGCGTTTTAACCAAGCGAAAGTAGACCCGATTGTAAAAAAACGCAACCAACTTATTTTAAATGCATATGAAGGTTTTCGCGAAAATCCTTCCCCGCAAAGTTTATTCGAGTTGGCTGTTAACTCTATCAATCTTGAGGGAATATACTTTTATGCGGGGTTTGCATTCTTTTATAATCTAGCAAAACAGCAAAAAATGCTGAAAACAAGTACAATGATTAGCTATATCCAAAGAGATGAGATGCAGCATGCCTATTTCATTGCACAATTTGTACGTATTTTGTTAGCGGAAAATCCAGAATTAAATAATGAGACTAATAGAAAATATGTATATGAAACAATTGGCCAAGCTGTAGAATTAGAGAAAGAATGGGCAAATTATATTTTAAAAGATATTAATGGAATTGAACTCAGCGAGTTTGAAGAGTATGTTGAATACCTGGCGAATAAGCGACTACGTCAGCTGGGATTTGAGAATTTATATGAAGATAAAATAAACCCCATGCCATGGATACAAGTATTCAACGATGAAATGATGAATGAAACGAAATCGGACTTTTTTGAGCAAAAATCCAGGACATATACAAAGGTCTCACAAAATAATGGATTTGATGAGTTATAGTGGGTAAGGGAATGAATGTAGGTATTGTATACACCTCAGTTACGGGAAACACAGAGGAAGTAAAGAATGTTATTGAAGAATATATAAAGGAGTATTCATGTACGTACACAGCATATCCAATAACAGAATTCCCACTAAGCAGTTTAAGATATTTTGATATTATAATGATTGGTACTTATACATGGGGAAATGGTGAGATACCAAATGAAATGCTAGGATTATACAAAGCATTTGAACAACAGAATACTAAAAAGATTGTTACGGGAGTTTTCGGTACAGGAGACCAGTGTTATCCATCTTTTTGTGGGGCAGTTGATGGATTTCGAGATATGCTTTATACACAGACTGATTTGGCAGCAACACTAAAAATTGAATTACTACCTCAACAACAGGACTACGGCAGGTGTAAACAATTTGTGGAAGTTATAGTTAGACGTTATTTAAAGGAATGATGGAAATTTATTTTCATCATTCCTTTTACTAGGCTTCAACGTTTAACCTAAAAATAAGTATGAGATTAATAATGTATAAACCTATTAAGCACATCAACAGCACTTTAAAATCCAAGAGTGATGCCACAATTGGACCTATACTCGCCCCTGTTAATAATGTAAAAGAATACAACGAAATTGCCGATCCTCTTGCATGTTCGCCAATTGTACCAATCAATGAAATAACAGAAGGATATAGCAAAGATATTGCTGCAACAAAAGGAATGGAAAGAATACCTATTACTATAGGAGAACCTGAAAACAGAAGAAGTACAAGGCTACCTGCAGTTAGATACAATCCTATTATTAGCGTGAATTTCGCTCCATATTTTTGAACTAGTTTGCCAGAGAAAAAAGACAACGTTGCACCAATAAGTCCAATCGCCCTAATAATAAATAATATATCTTCATCAACCTTCCCACCTAAAAAACGGCCAACACCATCGTAAAAAGAAACAAATGTTAAAAGGATTGAAAAGGCCACTACATAACATTTTAAGAGAGATCGATTTTTTAGTAATGAAAACATAGTTGAAAAAACAGAACTCCCATTTTTCTGTTTAACTGAAATATTTGGAAGAAGGAGTACCCCACAAATAAAAAATACAAGATAGGAAATTCCAAAGAAATAAAATACAGTTTCCCACCCAAATAATTTTGTGATAACGGAACTCAATAGCTGTCCGAGAATGCCAGCTATTATAAATCCAGTATTAATGAGAGCAAGTACTAAGGTTCTTTGTTTAATTGGAAACAAATCAAACGTATAGGCGAAGGCTACAGGTGCAAAACTCCCTAGCGCAAATCCCTGCAAACCACGTGTCACATATAGTGATATTTCGTTGGATGAGAAACCGACAATACACGTAGTAAGAAAGGAAATGAACAGCCCGATAATAAGTACCTTCTTTCGTCCAACTTTTTCAGAAACCGGCCCAAAGGTTAATAACCCACATGCGTAGAAAATAGAGAAAACACTACTGCCCCAAACAGCTTGCTGCATCGTAATTGAAAGATCAAGAGCAACATTTTTATAGATTGGTATAAACGTATATATATTACTGGCTATAAAAATCCCAGTTATGACGAGCAGAAGAGCAACAATAGATAAACGATTCAACCAGATCACCACCCTGTAGTAGCATATGACTACTTTAAGGGTCTGGTTAAAAAAATAGGCCCAGTTGAATGTGCTGGGCTAGTAAAACAGATGGAAGTAAGCTTGGTAACATTTTGTGTGTTCCTCAAATTGATTTGGACTAATTTTAGCAAGGAGTTCAGCAGTTTCCTTTTCAGTGAGCCCATGCACTCTCTCTGTTTTTAACTCTCCTCCAATGTATTGTATCGTCTTCATATACCAGGGTGACATTGCATCCCTAAGTTCCGTACGATATAATTTTCATCTTGTAATAGAGGTAATAATTACTTTCTAACCATTTTGAGGAAATTCAAAATGTGAGGTTTCTATGAATTAACTATATTTGGATGAGCTATGATTCGACAGTCTTGCTAAGTTTTTTGGTACAATTAATAGATGAGAATAAGAGATAAATAATCTTTTAGAATCGCGGGAAAAATGAAGTTCAAGGTGACTGAAAGACAAGTTGTTTTTCGGTTTAATGCCCAAATTCGAGTGTGAACTGGAAGTTCTGTAAGGAAGAAGGGTTTTATGTGCCCGAGAGCGAGTGTGAACTGGATGTTCGGTAAAGTAGAAGATTTCTACGTGCCCGAACCAATGAATGTATTGATAGTTCGGTAACCTATAAAAAAACAAAAGCTTCTCTATAAAAGATACATCATAATCAATAGCCGCCACAATCGGCGACAAACGTTTTATATATATGGAGGTAATTACATGTCTCTACAATTTATTTTGGGACGGGCAGGTTCTGGAAAATCGCATATGTGCCTTGAGGAAATTAGGACGAAACTAATTGAAAATCCAACGGGCTCTCCAATAGTTTATTTGGTTCCTGATCAAATGACGTTTCAATCGGAATACGATTTAATCAATACACCTGGAATTGGTGGGATGATGCGTGCTCAAGTCTTTAGCTTTACTCGTCTTGCATGGAGGGTTTTACAGGAAACCGGAGGAATGAGTCGTTACCATGTAAATAATGTGGGAGTTAATATGCTTCTTCGTAAAATCATTGATACAAAGAAGCAAGATCTTAAAGTCTTTTCACGTGCTGCAGATAAAAATGGATTTATTACACAAATGGAAGAAATGGTAGCTGAGTTTAAGAGATACTGCATAACACCTGAAGCGTTGGAAGAACAGAGAAGCTCCGTCTCGAGTGAGAACAAAGTACTTTCGGATAAGCTACATGATTTAAAGTTATTATATGATGAACTTGAAAATCACCTATTTGAGAAATACGTAGATTCAGAGGATTATTTGCGGTTACTAGTAGAAAAGATACCACAATCTGCTTATATACAGGATGCAGAAGTGCTAATTGACGGCTTCCATAGTTTTACTCCACAAGAGCTTGAGGTAGTAGGGCAACTTATGAAAACTGCTTCAAAAGTAACAATTGCGCTTACGGTAGATAATGCATATGACAACCTGCCGCCACATGACTTAAGCTTGTTTCGTATGACAGGCACAACCTACCAATCTATTTTACAAATGTCAGCAGACCTGGGAATCAAAGTGGAACAGCCAATTCTACTAACAGCAGCTCCTCGGTTTGAATCACAGCCTTCGTTAACTCATTTAGAGAAATTCTTTGATGAGCGACCAACCGTTTCTTACCAAGACACACCTGCAATTACTCTTAGTCAGGCTGTAAATCGCAGAGCAGAGATTGAAGGGATTGCCCGTGAAATTCAGAAGTTATCTCGTGATGAAAATTACCGTTATCGAGACATGGCAATATTAGTCCGCAATGCAAGTGACTATCATGAGATTATTGAAACGATTTTTCAAGATTACCAAATTCCATTTTTCATCGACCAGAAACGGTCCATGCTTAATCATCCATTAATTGAGTTAATTCGCTCAAGTCTTGAAGTGATAACTGGAAATTGGCGTTATGAAGCTGTCTTTCGCTGTATAAAAACAGATTTACTCTATCCATTCGGAGAGGACATTTCAGAATTACGAGAAGACATGGACCAACTTGAGAATTTTGTCCTCGAATATGGAATGCAAGGTTACAAATGGACGAATGGAGAACGTTGGAAGTATAAGCGGATTAGAGGGTTAGAGGACCAGGAACTTCCACAAACTGATAAGGAAAAAGAGTTTGAAGATAAACTTAATAACCTAAGACAAATGATAGTTGAACCATTACTAACACTACAAAAACGGTTACAAAAGGCGAAAACCGCAACAAATATGTGTGAAGCTCTTTTTCTATTTTTAGAAGATCTAGAAATACCAGCGAAAATGGAAGAATTGAAGTTAAATGCTGAGCTTTCGGGAAGATTAGCTGAAGCGCGGGAACATGATCAGGTCTGGAATTCGATTCTTGAATTACTAGACCAATTTGTAGAGATTATGGCAGAAGAAAAAGTTTCTCAAAAAATGTTCAGCAATATGCTTGAAACTGGATTAGAAAGCATGCGTTTTGCTCTTGTGCCTCCAGCGATTGACCAGGTACTGATTGCCAGCTTAGAGCGATCGAGGTTTTCTAATATAAAATGTACTTTTATTATTGGAGCAAATGACGGAGTGATTCCAGCTAGACCGAATGAAGAAGGGGTATTCTCCGAACAGGATCGTGAAGCATTGGGAGAAGGTGGACTACGTCTTGCACCTGGTAGTAGAGAAACATTACTAGATGAGAACTTTCTTGTGTACGGAGCATTAACCAGCGCTTCGCAAGCAATTTATATAAGCTATCCGCTCGCGAATGAAGAAGGGAAATCATTACTTCCTTCACCTGTAATAAAACGTATAAAGGATATATTTCCGAATGTACCTGAAAAATTCTATATGAATGAGCCATCTGAACTTCAAGCAGAAGAACAACTAGATTATATTGTGAATCCAGACGTATCTTTATCCTATCTTGCTACTCAGCTGCAAGCTTGGAAAAAACAATATCCAATTCAACCTCTTTGGTGGGACGTATATAATTATTTTGCCGACCATGATGAAATGCGTGAAAAGAGTAAGTTGGTTATAAGTAGCATGTTTTATAAAAATAAACCGAAAAAGCTTTCAAACGAAGTTACAGAGCTTTTATATGGTGACCATATTCAAGGTAGTGTATCGCGTATGGAGGTATTCCAAGGTTGTCAGTTTTCTCACTTTGCGAGCTATGGTCTCCAATTGCGGGAGCGGAAAGTATTCCGTTTGGAGTCACCTGACATCGGGGAGCTTTTTCATGCAGCTCTTAAACAGATAGCTGATACATTAAGAGAAAAGGGTTTAGATTGGCGAGATATAACGAAAGAACAATGTGATCAGTTTGCTACGAAAGCAGTAGAGGCATTGGCACCTCGATTACAAAAAGAAATATTACTAAGTTCAAATCGTTATCACTATATCATGCAAAAACTTCAAAAAATTATTAGCAGAGCTTCAAAAATATTAAGTGAACACGCGAAAGCAAGTGGATTTGCTCCACTTGGTCTTGAATTAGGCTTCGGTAAAAAGGGGCCATTACCACCAATTCGCTTCACACTTGATAACGGAAGTACAATGGAGCTTGTTGGACGTATTGACCGAGTCGATAAAGCAGAAAGTACAAATGGTGTTCTTCTTCGAGTAGTAGATTATAAATCAAGTCAAAAAGCTCTCAATCTCTCTGAGGTCTATTACGGTCTTGCACTTCAAATGCTGACCTACCTTGATGTGATTATTACGCATTCAAGGGATTGGATTGGAACAACTGCAAAGCCTGCAGGTGTTTTATATTTCCATGTGCATGACCCAATGATTAACTCAAATAAGGCAATGCCAGAGGACAAGATTGAAGAAGAAATTTTTAAGAAGTTTAAGATGAAGGGACTCCTGCTCGGGGATGAGGAAAGTGTCCGCCTGATGGACCAAACATTAGAAACGGGTCATTCTCAAATCGTTTCAGCGGCCCTAAAAAAAGATGGCAGCTTTTATTCTACATCCCAAGTAGCTAGTGAGGAAGAATTGGGTTACCTTCGTAATCATGTTCGAGGAGTCTTTAAAAATACAGGAAATCGGATTACAAATGGTGAAATTGATATTGCGCCTTATAAGCTGAAGGATAAAACTCCATGTACGTACTGTTCCTTTAAATCAGTTTGCCAATTCGATCAAAGTCTTGAAGAAAACAATTATCGAGTACTACCATCAGAAAAGAACGATGCTATTCTTGCGAGAATTCGAAATGAAGGTGTGAAGGTAAGTGAGTAACAATATAGAAAAACCAGTAGGTAGTCAGTGGACAGATGACCAATGGAAGGCAATTGTTTCAAATGGACAGGATATTCTTGTTGCAGCAGCTGCTGGTTCAGGTAAAACAGCTGTTCTTGTAGAACGTATAATAAAAAAGTTACTTTCAGATGAAAATCCAATTGATGTTGACCGTTTACTTGTTGTTACGTTTACAAATGCATCAGCTGCGGAAATGAGAAACAGAATTGGTGAAGCATTAGAAAAGGCGTTAAAAGAGAACCCTGCTTCTTTACATGTTCGACGTCAGCTGAGCTTACTAAACCGTGCATCCATATCTACCATTCACTCTTTCTGCTTAGAGGTTATTCGAAAGTATTATTATCTAATTGATATTGATCCAGGCTTTCGCATTGCAGACGATACGGAGGCCGAGCTTCTTAGAGATGAAGTGATGGAGGAACTATTTGAGGAGCACTATAGTAACCTTGAAAATAGTCGCTTTTTTGATTTGGTAGATCGTTTTACAAATGATCGTTCAGACGTTGAATTGCAGAATATGATTCGTAAGCTTTATGAATTTTCGAGAGCTCATCCGTCACCAAAACAGTGGTTACAGCAAATCGTATCTGATTATAAAATTGATCAGCAGTCATTAGACGGAACACCTTATATACCGCACTTACTAGCAGATATTTCACTTCAACTGGAAGGTGCAAAAGCGAACCTTTTACATGCACTTGATTTAATTAGAATACCTGGTGGACCTGCGCCTCGTGCAGAAACAGTTGAGGCAGACATTGAACAGGTAAATCGCCTTTTACGTGCTAAGAATGATTCTTGGACTGCACTCTATCATGAAATGCAGACGATAGTGTTCAAAACAGCAAAACCAGTTAAAGGTGCTGAATATGATGAGGTTCTAAAAGAGCAAGTTGGTAAGTTACGTGATGATGCAAAAAAACAAGTTCAGAAGTTAAAAGAAGACTTGTTCAGCAGAACTCCGGAAGCATACTTACGAGATATCGAAGAGATGCAGCCTTCGATAGAAATGTTGGTACAGCTTGTAATTGAATTTGGTGAGCGATTCCAACAGGTAAAGGGAGAAAAAGGGTTAGTTGATTTTTCAGACCTTGAGCATTATACACTGCAAATCTTACGTAAATCTGATGCGGAATCTGGAGAACTAGAACCATCAGCTGCGGCAATAGAGTATCGCATTCAGTTTGAAGAAGTACTTGTGGATGAATACCAAGATACAAATATGGTGCAAGAATCAATTTTAAAGCTTGTAACAAAAGATGGTGAAGCAACTGGCAATATGTTTATGGTGGGAGATGTTAAACAATCCATTTACCGATTCCGACTAGCAGAGCCTCTTTTATTCTTAAGTAAGTACAAACGCTTTACTCCATCAGGGGAAGATACAGGATTACGAATCGACCTTTCAAAGAACTTCCGAAGTCGTTCTGAGGTTTTAGATGGTACAAACTATTTATTCAAGCAGCTTATGGGTGAAAAAGTTGGAGAAATTGAGTATGACTATGATGCTGAATTAAAGCTAGGTGCAGATTATCCAGCGAGTGACCAAATGGCAGCTGAGCTGCTTTTAATTGATAAAAATGGACAAGAGGCTGAAAATTTTGAATCTGATGATGATTCAGAGGAAGATGATAACCTGGTTCTTTTTAATCAGGCAGAGCTTGAAACGGCTCAGCTTGAAGCAAGAGCTATGGCAAGAAAGATTAAAGAAATGATTTCTTCGCAATTTCCAGTCTATGATAGAAAGCAAGATCGGATGAGGAGTATTACGTATCGTGATATTGTCATCTTAATGCGGTCAATGCCTTGGGCACCACAAATTATGGAGGAGTTTAAGCAGCAGGGGATCCCTGTTTATGCAGACTTGTCAACGGGATATTTTGATGCAACTGAGGTAGCGATTATGATGTCTTTGTTAAAAGTAATCGACAATCCATATCAAGATATTCCACTTGCATCAGTACTTAGATCACCAATTGTTGGGCTTGAAGCAGATGAACTTGCATATATTAGAACTTTTGAAAAAAATACACCTTATTATGAGGCGATGAAGGTATTTTTAAAAGAAGCTTCTTCCGAAAGTGAGACGCATTATAAATTGAGGAAGTTTTACCGTATGCTTGAGAACTGGCGTACAAAAGCAAGAACAGGTTCTCTATCAGAGTTAATCTGGCAACTCTATCGTGAAACTTATTTTTATGATTTTGTAGGTGGTATGCCAGGCGGCAAGCAGCGGCAAGCGAATCTACGAGCTTTATATGATCGTGCCAGACAGTATGAAACGACATCTTTTAGAGGTTTATTCCGATTCTTGCGATTCATCGAGCGCATGCAGGATAGAGGCGATGATTTAGGAACGGCAAGAGCTCTTGGTGAACAAGAAGATGTTGTGCGTTTAATGACTATCCATAAGAGTAAGGGACTTGAGTTCCCTGTTGTGTTTGTGGGCGGACTGTCAAAACAGTTTAATATGATGGACTTAAACAAACGTTATTTACTTGATAAAGAACTTGGTTTTGGTTCTAAATATGTGAATCCAAAGCTACGAATCAGTTATCCAACTCTACCAATGCTTGCGATTAAGAAAAAGATGCATTTAGAACTCATCGCTGAGGAAATGCGGGTTTTATATGTGGCACTAACTAGAGCAAAGGAAAAATTATTTCTGGTAGGAACTGTAAAAGACTTAGAGAAACAAAAAGGTAAATGGCAAGCTAGCCTTCAAAACAAAGACTGGTTATTGGCAGATCATACAAGAGCTGGTGCTAAATCGTATATTGATTGGGTCGGCCCTGCTTTAATAAGGCATCGTGATGCGCAATTATTACGTGGTGAAGAAACAGTGGACCACTTGCCTCAGGAGGTAGTAAACCACCCTGCGAAGTGGGAAATGCATCCAATCGCAGCTACAGAGCTTCAACAAGTAGAAACTGACCAGGAAAACCGAAACGAACAAATTGAGCAGGCAATAAAAGAAGGAAAGCATATTCCTGTTAGTAGTGAATTCTTGCCAAGAATTACAAATCAACTAACTTGGAAATACCCATTTAAATCTGCAGCTAACAAACGTTCAAAACAATCGGTCTCAGAAATTAAAAGACAAAGAGAAAGTATGGATGAAGCTAGTGACACAACCTTCATGCCTAAGTTTCGAGCATCAAGTGCTGATCGCCCACGGTTCATGCAGCAGAAATCATTAACAGCTGCAGAACGAGGGACTGCAATGCATATGGTGATGCAACATGTAAACTTAAAGGAACCTATTAATGAAACAACACTACGTGAGCAAATTGCAAAAATGGTTCATCATGAACTACTAACCAATGAACAAGCAGAGGTTATTGATATTGAGAGTGTTCTAGGATTCTTCAATTCTGATATAGCAAAGCGAATGAAACACGTTGAAGAAGTTCGCCGTGAGGTTCCGTTCAGTGTAGCCATTCCAGCCTCAGAGGCCTATGCTGATTGGTCGGACGAGCAACAGGAAAATGTCCTAATACAGGGTGTCATCGACTGTATATTTGAGGATGAAAAGGGAATTGTCTTAATTGACTATAAAACAGATGCAATTACCGGAAGGTTCAAAGGTGGTTTTGAAGAGGCGAAACCTGTCTTAGAAGAACGATATAGAGTCCAGCTTGAACTATATAGTAAAGCAATCGAACATATATGGAAAAAGCCAGTTACCGAAAAATATCTGTACTTTTTTGATGGTGGGCATTTGTTGGAGGTCTAGGAGATAAGGGTTTTGCCGATGTGTGTTGGCAAGATCCTTTTTCTGTTGAAAAAGGGATGCGTATGAGAACAGTATGCAGTACGCGCTTATGGGGAAATTGTGAAAGGGTGATTCGCAAGAGAGTGATGCGGTACACGCTTGAGAGAAAATTGGTAAAGGGTGATTTGCAATCCCCCGATGCGGTACACGCTTGAGGGAAAATTGTGAAAGGGTGAGTGGCAAGCGTCGTATGCGATACACGCTTGAAAGGAAATTGTGAAAGGGTGCTTCGCAAGTCCTCGATGTGGTACACGCTTGAGGGGAAATTGGAAAAGGGGTGCTTCACAAGAACACGCTGCTCTACAAGCTACAAGCGCCTGAAGTGGTCACCATTTAATAGATATTCAAGAATACTCCCGTCAACAGAGCTAAAATAGGAACACACGTTCTTATTTTTCTAGTAATCTCCCAAAAAAAATGATAATATGAAAATAGCTACATAAACGGGTGGGCTGTTAACCACTTCCCGTCAGAAGGGAGGTGGAAGCATGACAATTTATGAGGCATTGTCTTTTGCACTAAATTCGAACTTAGTTTTAATTGGAGTGGTTACAATTGTTATTATGTTTCAGCAATACAAAAAGAAGTAACCACCCGTCCCTCACCAAGGTTAATGGGTAGTTACCTCTTTTGAAATTACAACGTAATTGGTTAGCCGCTCGCTTGTGGCGTGTAGCTAAACTGATTAGGTGTTAACGGCACCTAATCTTCTTTCATTATATGAAAAATGGACTATTTTTTCAACTTTACACACCAGATCTAAATTCGAATTAAAATGGTAGACCAATTCTCCGGAAATTTCCATTAGTGGTCTACCATTTTTGGACAAGCTTCTATGATAAAATGATAGCAAGGAAAAGAGATCAAGGAAGGTGCGTAGGTTATGAGAATTCTTCATACTGCCGATTGGCATTTAGGTAGGTCACTAGAAGGAAGAAGCAGACTAGAAGAGCAGGCACAGTTTTTAGATGAACTTGTTAAAATTGTTGAAGAAGAAAAAATTGATGTTGTACTAATGGCTGGAGATGCCTTTGATACAGTAAATCCACCTGCAGCGGCTGAGCAGTTGTTTTATGATAGTATTTCCCGGTTATCCAATCAAGGAAAAAGACCTATTTCTATCATTGCTGGAAACCATGATAATCCAGAACGCCTTTCAGCAGCTTCACCTCTTGCGCATCAGCAAAATATACAACTAATTGGGTTACCTACAATGGATGTTCAAACCATTTATTCTCCAACAACTGATGAAATTTTAAAATTAGCAGCAGTTCCATATCCATCAGAATCTCGACTTGCAGAAGTTCTGTCAGAATCTCATGAGGAATTATTGCTACGTGATAAATATGATCAACGAATACAAGGTATTTTTGAAGAAATGAGTAAGGCGTTTTCACCTGAAACGATTAATATTGCAATGAGCCATATCTATGTTACTGGAGGAAGTAGTTCTGATTCTGAACGCCCGATAGAAGTAGGCGGAGCCTATACAGTAGCAGCTACTAGTCTCCCAGAAGCTGCCCAGTATGTAGCTCTTGGGCATTTACATCGACCACAGATGATTGCTAGAGCAAAAACAATGGCAAGATATTCGGGATCACCGTTAGCATATAGCTTCTCTGAGGCTGGTTATGCAAAATCTGTTACTATTCTGGATGCTAAGCCAAGTCAACCTGTCGAGATGTCAGAAATCTATTTATCAAGTGGAAGACCACTTGTCAGATGGAAAGCAACAGAAGGTCTTGCTCAGGTATATAGATGGCTTGATGAAGGTAAGGATTCGAATGCATGGATTGATTTAGAAATTCATGTAACCAATGCATTATCAATAGAAGAGATTCATAGACTTCGAAAACACCATAATGGCCTTATTCATATCAGACCTATATTTGAAGAACTTGAAAAGGAAAAAATAGAGCGTGCTTCAAATTCTTCTTTACCAATTGATGAATTATTTTCCCGTTTTTATGAACGTCAAACGGGTGGAGCAAAACCAGAACCGGAATTAACCAAATTGTTTTTAGAGCTAATTTCTGATGAAGCTGAAGAGGATGGTGAAGATGCATGAAACCAATCACACTAACAGTTGCAGGATTGCATAGTTTCCGTGAAAAGCAAACGATTGACTTTGGTTCCCTTTGTGAAGGAGGAGTATTCGGTATTTTTGGTCCAACGGGAAGCGGAAAATCGTCTATCCTGGATGCGATGACATTGGCTCTTTATGGTAAGGTAGAGCGTGCTTCGAATAATACACTAGGTATTTTAAATCATGCAGAGGAACAATTACATGTATCATTTATCTTTGAATTAGAAAACGCAAATGGTGCAAAACGATATATGATTGAGCGTAGCTTTAAGCGTGCAGATGAACTTCGCGTAAAGTCTGCAGTTAGCCGATTAATTGAGATTGGTGATGAATCGGTTGTACTAGCTGATAAAATTGGTGAAGTAAATCTGTCTATTCAGGAATTGTTAGGTTTAACAATTGATGATTTTACAAGAGCAGTAGTTCTTCCTCAAGGAAAGTTTGCCGAATTTTTATCATTAAAAGGTGTAGATCGTCGTCAGATGCTTCAACGACTATTTAATCTTGAACAATATGGAGACAAGCTTAACAAGAGATTGAAAAGTAAACTAACGAAAGCAAAGAATGAACTCGGTGAGGTAATAGCAGAACAGACTGGACTAGGAGATGCTTCCTCTGAAGCTATAAAAATAGCAGAACAGGAACTAAAAGAAGTAGAAATTCTGTTAGACAAACGCCAAACAGAGCTCACTAAGGTAGAGACAGATTATGAAAGAAGTAAAAATATCTGGGAATGGCAACAACAAAAGGTAGCTATAACAACAAGATTGGAAGAAGTTAATCAGAATAAACCAAGTATTCATGTACTTGAAGAGAAGGTAAAACAGGCAGAAGAATCTGATCGAGTTAAGCCTTATCTTGAAGAATATGAAGCAGCTCGAAATTCAGTTGAGACATGGACTGCAACCTATAAAACTCTCCATGATCAGTTATTAGTAAAAAAAGTGGAGAACAATAAATCTTCTCAAAGTTATCAACAAGCAAGGGCGGAAAAGACAGAAAAGCTCCCTGGACTGGTAACAAGAAAACAACAACTTCTTGATGCAAAGAATGTCCAAGAAAAAATTACTGTACTAAAAAGAGAATCTGAAGCCCTAATGCAAAAATCTGATGGTTTACAAGCTCAGAAACTAGAAAAGCATAGATTAGTAGAAGGTATGTCATTATTCATAACAGAGGAGCTAGAGAAACAGAAAAAGCGTAAAGAATGGATTAGTTCAAAGACAATCTCTGTGAATGAACGAGTAGAACAAAGAAAGGCTTATAATCAGAAGCAGACTATTGTTCATAACCGAGAGAACTTACAAGAGTTGCTTTCTGATGTTGAAAACAAGAAGAATCAAGCTTCTGAAACTGAGAAACAGCTTTACTTCAAAAACGAAGAACTCCTTCAAGGAAAAAAACGGTTGGAAGCATTGTTTGTAAAAACTGCGACAACCTATGATGCAGTTTGTAATAATGAACGCCAAAGCGAAGTGCTCATTGCAAAATTAGAGGAAATGCTTTCCGAAAAAAATCAAGAATTAGAGGCCATT
Organism: Ferdinandcohnia jepli; assembly: GCF_047246645.1. Classification (NCBI taxonomy): domain Bacteria; kingdom Bacillati; phylum Bacillota; class Bacilli; order Caryophanales; family Bacillaceae; genus Ferdinandcohnia; species Ferdinandcohnia jepli. The sequence continues at coordinate 84,442 of NZ_JBFOKR010000014.1, forward strand.
CGACGAAATAACCTGGCGATACAGCTCGCTGGTCAATTAAAGGCTGGAGAGGCGTGCCCGGTTTGTGGTTCAACTGAACATCCAAATCCAGTAATGGTACATGATGACCACGGAAAACAACTTGAAACTGAGATTAAGAAACTTTCAGAAGAAATTACTTCTGTTAGAGGTTTAAGTCAGGAGTATACAACATTAAAGCTAAAACTAGAACAGATATCACAAGGAATTGTTCAAGAGTATCCTGGTGAGCTTAATGTAACCGCGAATGAAAAAGGGGAACAATTGATAAATCAGCTTGACCCTTTCTCACAAATAAAAGCTCTTGATGTCGAGCAGAAATCGTTACAACAGGATCTCATACAGCTTCAGGAAACAGGAAGAAAAGCAATCCAGGGAATTCGAGCAGTGGTTCAGCAAATTACACAACTCAAATCTACGAATGAGATGAATCGCAGTGCGTATCAAGAAATCATGGAGAGAGTTAAAAAGCTTGAAGAAACGATAGAAGCTCAAATGACAGAATGGAACCAAACATTTACAAGTGTTGTATTTGAAGCTGTCGAGACGAGACTTGAAGAAATCTCTAAAAACGACAAACTCGTTCAGGAGCTTTCTCAAGAGGTTGAAAAGTGTGCTACTATACTTGAACAAAAGGAAAATGAACGAAATCACTACTTATCAGAGTGTAATGAAATTGACCGGAATATGGTGGAATGTACCTCAATCTTACGTGGTAAAGAAGACCTTTTAAAGGAATTAAATGACCAACTCGCAAAAGAGATAGGTAACAACGATATCGATCAATTACTAAAAGAAACGGAGCACATGTTACACTACCTTGAAGAAACAGAATCAAAAGCTTATGAAACGTGGCAACTTATTCAGAAAGAATGTAACAAGCTAGAAAATGAGGCTCATGCTGCTTCACAATCATTGAATGAAGGTAAGCTTAGATTGGAAAAAGCGACTACTAAATGGAATGAAGTCTTAAGTCAAACTTCATTTTCTCAAATAGAGGAAGTGAAGGCAGCCCACCTTTCTAAAGAAGTACAAAATTCTTATAAGAACCAAATTGAAACGTTTTGGGACACTTTCAAGCAGCTTGAAGCAGAGCTACTTAAGATAAATAACCTCCTTCAAGATTCGGTGCTATCCCTTGAAAAGTGGGAAGAAATTCAACAGATGCGTGAAGAAATGAGAGCGATGTTAAATGAAGCAGTTGAGGCAAAAGGAGCAGCGTTAAAAGCCTTGCAGGTGCTTCGTGACAAACATGAACGCTTCAACGAACTTGAAGAGCGTCGTTTAGAATTAGATGAGTTAGTAGAACTATATAATAAGCTTCAAAGTGTATTTAAAGGAAATAGCTTTGTTGAATATATTGCTGAAGAACAGCTTGTACAGGTGAGTCTTGAAGCGACAGAGAGGCTTGGTATCTTAACTAGACAGCGGTATGCAATTGAAGTAGATTCACAGGGTGGATTTATCATGCGGGATGACGCAAATGGTGGAGTAAGAAGACCTGTAACAACACTCTCAGGCGGAGAAACCTTCTTAACTTCATTAGCCTTAGCACTTTCATTATCAGCACAAATACAATTGCGCGGTGAATATCCGCTTCAATTCTTCTTCTTAGACGAAGGCTTTGGAACACTTGATTCTGATCTTTTAGATACAGTCGTATCTGCTCTTGAAAAATTACATTCAGAACAATTAGCAGTAGGGGTAATTAGCCACGTTCAAGAGTTGAGAGCCAGATTGCCAAAACGACTCATAGTCGAACCAGCAGAACATTCTGGCAGAGGAACAGTTGTGAGATTGGAAACATTATAGATTAGAAAACAGGCCAGTAATTTCTTGGCCTGTTTTTTTGTTGAGTAAAAGAACCTTTTCTTAACGCACCGCTTTGCTTTAGCCGAGTTATTAAAGAATGTTAACTTTGCTTGTTAGAGATATTAATAATAAGAAAAGACTGCGTTATTCGCAATCTTTTGAGGTGTATCGTTTTATCAAATTTAATTACGCGTTCGCTTTAATAACCTGGTCTGCAAAGTCAGGATCATTTGTATTAGTTGAATTGAGACCATTATTTGTACAAATAAAGTCCCCAGTATTAAAAGATCCTGAGCCTGAATATGTCTTTGCGGAATCCTTTGGCGAAACATAAAAGGAATCACCAAAGTTTACAACTCCACCGCCGACACTGTTTATTTTTATAGGTCCAACAATTGAGGGCATAAGATAACATCCTTTAATACTTCTTTTTATCATAATTTATGTTTTTACCTACTAAACTGTTACTTGCCTGAATCAGATTTATCCTTTAATAACTGTCTGATATGCTTTACTCTTGATTGAGACTCAATAATCTCAGTAGAGCCTATTTGAACGACAGATGAAGAGGATACACCAAGAATACGAATTGAATTTACCTTTATAACTGGATTTTGATGATAACTTTCCATACTTATACGTTCATTAATTGGTACTGTGGGTAACTCTTTAGTAAAAATGGGATAATTAGAGAGGTCACCTTCATTTGTAAAAAATATTGGTACCTCTCTTTGGACCGCAAGAGCTTTGGATACAGGTGCAATTCGTGTAGTATCACCAATCTCAAAAATGCTACTAAATAGTAAAGCATTAATTTTAATATAATCAACTACTGATATTCTTTTCATTTTATCACCTTGCCGGAGTTACTGGGGATAAAGGTACGAAAGGGCCGATAATTAGAGATTCGGCAGGCGTATCAAATGCGGACGCCATTGAGATGGTCTTAGCATCTCCAACTATAAATACAGAAGAGGTAGAGACCCCCATGATATCAATATTTCCCACATGTATTTCTTTATTTACTACAGTAAATTTCATGAATTGTTCCCTTCTTTCTTATTCAAAGGTAAATGATTTATATAAGCTGTAATTGAGTTCTGAATATCAGTCTTAAGACTCGATAAGATTGTTTCATATATGTGATTTTCATTTGAAGGGTTCTGTAGATGGTGGTTGTTTTGTTCTACATAATAAAGAATTCTCTCATGAATTTGCTTACGTATATCCTCAATAATAAATTCAGTATGGCCTTCTTCAAGTGATGTCCTTTTTTGACTTGAGATTGTATTAATATAAGTAGGACAATCATTCGATAAGTAGTCTTCAATATCATTTTGAATTTCATCAATCAGATCTTTGTGCGTATGTCTAATATCAGGAATGTTAACCTTACTTTGAGGAACATCAAAGTCCTCAATTTGTTCATTGTTCATTGGATTTAAGCCAATATTTAGAGTTCCTTCTAATGTCTCAACTTTTAGTTGATCAAATTTATATTCGATTTTGTCAATCCTTGTAGCAGGTTTCCTTTTTAAATCCTCCATCTCTGATCTGATAGATTGGACTAATTGCTCTAATTGTCCAATGCGTTGATTTTGTTGTTCAATATATTGATTTAATTTATGAATATATAGAGAGATATCGCAGTAATTTGGGTACATTTTTTTCACCCTCCTAAAACTAATACTTTAATAAACTATGCCTAGAAGTGAGAATAGGTGAATGCCCAGTTATCTAGCTGCAGGTGGAGCAGCAAGTGGAACTGCGGGTGCACCCAATGCTGACGATTTACCGCTGATTTGTGGCGCGGGTTCTGTGAATCCCCCAGTATTATAAAGATTAGCTGAAGGTTTAATAAGTCCTGCACTTCCTATTTGTAAAACAGATGAATTTGTTACACTGCCAACTTTTAACATTTGTATACATATATTTTGATTTATATAAAAATTCAAGGTGGTATTCCCCCTATGCATTTCCAACAACTACTGAGTCAATTTGGTCTGTATCATATGTGTTGGTGACACTTTGGTTATTATTGATACGTATTCCATCGCCTGTATTAAAAGAGCCGGCTCCTGCGAAAGTTTTGGCAGTAGTAACTGGTGCAATTTGAAAGACATCCCCAATATTCATCACGCTACTGTTTCCTATACTATTTACTTTTACGGCTCCGACAATAGCTGGCATTAGTAAACACCCTTTTTAAAAATCAAGTTTATTTATCTATTTCGTGACGACCAGAAAAAATTCTGAAAAGCCTCTAAATATAATGAATTTCTATAGTGTATGTATATCGCCCATTAGTTGTGAAATAAAGTCATGTGTGGAGTACCTCTGAAAGGTAAGAAAAAATTCTATTTATTTTTACTTAGTTCTTCTATAATCAAGAATATAGAAAAAACAAATAGGGGTTGAGGTATTGAATAATGCACGATTATCACCGATTGAAAGTTCAGAACGAATTCATTCGATTGATGTAATTAGGGGACTGGCTATTCTGGGGATATTTCTAGTGAATATGCCTTCATTTTATGCACCAATCCTGTATTTGAACCCTGCAGAATGGTGGAGCGGGGGATTAAACCAGGGAACAAACACATTCATTGATATTTTTGCACAAGCTAGTTTTTACACATTGTTTTCTTTTTTATTTGGATTTGGAATGATTTTGTTTAAGGAAAGAGCACTGGCAAAAGGCTATTCCTTTTACCCGTTAATTAGTAGGAGATTATTTGTATTATTACTGCTAGGATGCATTCATGCATTTTTGATCTGGCATGGAGATATCTTGATTTCGTACGCAATTGTTGGTGCAGTTTTTTTGATATTTCATAAATCAAAGCCATTAACATTACTTATTTGGGCACTTTGTTTGATATTTATTCCTAGTATCTTATTTGCATGCTTAATGTTCATAGCTATAATGTTTGCTCCAGAAGTAAGTGATATCGCATTTAACGAACAACTAGCGCTTGCATCTGCTCAAGTGTATAGCTCAGGGAGTTTTGCTGAAGTCACACTACAACGTATTACAGATTGGTATTTTGTTAACAACCTTGCGAATGGTTTTTTCCTAATCGTAACCTTACTTCCTATGTTTTTATTAGGGGCTTATATCGCAAAGACGAAAATGTTTAGTAATGTGGAAGGAAATCTAAAGAAAATAAAAATTCTATGGGGTATTTCTTTACTAATAGGAGTTCCAATAAAACTCTTGCCATACATCACGAGTAAAAATGTAGCAACTGACTTTTTACAGGATACTATTGGAGGACCCGGTACAGCCATGTTCTATGCAACTTCAATTGTATTACTAATGAGACTCCAACTATGGAGAAAAATACTATCTCCGTTAGCTTCAGTAGGGAGATTATCGTTAAGTAATTATTTATTTCAATCTATCCTGTGTACCATTCTTTTTTATGGTTATGGATTCGGTCTATATGGAAAGGTAGAACCTTTCACAGGTTTATTGCTGGCAATTGCAATCTTTATTCTCCAAATTTTCCTAAGTACAATTTGGTTGAAAAAATTCCGTTTTGGTCCAGTAGAATGGATTTGGAGATCTCTAACCTATCTACAAAAAGTAGAAATACGTAAAAAGGTCATTCGCTAATGCGGATGACCTTTAATTCACCATTTTTAGTTTTTTCTCTTTAGACTTTTGGTGAAGGTTTAACAGGCGATCTAGCTCCTGACTGCACTTTACTGTCTCTCTAGCAGTAAAGCCATGGCGATTGGCTAAAGCAATCATTTTCCTGCGTTTTAATTCGATTACAATCTTCAACAAGAACATTTTCATTTCTCCATTTTTTGTACTTTAAGAAAAGCTACTGATCTCCACCATCATTGGCAGCATATCGTGGTTTTCTAATCACAATCTAACCAAAATGAATAGTCTAAAGTTGTAAAGGAGCGGTTGTACTATTATTATACCTATCTCCATTTGGATTAAAACAGGTTCGATAAAACAAGCTAAAAACTTACAAAAACGAACAAAATTCTACATTTACTACCTTTATGTTACAACGTATTAATGAAGGATATTTCATACAAAATGATGAATATATAATCTTGAGGTGATTAGAAAATGAGATTTGTTACTGCAGAAAAGGATAATACCATTTTTATTGGGATCGTCGATGAAAATCTGCAAAAAGTGGTGAATTTACAGCTTGCAGAAGAATTGATGACTGGAAAAACAACTATCCCGAAAGATTTAATAGAGTGTATTGAGCTAGAAGAGGAATTCTTACATAAAATTGAAGAATTAAACAAATTGGGAAAAGAGTTCCAAAGTAATCAATACATTTATGATTTGGATGATGTAAAACTGCATGCTCCTATACCGAGACCAAAAAAAAATGTTTTTTGTGTGGGGAAAAACTATGCAGAACATGCCATAGAATTAGGTAGTGCAGAGGATATTCCCGAACATGTCATGCTATTTACAAAGGCGCCGACAACCGTAGTAGGGCATAACGAGGTTGTCTTAAACCACAAAGATATAACGAGCCAGCTTGATTATGAGGGAGAACTAGCAGTCGTTATCGGTAAAAAGGGAAGAGCAATAAAAGAAGAAGAGGCTCTTGATTATGTCTTCGGTTATACAATCATAAATGATATAACTGCCCGTGATCTTCAAAGCCGCCATAAACAGTTTTTTTTAGGAAAAAGCTTAGATACAACTTGTCCAATGGGGCCATACATTACCCATAAATCTCTTATCCCGAATCCAAACAAATTACAAGTCGTAACAAAAGTAAACGAAGAGATTAGACAAAATGGAAATACTGAGCAATTTATTTTCCCGGTAGAAACAGTAATCTCTGTCATTTCTCAGGGGATGACACTTGAACCTGGTGATATAATTGCAACCGGAACACCTGCGGGAGTAGGAAAGGGCTTTAAACCGCCGCGTTTCCTAAAAGGTGGAGATGTAGTAGAAATATCTGTTGAAGGATTGGGTACTTTGCGAAATGTGATTGAAGAATAGATTTTTGACCTGCAGAGACGAGTTTCTGCAGGTTATTTAGTGTGGGTTGCTTTCACTAAAAATGGCGCGAATTCGTCGGTTTTTTGATAGTAAAACCTCCTATTTTGCCATCTGGGCGGACATAAGCGGTTTATAAAGTTATTTAGGTTTTACAAAAATTTATTTACGGCTGTTATTTCAAAAATACGGCTGTTATCCAAAAAATATGGCTGTTATTCCAAATTTACGGCCATTAGCAAAAAAAACGGGGTACCCCAGCACCGGATACCCTGCATCACTATGACAACACTTTTTTCACCTTATCAATTGCCCAATCTAATTCTTCCTTTGAAATCACTAATGGTGGAGCAAAGCGAATGACAGTATCATGGGTTTCTTTACAAAGTAGGCCTTCCTCTTTTAGCCTTTCACAATACGGACGTGCTTCATCAGTAAGCTCTACGCCAATAAATAAACCACGACCTCTAATTTCTGTAATAATTGGATTATTAATTTCACGTAACTTTTCCATCATATAGCTGCCAAGTTCCTGGGAACGTTCTGCAAGTTTTTCATCTAGTATTACATCAATAGCAGCTATTGAAACCGCACAAGCTAAAGGGTTTCCGCCAAATGTTGATCCATGAGAACCTGGGTTGAAGACTCCTAGAATGTCTTTATTTGCAGCCACACAAGAAATTGGGAATACACCACCACCTAGAGCCTTACCGAGAATATACATATCGGGCACAACATTTTCCCAATCACAAGCAAACATCTTACCAGAACGAGCCAAGCCTGCTTGGATTTCATCCGCAATATATAGGACATTTTGTTCCTTACAAACTTGATATGCCTCAGCTAGATAACCTTCCCTAGGAATTTTTATACCTGCCTCACCTTGAATCGGTTCAAAGATAAAAGCGGCAGTATTAGGTGTAATTGCTGATCTTAAGGCATCAATATCACCATATGGTATAACTTTTATGCCGGGTAGCATAGGGCCGAATCCACGTTTATATTCATCGCTTGAAGACATTGATACGGCTGTCATAGTTCTGCCGTGGAAATTATCTTCACAAACAATTACTTCTGCTTGGTTTTCAGGAACTCCTTTCACGTCATATGCCCAACGTCGAGCTGCCTTAAAAGCTGTTTCAACAGCTTCGGCTCCAGTATTCATAGGTAAAACCATATCTTTACTTGTTAGTTTTGCAACCTTTTCATACCATGGCCCTAGTTGGTCATTATGGAATGCTCTAGAAGTAAGGGTTATTTTATCGGCCTGTTTCTTTAATGCTTGAATGATTCTTTGATGTCTGTGGCCTTGATTTACAGCTGAGTAGGCACTTAGCATATCCATATATTTGTTTCCTTCAGGATCTTCTACCCAGACACCTTCCGCTTTTGAAATGACAATTGGCAGCGGATGATAATTGTGTGCCCCATACTTGTCGGTTAATGAAATCAGTTCTTCTGATTTACTCAAGACAAATCTCCTCCGTCTAAGGTATTCGTATTTTAACAAGTACTAAAAACATAACAACAGATAGCAAAATGACACCGTTCACATTATTGACACATTTGATCACGAGTAATGAACGTAAGTTAGAATAGATATTTTCTATTTTTCCTATAAACATGCTATTATAGTCCATGAATGTGAAAATGTTTAAGGAGGAAAAAATATGACAGTAAATACACATGCTCATATTACATCTTGGGTAGTTGCAATTATTCTTTTCGTTGTTGCTGCAACATTACTGAATAAAGCCGGGAAAGAAAAAGCTCAAAAAATTGTAAAAATGACATTACGCCTGTTCTACCTATTTATTTTAGCTACTGGACTTTTGCTTCTATTCGGCGGAGTTGAAATCGATGGAGAATACATAGGCAAAGCAGTACTTGGTATTCTTAGTATTGGATTCATGGAAATGATTTTAGCACGTCAAAGTAAAGGCAAGCCGACTGTTATGTTTTGGGTTCTTTTAATTATTGTATTGGTATTAACAATTGCATTAGGAATGCGTCTACCATTGGGAATCTGGAGCGCGTAAAATTTGACAAAAAGCTACTAATTTCGGTAGCTTTTTATTTTTTTGTATATTTTTCGCTAATAAAATATGCTATCTTTAAAAGTAGATACATACTTCATGAGCCCAAAAAGAGTGGTGAATTCCTGCTTTGAGAACGCATAATTTAATATGTAACCATTTCGATGATATCGAACCTTTTATTGAAAACCATAAACTTACTAATGAAAAAAATGTTCTTATTCAAATATATACAGGAAACTTAGATGAACAATATATAAAAAAGATAGCAAAGACACTTGTGTCCCTACTTCCTAATGCAGTAATTATCGGTACTTCAACAGATGGCGAAATTGCAAATGGTACGATTTTAACGAGTACTGTTGTAATTTCATTTACAGTATTTTCTTCTACAAGACTAACATCTACCAATCTATCACTTGACGATTTTAAATCTAGCTTTGAATTAGGTTCTGCTATGATGAACAATATCGTTGAAAAAGACACAGCAGCTATTATTTTATTTGCCAATGGTTTACATATGGATATTGATGACTTTGTGGATGGTATAAACTCATCTAAGTCTAAGGTGAAAATTACCGGTGCATTTGCAGGAGATAATGGTGAGTTCAGAAAATCGTTTGTGTTTTCAAATGGCTACATAATCGAGAACGGAGTTGTTGCAGTCTCTTTATCAAGTGATAATTTACATGTGCATTCAGTTAGTAACTATGATTGGAAAGAAACAGGCACAACCTTTTCTATTACAAAGGCTTCAGATAGAAGGCTTTATAAAATTAGTGGAAAAACTCCACTTACTATAATGAACAAATATCTTGGAAGTGAGTTTACAAACCAACTTCCTAGCTCTGGTCCTCAATTTCCATTTCTGGTTCAGAGGGATGGCAAGGAAGTCTACGCATATATAACGAAAATCCACAAAGATGGATCTGTTACTTTAAGTAGAAAAATATTCGAAGGAGAGAAAGTTTCTTTTTCCTACGCCGACATACCTTCAATGATGGACAAATCTATATCAGTAGTAAAAAAGCTTTCCAATAAACCAGTTGAATCTATTTTTGCTTATAACTGCATGGCAAGACGGAAGTACTTTCGTTCCTACGCAGAGCAGGAATTACAAATGATTGAGCAAATAAGCCCGATATCGGGGTGTTTTTCTTATGGGGAATTTACCTCCGAAAATGGGATCTGTGAGTTTGTTTCGAATACGCTTACTTTTGTCGCTCTTTCAGAAACAGATGCAGTTCCGGTTAGCCGGAAGATCAATTTTAATTTTTCACAATCAGATGAAATGCAAGCCCTTGTGACATTATCAAATATAATTGATGCTACTTCCAAGGAAAAAGAGGAGTTAAATCAGAGTTTTGAAGTTTCTCAACAAAGATACCAATCCTTATTTGAACATAATACAGATGTGGTTTACTCGACGGACCTGGAAGGTAGATTCACAAGTGTGAACCCTGCTTTTGTAAAGACTTTGGGATACACAGAGGAAGAAGTGCTTACTAAAAGCTCACTTTCATATTTAAAAGAATCAGATATACCAAAAACACGGATGCATTTTAAGCGCACTTTAAAAGGAAAAGAGCAATATTATGAACTTGAAGTTTCCTCAAAAAGTGGAGAGAATCTGTTATTTTTAATTAAAAATATTCCAATTATCATTAATGGTGAAAAGGTTGGAATCTACGGAATTGGTCGTAACATTACCGATCAAAGGAAAGCAGAGGAAAAAATTGCTTATTTAGCTTATTTCGATCCTGATACTGGCTTACCAAACCGTTTGCGTTTCACTGAACAGGTAAACGAATTCATTGGACGATTAGTAAAGAAAAAAAATAAGAAAAAACTTGGGATAATGTTCATAGACTTAGATCGATTTAAGTTGATAAATGATACAGTAGGGCATCATGCTGGAGATATGATTTTAAAAGAACTTGTGAATCGGATGAAGGACCTGCTCCCACAGAAAAGTTATTTAGCACGATTTAGTGGCGATAAGTTTACAATTCTTTTTACGAAGGATGTAGAGATTGTTACAATCGTTGATCTCGGTCAGAAGATTTTACACGAAATTGCAAAGCCACTTCTTTATGAAGGACAGGAGTTCTTTTTAACAGGAAGTATGGGAGTAAGTATATACCCTGACGATGGAAGAAAAACAGAACTCTTGTTGAAGCATGCGGATACAGCGATGAACCTTGCGAAGCAGCATGGTGGAAATAAACTGAAATTCTATTCAAGAGAAATGAATGAGCAAGTATTGTACCAGTTGGAATTAGAGGGTTACTTACGTAGAGCACTCGAAAAGAATGAATTCCATTTATGCTATCAACCACTAGTAGACCTTGAAACAGGCTTGGTGTTTGGCAGTGAAGCATTAATAAGGTGGCAGCATCCAAAGCTTGGATTAGTGTCACCAGGAGAATTTATCCCGTTAGCAGAGGAAACGGGCTTGATACATGACATTGGCAAATGGGTACTAAAAGAGGCTTGTCACCAAAATAAAAAATGGCAAGACTTAGGATATGAATATTTAACAATTTCTGTGAATGTTTCTGCAAATCAATTTCAGCAAATGAGCTTTATTGAAGAAGTGAAAGATGCACTCCATGAATCAGGTCTTGCAGCAGAATATTTAACGCTAGAATTAACTGAGGGAGTTATGCTTCGGAATATATCTCACAGTATAATTGTGATGAAAGAGTTGCAAAAACTCGGTGTTAAAGTCTCAATTGATGATTTTGGAACTGGCTACTCCTCTTTAAGTTATCTTAAAGAGCTGCCAATTAATCACTTGAAAATAGATCGGACTTTCATAAATAACTTGCGTGAAAATACCTCAGATATTGCAATTGTCAAAGCAATCATCACGATGGGCCACGGATTATCAGTGAAAGTAGTAGCGGAAGGTGTAGAAACAGACGAACAAATCGCCCTTCTTAAAGAATTGGAATGCCATTATGCACAAGGCTTTTTCATTAATAAGCCTATGAAGAGCGAAGACTTTGAACTAGGTTTAAAAGATATGAAGGCTATATGAAGAGAAAAACAGGTAGGGTTCAATTTTGATATGAACCTACCTGTTTTTTATTTAAATAAAGACGTAAGAATCGCCCGTTTTCCATTCGATAAAGTATATTCGAAACGGTCCTTTTTAATCGTTCCACGAGAAAAATGATGCTGTACAGAGCATATCATTTCCGTATTATCATACATAATAAAATTTACACCTTCGTAATACCCACTCTCTTGATGAAACATCATCTGGTTGTAACAATGAGTGCAATCATATATAGAGAATCCAAGCTTGTTTAAAGTGGTTGTGAACTTTAAAAACTGTTCCTCAGAAAGACTTTCTAATAATTCCTTATAAGCATGAGTTAGTTTTTTTCGAAAACGAATGCAATCTCCATTCTCTAGTTTATAAAAGTATTCATTCATTTGAATAAGTCCATCTTCAACAAAAATTCCTTTTTCCCATCGATTCAAGGTAAAAACTTCAGCTTCCTTCCCAACCATATCCTCAAGCATTGAAGCCTCATCAGATTCCGCATCAAAGAATATCCACTGGTCATTTATACATTCAGTTGTACCCATTATATACGAACGTTTTTGTTCACTTATGCTGCCAAGCCGCTGTTGTAAGTCCAAATCATGATCCTCCATCCGAGATGTATTTAAGAACCTGTCATCCTCTTTTTTAGACAAAAATGAAAAAAATTAAACTTGGAAGTGTTTACATTTTCTTAACCTATCAACATCTTTTCGTTATGGGCATATAATACATTCAGCTTGCTAACCGAGTTTAGCTAAGTGGCAGAAAGGATGATTAATATGTGTGGTATTACAGGGTGGATTGATTTCCAACGGGACGTCAGAAATGACCAGGACATTATCGCTAACATGACAGCTACATTGTCAAAACGTGGACCGGATGACACAAATTATTGGTCGACTGTTCATGCTGTTTTTGGTCACAAACGTTTAGTGGTCGTGGATCCTGAAGGTGGAAAGCAGCCAATGGTACGGAAAAAGGGCGACAACACCTTCACAATTTGCTATAACGGAGAGCTTTATAATACAGAAGACATACGAAAAGAGCTCTTAAAAAGAGGATATCAATTTAATGGTCATTCGGACACGGAGGTTTTATTAACTGCTTATTTAGAGTGGGAAGAAGAATGCGTGAATCATTTGAACGGAATATACGCATTTGCTGTATGGGATGAACAGAAACAAAAGCTTTTTATTGCAAGAGATCGTCTTGGGGTTAAGCCACTCTTTTATAAAGAGGCACATGGAAGCTTACTGTTTGGATCAGAGCTTAAAGCAATTCTTGCTCATCCTTCTGTAAAAGCAGAAGTAGACAGAGAGGGACTTGCAGAGATTTTTGGGCTAGGACCATCAAGAACCCCTGGGAACGGAGTGTTTAAGGGGATTAGTGAACTGCGTCCAGCCCATGCCTTAACCTTTAGTAAAAACGGATTAAAAGTGTGGCGTTATTGGAATGTCAAAAGTGAACAGCACACAGATTCTTTAGACGAAACTACGACTAAAGTACGTGACTTGTTTACAGATGCCGTTACAAGACAACTTGTATCAGACGTCCCAGTATGTACTTTTTTATCAGGTGGGGTAGATTCAAGTGCAATTACGGCCATCGCTGCAAAGCATTTTGAACAAGAAGGTAAGGGTTCATTACACACGTATTCCATAGATTACGAAGGAAATGACCAGCATTTTGAGGCAAATGAATTTCAACCAGATTCCGATGAAATGTATATTAAAAAAATGTCAGATATGTTTAATACGAAACATCATTACAGCATAATCACCCAACAAAAGTTGGTAGATGAATTACATGAAGCGGTTATTGTTCGTGACTTACCGGGTATGGCAGATGTTGATTCCTCTCTATTATGGTTTTGTAAGGAAATTAAACAGGATTTTGTGGTAGGTTTGTCAGGGGAATGTGCTGACGAAATCTTTGGAGGATATCCGTGGTTTCACAGACCTGATGACCTGGCATCAGAGGGCTTCCCTTGGATGAGGTCGACTTCTGAGCGTAACGGTTTATTACAGAGTCACTGGAGAGAGAAACTTAAGCTTGGAGAATATGTTCGGTATCGTTTTGAAGAGACAGTAAAAGAAACACCAAGCTTAGAGGGAGAGAGTCCAGTTGATGCAAGACGGAGAGAATTATTCTATCTAAATATGATTTGGTTCATGACAACCTTACTAGAGCGCAAGGACCGTATGAGTATGGGTGCTAGTCTTGAAGTACGTGTACCATTTGCTGATCATCGACTCGTGGAATATGTATGGAACATTCCATGGGAAATGAAAATGTATGGAAATCGTGAGAAAGGGCTTTTACGCCGCTCTCTGGAGGGGATATTGCCTGATGAGGTTCTGTACCGTAAGAAAAGTCCTTATCCAAAGACTCACAACCCTGTCTATGCACAAGCAGTGAAAGGGTGGCTAAACGAAATACTAGAAGATAAGAGCTCGGCGTTGTATGAATTCTTTGAATTACAAAAACTCAAGGAAGTCGTAGATTCAGAGGGGAGCTCGTTTAAACTTCCTTGGTTTGGTCAGCTGATGACTGGTCCTCAGCTACTTGCCTATCTAGCACAGGTTCATGTTTGGTTTAAAGAGTATAATGTGAATATTAAAGAATCTTAAGTTACGAGAAACAGCCTACTAGTGTTTGTAGGCTGTTTTTTGGTTGGTGTATATTGAAAGGCTAAAACACAAGGCGTGTTCAGAAATTGTGGAATATATGTTTTGTAGTTTTAAACTTCTTTATCGCGATGTTTGCTAAGAATCGTATTTTTTGATTAAAAATCGTATTTCCGATTTAAAAATCATAAATTCTCGCTAAAAATCGTAAATCCCAATTAAAAATCGTATTTCGAATTTAAAATGCATAAAGCTCATTTAAGCTCAGAATCATTAACTACTTACAGCAATTTAACAATCTATTCTAATCAAATTCGGTATCTTAAAGGACTTTTAATCTATTTTAAAGCCTTCTTTCCCTAAAAGAGTGCCAAAATCAGCACGTTTTTAAATGAAAGACAGATTTGAGACCAGGAAAGTAGAAAAATATATCAAATGGCACAACTTTTTCATAGTAAGATGGAGGATTTTCCAAACTTTACATAGAATAGCAAACCTTTAGTCAATAAAAAAGCACTAGCATTACGACTTTCAATCGTAACGCTAGCACTATCTATTATTATTGATAGGAAACACACCATGCTAAATGCAAAGGCATACCGATGATTTGCACCAGGGCATTTCTTATATAACTGCCGCCTTTTTTTCATCTGTAGCAAAGGATTTATTTTGCCAAGCACGTGAACGCCAGCGCCATAGCATTACAACTCCACGGAGCCACTCATCAACGATAAAGGATATCCAGACCCCGACAAGGCCTAATTCATAATGAATGCCAAGTACATAGGCGATTGGTACGGCAACACCCCACATTGATAGAATTCCAATGTATACCGGTAGTTTCACATCACCTGCCGCACGAAGAGCATTAATCAGAACAAGATTAAAAGCGCGGCCAGGTTCAAGAATAATAGTAAGTAAGATTAGCACTCCACCAGTTTTGATGATATCAGGATTATCTGTGAAGATTGACAGCAGTGGAGCACTGAATATGGAAAAGACAACTGCCATGACACCGGAAATCGCTATTCCTAAATATAAACTTTTTAAGGCACGTTTGTATGCATTTTCATATTGCCTGGCACCAATCATCTGACCAATCAAAATTTGAGTTCCTTGACTTATTGCTGCACTAAACAAAAGAATGAGCCACATTAGGTTTTGAGTATACACCTTTGTAGTAAGTGCTTGAGTACCCATAATCGTAATAAAATACGTGATTAACATTTGAGACCCATTATAAGAAAGCTGTTCCCCGGCAGAAGGTATACCAATTTTAAGTAAATTTTTCAAATGTATAACAGGGATTGAAAGAATTTCTTTAAACGGAAGGCCATGTTCAATGCGCTTAACCAATAAGATAATGATGGCAACTAATCCGATTATCCTACTTGCGGTAGTAGAGATAGCTACTCCTTCCACACCCAATACCGGAATCCCAAAAGGACCGAAGATAAATAGATAGTTTCCTATTATATTTAAGATATTCATTCCTACCGTTACATACATTGTATCTCTAGTATAGCCGTAACTTCGAAGTATAGCTCCAATTGTCATAATTACCGCTTGAGGAAAAGAAAATAGCCCTACAATTGCTAGATAACTATGTGACTCTGCAAATAACTCACTCGGTATATCCATTAAGTGTAATAATTGTTTACTAAAGATGAAGATTACAACACTTAAAATAATCCCAAAAAGAAGGTTAGCATAGATAGAAACTACTGCAACCTCGGAAGCACTCCGATTGTCATTTGCTCCGAAGTGCTGGGCTACTAAGACAGCAGTTCCAGTAGCAACAAATCCAAACATGACAATAATTAATGAGAGTATCTGGTTTGAAACTCCAACCGCCGCTACTGAATTATCAGAGTACATACTTAACATTAATGTATCAGCATTTCCCATTAATATATGTAACAATGATTCAATAAAGATTGGCCATGTTAGCGCAAAAAGTGTTAGCCTTTTTGTATTTATTTTTTCATTCATTCTTCTTTTCAACCTCTCTGGCCATTTCAGTATAGAAAGCATTTTCAGTTTATCACGCAAGTTAAACTTTAAGAACCGAATATTTAGAATTACTAAAGAAATTACAGTCTAAAATATACTTTGTTAAGGCTAAGATAAATCTACTTTTTGGGGGGAAATGCCTTTATCTGATGTGTAGGATAATTTATGAACAATAGCCGAAAATCCACTGTTATATTTGACTTTTTAAGAAAGAAAGGGTTACCTTAAATAAGGATAATTACATAGAAGGTAGGAGTTTGGAGATGCAAAAGCAAGTGATAGGTTTAATGCTTCTTACATTACTACTCTTTTCTGCTTTTCCGGTTCATGCGGATCAGGTAGAAGAGAGAAGTTTTGAAGAGGAATCGATATATTTTATTATGGTTGACCGCTTTAACAATGGTGATACATCCAATGATGCTGATGTAGATCATACAAATCCGGTCGCATATCAAGGTGGAGACCTGAAGGGTATTACTGATAAACTCGACTATATTAAAGAAATGGGCTTTACATCTATACTATTAACTCCGATATTTAATAACGGAGCTGATGGATATAACGGATATAATATTGAAAATTATACCGAGTTAGAAGAACATTTTGGAACAATTGAGGATTTAAAAGAGCTTACAACACAGGCACATAAAAAGAATATGAAGGTTATTCTTGATCTGGGATTACGTTCAGTTAATGGAACTCCTCTTAATCAAGGAGAAATGCTCGAAGTTGCACAGAAATGGATTCAGGAAGCAGATATTGATGGATATAAACTTGATATTACTGATGGCATGGAAGAAGGGGTCATAGCAAAACTTTCAGAATCAGTAAAAACAGTTAAAGAGAACTTTATAGTAATTGGACAACAAGCGGGCAAGGTAGAGACTCATTTATCTCAGTTTAAAGACGCAGGCGTTGATTTGTTCTTTAATAACTTACTGTACCAAGGTGTTACAAGCTTTAGTATTCCGAATCAAGGCTTTGAGAATCTGGAGGCCAATTGGGACCAATTGAGCCAAGATTACAAGAACCCAAATAGGTTGTTAACTTTTATGGATAATCAAGATACCATGCGATTTACCTATTTATCGACAGAAGAAAACGAACATCCGGCCCCACGAATTAAACTTGGCTTAACTTATATGTACACAGCACCGGGGATACCAATTGTATATTATGGTACAGAAATTGCGCTAAATGGAGCAGAACCACCTGCAAATAGCGGATTAATGGATTTCCGGACTGACCAGGAGCTTGTTGAGTATATTACGTTATTATCAAAAGTAAGAACATCGATACCGGCACTAACTAAGGGAACGTTCGAAGTTATTGCAAACGAAGGTGGCATGTTACTCTTCAAACGTGAGTATGAGGGTGAGACGGCTTACGTTGCAATTAATAATACATTAAAAGCTCAGAAGTTTACATTCTCAAGCGAACAAATAGGTAAAGATAAAGAACTAAAAGGTCTTCTAACGGAAGATCTTGTAAGACCTGTTGATGACGAATTTAATGTTGTAGTTGAACGAGATGCAGCAGAAGTGTACCTGGTTCAAAACAGCACCAAAATCAATTACTCATTATTTCTAGCAGTATTCATTGTGCCGCTACTCATGATAGGATTCATCTACCTAAACAAAAAAAGACACGGTAACAACCCAAAACCAGAATAAGCGCATAACGCAAGCACCACCCAGAGGGTGGTGCTACTTTATTGTGTTTTTGCGGTGACAGGCACCGCAAAAACACAAATGTCCACCTGTGGTGTCAGGCACCGCAAAAACACAAATGTCCACCTGTGGTGTCAGGCACCACGAAAAGACAAGTGTCCTCTCCAGGCGGACACTTTACCTACCCGTTTACGATTTCGCCGCCGTTTATGTGGAGGATTTGGCCTGTCATGTAAGATGAGTCGTCGCTTGCTAGGAAGACGTAGGATGGTGCTACTTCTTCAGGTTGGCCTGGGCGTTTCATTGGTGTTGTTGCACCGAATTTGGCAACTTGGTCACTAGTAAAGGTTGATGGGATAAGTGGTGTCCAGATTGGACCTGGTGCAACACCATTTACGCGAATCCCTTTACCTACTAATTGTGCTGACAGTGAACGTGTAAAGGACACCACTGCGCCTTTTGTTGAAGAGTAATCAAGTAGCTGTTTATTCCCTTTATAAGCAGTAACTGAAGCTGTATTGATAATTGCACTTCCTTGTTTAAGATATGGTAATGCTGCCTTTGTTAAATAAAAATAGGAGAAGATATTCGTCCGGAAAGTACGTTCCAGTTGCTCAGAACTAATATCCTCCAAACTCTTCTGAGGGTGCTGTTCGGCAGCATTATTAACTAGAATATCAAGTTTTCCAAACGTATCAATTGTCTTCTGAATGATCTGCTTACAAAACTCTTCATCACCAATATCTCCGGCTAATAATAGGCAGTTTTGTCCTTCTTCTTCGATTTGTCGCTTTGTTTCCTTTGCATCTTCATGTTCGTTTAAATAGACTATGACAACATTTGCGCCTTCCTTTGCAAAATAGATCCCAGCTGCTTTTCCAATCCCACTGTCACCACCAGTAATAATGGCTACTTTATCTTTAAGTTTATTGCTACCACTATATGTTCTATCTTCTGAAATCGGTTTTGGATGCATCTCCGATTCTAGTCCTGGTTGTTGGTCTTGATGCTGGGGTGGAAGAACATTCTTTTGATTTGATTGTTGGTTATTACTCATTTCATCTTCCTCCTAAACGATAATATTAAAGCCCATATTAATTAATTTCTAATAAAACCAATAGGAATATACATGAGCAACTGAAAAGTAGATTAATTTTCCTAATTAGAACCCCAGAAAAATTTTTCAAAGGATTTAGAAGGTTCATACAGAATATAAATAAATAGGTAGTATTACATAAAAGGGGTTGTTTGAATGACAGAAAAAACGCAAAGGACAGTAAAGAAATACACTATTGAGCAATTTATCAATACAGAGTCTATTATGTATAATTCAATATCATATAACGCTGAAAGGATCTTATATTCTAGCAATAAAACAGGAATTTTTAACGCATTTTCAATCGGAATAAATGATGGTTCCTCCGTTCAATTAACAAATTCTACTGATGATGCTATATATGCAGTTTCGTATTTTCCAAATGATCAGCGGATCCTTTATTTAAGTGACAAGGGTGGAAATGAAATCCTCCATATTTTTGTACGTGAAGAAGACGGCAGTGTTCGGGATGTAACCCCAGGTGAGCAGGAACGTGCACTTTTTTATGGATGGAGCAAAGACGAAAAGAGCTTTTATTACGGTTCAAATAAGCGAAATCCCAGTTACATGGACGTCTATGAAATGTCAATTGAAGACTACAGTTCAACACTGCTTTTCCAAAATGATGAAGGCTATGAATTTTCGGCAATATCACCAGATAAAAACCTAATAGCGTTACGTAAAATAAGTAACTCTAATAAATCTGACATGTTTCTTTATAACGTCTCAACAAAGACCGTGACTGACATTGTAAAAGTGGAGGGAGATGTTCAATACATTCCACAAATGTTCAATGCAGACTGCACAGAGTTATATTATGTAACTGATGAAGACACCGAATTTTTACACTTGAAAAAATATAACTTGGTAAGCGGACACCATGAAGTAGTAGCAAAAGATAATTGGGATATTGAATTTGCAACTTTTTCACCTCGCTATTCCTATCTAGTTTATCGAACTAATAAGGATGCAAGTAGTGAAATGAAGGTCATTAACCAAGACACAAACACGCCTGTTGTTCTTCAAGGTATCCCAGAGGGACAAATAACATCCTTAAAAATATCAAAAAACGAAGATTTTATCAGTTTAATGATTAGCAGCTCACATTCTCCGGACAATTTATATGTCTATAGTCTAAAAACTGATAGTTTGACGAGACTTACAGATACTCTTAACCCTGAAATAATTCCAGAGGACTTGGTAAAAGCGGAAGTGATTAGATACCCTTCATTTGATGGTTTAGAAATTCCAGCTATATACTACAGACCTCATGTAGCAGAAGGAGAAAAAGTACCTGCACTTGTATTTGTACATGGCGGCCCAGGTGGACAATCAACAACGAATTATAATCCTATGTTTCAATACATCGTTAATCATGGATATGCTGTTATCGCGGTAAACAATCGGGGAAGTTCTGGCTATGGTAAGACCTTCTTTAAAGCTGCAGATTTAAAACACGGGGAAGTTGACTTGGCAGATTGTGTTGCAGCTAAGACTTTTTTAAACAACCAAGATTATATTGATTCAGAAAGAATCGGAATTATCGGTGGAAGTTATGGAGGATATATGGTACTAGCTGCCTTAGCATTTAGGCCGGATGAATTTAAGGTAGGGGTAGACATTTTTGGGGTCTCTAACTGGGAACGTACCTTAAAAAGCATACCTGCATGGTGGGAATCAATGCGAGATGCATTGTATAAGAAACTAGGAAATCCTTATACCCAAACGGATTATATTCGCAGTATTTCGCCACTGTTCCATGCAGATAAAATCAATAAACCTCTTATCGTCTTACAAGGTTCAAATGATCCACGTGTTTTACAGGTGGAATCAGATGAAATCGTGGAAGCCTTACGGAAAAACAATGTCCCTGTCGAATATGTGGTATTCCCAGATGAAGGGCATGGCTTTACGAAAAAGGAAAACCGGATAACAGGCTATCAACAAATTGTTGAGTTTTTAAATCAATACTTGTAAGCGGAGGTAGCGATGGAAGTAACAATAAGACTAGCAGAAATACAAGATGCAGAACAAATTATTGCACATACGAAAACCGTGTTATCTGAGTCTACATTTATGTTAACGGCACTAGAAGAGTTTAATGTAACGGTAGAACAAGAGGAAAAATTTATTGAGAGCCATCAAAAACCCGGCAGTCTAATAATTGTTGCTGAAGTAAACGGAGTCATCGTCGGGTGTGCTAATTTTCAAACCTCGAAAAAAGTCAGACTTTCTCATTTGGGCTATTTTGGAATTAGCATACAAGAAGCCTATTGTAATAAGGGAATTGGTCGGAAATTACTTGAATATTTACTTGAATGGGCAAAAGCAGAACCTGGGTTAGAAAAAGTATGCCTTGAAGTCTTTTCACATAATGAACGAGCGATTCATCTCTATAAAAAACTCGGATTCCAAGAGGAAGGCCGAAAAGTAAACTTTGTGAAATTTAGTGATGAACATTATGAGGACGAGATTTTAATGTATCAATATGTAAAATGAATGGAGGCTTACGCTATGAACATAACTGTATATTTAGCAGGACAAATTCATGATAATTGGAGAGAGGATATAAAAGCAAAGGCAGAAGAAAAGGGGTTACCGTTAACCTTTGTGGGTCCACAAACAAACCATGATCGTTCAGATAATATCGGTGAGGAAATACTGGGTAAACAACCAGGCAATTATTATAAAGATGATGCAGCCTCTGACATTAATAATTTCCGTACTCAAGTGTTACTACAAAAAGCTGATGTAGTCATTGCTTTATTCGGTGAAAAATATAAACAATGGAACACAGCAATGGACGCGAGTGCTGCTATTACAATGAACAAACCAACCATTATAGTACGACCTGAGTCACTCATTCATCCACTTAAGGAACTTTCTAATAAAGCTAATGTTACCGTTGAAACGGTTGACCAAGCATTAGATGTACTAAGCTATATATTTGAATAAAATAAAGCAGTGGGCTCTTGTCCCACTGCTTGTATATTTTAACGATAATTAATAAATTGAACATCAATTGGGAGGTCTGCCCCGCGGATAGCTGCAATGATCTGTTGCAGATCATCTCTGTTTTTGCCGGTTACACGAACTTGATCATCCTGAACCTGGCTCTTCACTTTTAATCCACTGTTTTTAATAATCGTATTAATTTTCTTTGCATTTTCCTTATCGATTCCCTGAATTAGCTTAGCACGTTGACGAACAGTTCCACCTGAAGCATTTTCAATTTTTCCATAATCGATATTTCTGGTCGCAACTCCACGCTTAATCATTTTACTAATCAAGACATCTTTTAATTGTTCAAGCTTGTATTCATCGTCTGAAATGAGCACAAGCTCTTCTTTATCAAGGGAAATATCGCTTTTGCTTCCTTTAAAATCATAACGTGTTTGTATTTCCTTTTTAGCAATGCTAATCGCATTTGTAACCTCTGGTAAATCAACTTTTGAAACAATATCAAATGAACTCTCTTTTGACATTGGGTACCTCCTAAAAAGTATATTTGACTTGATTATAGTAAATGTAAGCAAATTGAACAACTTTTTCCACCTAATTTATGATGTAATATGCTATTTTGAGAAAATATATAGTAAATGTTAGTGATAAACGTCTATACTAAGTAAAGTAAGTTTTTTAGAGTACAGAAAAAGGAAGGTTTAATACAATGGATGAATTAATACCAGGTACGGTAGTAACTTTGCGTGTTGATAGAGATGCTCCGTTCGGTTACTTTTTAACAAATGGAGAAGAAGATGTATTATTACATAAAAATGAAATCATTGGGGATTTTGACGAAGACGCTGATCATACTGTCTTTTTGTTTCAAGATCATCAAGGACGACTTGCTGCGTCCATGAAGATTCCAACAGTTCAACTAGATTCATATGACTGGGCGGAAGTAGTTGAAGTGAAGCATGAATTAGGTGCCTTTGTGAATATCGGAATAAACAAAGATATCCTGGTTTCAAAGGATGATCTTCATGAGCTATGGGACCTTTGGCCAGAAAAGGGAGACAAGCTGTATGTTTCACTAAAAACAGATAAAAACGGAAGACTGTTTGGTAAGCTTGCGACCGAGGATATCATCCGCTCATTAGCAAAGCCGGCAACTCGTAAGGAGTTTAACAAAAATATATCCGGTACAGTATACCGTTTGCTGTTAGCAGGTTCTTTTATTATCAGTGATGAGGGTTACATAGGATTTATCCATGAAAGTCAAAGGAAACGTGAACCCCGTCTAGGTGAAAAAGTTCAAGGTAGAATTATTGATGTAAAAGAGGATGGCTCTGTAAATGTATCTTTACTAGGTAGAGGCCATGAAGTAATGGATGATGATGCAGAAAAACTATACTCTTACATGGAGGGCCGTGGTGGTGCAATGCCATATTCCGATAAAAGTAACGCAGAGGATATACAGGCACGGTTCAATATGAGTAAGGGAGCCTTCAAGCGGGCACTTGGTAAACTTATGAAAGAAGGGAAAGTGTACCAGGAGGAAGGCTGGACCTATTTTAAAAAGGATTAATGAAAAGAGCATCGGATTTAAACCCGATGCTCTTACTATTGGTATTATAAATGATCTGTTTTCTTTGAATATTGATGCTTGCCACGCTGACGATTTTTTTCTCTCATCATGTTCTTTTCATGGCGTAATGCGTTATTATCTTGTGCTTTTTTATCATTATCACTTGTCTTAGGCATTGTTGAACACTCCCTTCAGTACTTTCAAAATTAGCTTTTCCAGTCGTGTTCAAACTATTAGCTTAAGCTTTTGGTAATTCGTTTAAAAAGAAAATCGCAATTGTACCAGGACCTGCATGCGAACCAATTGCAGCACCAATCATGTTGATGTAAACTGATTTGCAACCGAATTTTTCTTCAAAAAGGCGCTTATATTCAAGAGCTTCTCCCTCAACATCACCATGACTAATCGCAATTGTTTGCTGAGATAAATCTTTTCCACGTTCCTCCATTAGTTCAAGGATTCGCTTAGCAACTTTCTTTTTACCACGGATTTTTTCTAAAGGAATTAGTTTTCCATCCTCAACATTAAGAATTGGCTTAATATTTAATAACCCGCCTACAAATGCTGAAGCTTTGCTAACGCGACCACCACGAGCTAAATATTCAAGGTCATCCACAGTGAAAAGGTGAACCATGTGGTTGATATAGAAGGTTACCAATTCAATTATTTCTTCCTTTGAACCACCCTTTGCTGCAAGTTCTGCTGCAGCTTTTGCAACAAGACCTTGTCCTAAAGAAGCACATTTTGTATCGATAATTGTTAAATCTAATTCTGGAAATTCTTCCTTTACTTCATCTCTCATCATAACTGCAGTTTGATATGTACCTGATAGTTCAGATGAAAAGGCAATATATAAACCAGCTTGCTTTTCTTTTGCTAATTCTGTAAATACATCTTTAAAGCGTTGAGGAGAAACCTGAGAAGTTTTAGGCGCTTTCCCATCCCTCATTGCATTGAACACTTCAGCTGGATGTATTGTTGCTATATCTTCATAGTCCTGTCCGTCTAGATGAACTCCTAAAGAGAATAATGTTACATCATAATCCTTAAAAAATTGTAGCGGTAAGTCGCTTCCACTATCAGTAAGAATTTTAAGAGTCATACCTTCACCTTCTTTTTCATTAGAAATTTTTATAAAGAAATACTATAAATGCTCAATGTTATAAAATGATATGTCTATCGTAAGTGTATCTAGTAATCGATAAAATTACAACAATTGTGGGTAAATTTTGTGTTACCGGAGGAAGTTTATCGTAAAAGTGTATCTTTATTGTAATATCGAGGTTTCCAAAGATTTCTTTCGAGCCGTTTTGGGTAACTTAAATACGAACGATAACATAGGAGGACGTATGGAATGGTTTTTAGCGAAATAAAAAAAATTGCAATTGTTATTATTGGTGCATTATTAAATGCGATAGGACTTAATTTATTTTTAATTCCAGCTGATGTTTATTCAGGAGGGTTTACAGGGATTGCTCAGTTGCTTTTCCGAATCCTTGGAGAATATACCGCAATCCACATATCGATGGGGATCATTTTATTACTATTAAATATCCCGGTTGCAATACTAGGTTGGAGAAAGGTAGGTAAATCTTTTACCCTATACAGTTTCCTATCAGTTGCCTTAACAACCGTCTTTTTATCTATCATACCCCTTGAACGAATTTCTAATGATATCTTACTTAATGCCGTTTTTGGAGGCGTAATTCAAGCACTTGGTATTGGCCTTACATTAAAATGGGGTGCTTCCACAGGCGGGCTTGATATTATAGCAATGGTATTATCAAGACAAAAAGATAAACCTATTGGAACTTATTTTTTTATTTTAAATGCATTAATTATTTTAACTGCAGGTCTACTATACGGATGGGAGAAGGCACTTTATACACTGGTATCCTTATATGTCTCTACAAGAGTGATTGATACAGTCCATACTAGCCATGTAAAACTGACTGCTATGATTGTAACGAAAAAGGCCGACGAACTTAAAAAAGCAATTCACTCCAAACTAGTTAGAGGAATAACGCTAATCCCCGCAAAAGGGGCTTTCTCAAATGATGACAAAAATATGTTAATGATAGTTGTTACTAGATATGAGCTCTTTGATTTAGAAAGAGTGATAAAAGAGGTAGATCCACATGCTTTTACTAATATTGTGCAAACCATAGGTGTATTTGGTTTTTTCCGTAAGGATCAGTAACTTTTTTAACCAAAGCTACGACTGATATAGTAAAGGGGTGACAAACATGAAAAAAAGACTACTTATCGTAATACTATTAGTAATGGGGATGTTTGTT
Source organism: Ferdinandcohnia jepli (assembly GCF_047246645.1). Taxonomy (NCBI): domain Bacteria; kingdom Bacillati; phylum Bacillota; class Bacilli; order Caryophanales; family Bacillaceae; genus Ferdinandcohnia; species Ferdinandcohnia jepli. Next base: position 110,596 of record NZ_JBFOKR010000014.1, read on the forward strand.
TTTACTGGGTGTGGTGCAACATCAGAAGAATCAGTTCCAGTTAATTCTGGGAACGGAGAAAACATTGATTCTGAAGAAACTCCTGTAGAAGAAAATGAGGACAATGGGGTTGAAGAGAACGTGGTTGATAAGCTAAATACGAGTGTGTCTGTTGATGCTGGACAGAACGAAGCTGTTTTTAAAATATCGTTAAAAAATACTAGTGAAGCTCCAGTGAAAGTGACATTTACCTCAGGACAAAGATATGAACTAGTTGTAACCAATGTAAATAATGAAGAAGTCTATCGCTATTCAATTGATAAACTATTCATTCAAGCAATAGAAGAAATGGAATTAGCAGCCGGAGAAGAAAAGACTTGGGAAGAAGCATGGAACTACAATGCCAATGACGGAACAAGACTTCCTGCTGGTGAATATAAGGTAACTGCACAAGTAGTTGCTAAACAGACAAACCAGCAAGAATTAACTGGCACTCAACTTACTTCTGAGTCAAGTTTTACAATCCCAGAAGCAAACACAGCTTTTAGAAATGTCCAAGTAATGGGTGAGAATGGAGAGTATATTGTTACTGGTGAAGCCAGAGTATTTGAAGGAAGCTTTTTCTACTCAGTAGAAGATGGCCATAATTACGTGATAAAAGAAACGGTAATGCAAGCGAATGAAGGTGCACCAGCATGGTCTCCTTTTGAAATAAAGCTATCTATTCCAGAGGATAAGTTTCCCGAGAATGGATCACTTATCGTTCATTTGTATGAAAGAAGTGCGAAAGATGGAGCTATTACAAATTCATATCACGCGAGACTTCAACAGTTCCAATAGGGGATAGGGTCAGACTTCAGTGTCTGACCCTATTTTAATGGTTGAACTACAATATCTTTAGCCTGGAGATTATGGCTATTAGCTTAATCAGCAATAGTTAACTTTGCAGCTGATCAAGTTCATTTTGTAGTTCGCGAAGCTGTTCTTTTTCGGCTGTTGTCGAGTTTGCGTAAGCAGAAGAAAGTGCGTTCTTTGCAACACCGATAGCATCCTCGAATGACATATCAGATTGTCCTGTGCTTGCTTGTTTGGCAAGTGCAACAGTTTCACGTGCTTTCTGAAATAACATATTTCCCATGTTATATTCCTCCACGTGAAGATTGTTCGACGTTACGCATCTTTTGTTCTTCTGCTTCCGCTAAAGTAGAACGGTAAGGAAAGCGCTGAGAGTGTTGTTGTACTGCATCTGCACCTTGATGAACAAATCGTTTTGATTTATTGCTACCCATCCGTATACTCCCCCTTTAACAGCTTTAAAAGAAGCGCTTGTGCGCCATTTATAGTGTTTGACAAATTGATGGGGATATATCAGGTAATTATTTCTGATAATAAAAGCGCAAGCGCCTTTGAAAAAGGAACATCGACTAAAAACCCGCCACGTCCTGTGGCGAACGTCGATGTCAGCACATCCTGTGCAAGTCCGACAAGCGCTGGCCGGCTAATGTCGCCACGTCCTGTGGCAACGCCGGCACTAGCACATCCTGTGCGTCGGAACCCTGACGAGGAGGCTCTAAAAATTGCTAAAGCAATTTTTCTGCGATGCTTATGCTCACGAAGCCATTCCTTAGTGTTGCCGCCGCAGGATGGGTGAAGCGACCTCGAGTTGCTTAAAAGCAAAGCTTTTGCGCAAGATACTCACAGAAGCTTATTCAGATAGGAAAACTGGCTAGGCGCTGGAGCTAGACATGTAAAAAACATGTTGTATGTTAATACTTTCTAACGTTAAAAAGACCAGCACAATGGCTGGTTCGCTTACTTGGCAGATAGGAAAGTATAAAATTCTTTCCTATCTGGAAAAGTGCAATACGGCTCTGCTGTCGCCTAAAGGCTCGGCAATCGCCGGATTTTCTAGTCTTTTCCAATATTTAAAAGTTCTTCTAAATAAATGGCGATGCCATCTTCTTCGTTTGAAAGAGTGACGTCTTTAGCAATATTTTTTAAGTCATCAATTGCATTCCCCATAGCAATCCCATGACCAGCGTGCTCAATCATTTCTAAGTCATTATCTTCATCACCGAACGCTATAATTCGGTCAGTAGGTATATTATAATAGTCGGCAACCTTTTGCACACCAACTGCTTTGTTTAATCCAAGTTTAATGATTTCAATCACATGCCATGGTGCAGCCCATTTTCGATGGTCAATTACTGCTGCGTGTACGTCCGAAAGGTACTTTCGTATTTGATCTACATTGGTTTCCTCAGGATGAATAAGTACTGATGTAGGGTCATGCTTTAAAATTTTCCGTAAATCGCCTGTCTCTATATTAGGCTCTCCCATACCAAAAATATCAAGTAATGTTTCATCATGATAATGAAAATACACATCATCTATAACTTCAGCCAATATGTTTTTAACTCTGAATTCATCCGCAATCTCAACAATTTCCTTAACCGTCTTTAAGTCAAGGGTATCATGATAAACACCCCAGTTTTGATCAAGAGGATGGTGTATAAAAGCACCGTTAAAATTGACGATTGGTGTATTTAATCCAAGCTCTTTGTAATACATTGAACTTGAACGAAACGGACGACCTGTTGCAATCATAACAATATGACCAGCTTGTTTCGCTTTGAAAAGCGCTTCCTTTGACCGATTTGAAATTGTTTTATTATCTTTTAGTAATGTACCATCTAAATCAAGTGCTATTAAATGTTGTTTTGTCATAGTATCCCCTTTGCTGTAAGTTATCTTATTAAACTTCTCCACTGCTAAGCATTGAAAAAAGTTAAACTTTTTCCGTATTACTTAGCCATCACCTTTCTATTACTAAAACAGAATTTTAAAAAATCGTCAATGATAAAGCCAAATTTTTCAAAAATCACAACGAGAGTGGTAAACTACATTTGTAGGAAGATTACATAAAAGGGGATTTAACATAAATGGTGATTATCGAAAAAACAAAGTTTGCTGATGTTCCGGTATTACACATCGCACAACAAAACATAATGGACGAAAAACTGCCTGTGATTTTATTTGTTCATGGATTTGGCAGCGCAAAGGAACATAATTTACACTATGCTTATTTATATGCTGAGGAAGGCTACCGTGTAGTACTGCCAGAAGCCGCATATCATGGAGAGAGAGCACGTGATATAACAGAAGGAGAAATGAACTTTAAGTTCTGGGATATCGTTGTAAATGAGATAGAAGAACTTAATCAGATAAAGGAAGAGTTACAAGAAAAAGGGCTCATTGATGAAACGAGGATTGGCTTAGCTGGTACTTCAATGGGAGGGATTGTTACACTTGGTGCACTCACCCAATACGAGTGGATAAAAGTAGCTGTCAGCTTAATGGGCAGCCCTTATTATGAAGCTTTTTGCCGTGGGCAAATCGAAGAATTAAAACGCCATGGTGTTGATATCCCATTTGTAAATGAAGAACTTGAAGAAAAATACGAAGTGTTACGTAAATATGATTTAAGCTTGCAGCCTGAAAAAGTAGGCGGCAGACCGCTTCTTTTCTGGCATGGTGAAAAGGATGAAACGGTACCCTTCCATTTTACCTATGAATTCTATCAAAGAGTTAAATCAATGTATGAAAACCAGGAAAACATAAAGTTTATAGCTGATCCAGCTGCAGACCATAAAGTGACAAGAGAAGGCCTACTTGCATCAGTTGAATGGTTTAAAAAACATTTATAAAAGGAAAAGACGTGTCGGGGGACACGTCTTTTTACAACATTACGCTTTTCGTATTACCTTACCCCTAATGCAATTTTTGCATAACGACTCATCATATCTTTGTTCCAAGGTGGACTCCAAACGATATTCACATCAACATCCTTGATTTCAGGTAGGTCAGATAACACTCGTTTTACGTCCATTGCAATTGTACCTGCTAGAGGACAGCCCATTGATGTTAACGTCATTGTAACAGTTACAACACCCTCGTTATTCATATCTACGTCGTAAACAAGGCCTAAATTAACAATATCAATACCTAGCTCAGGGTCATTAACCTGCTCAAGAGCCCCCATAATGTTCTCTTTTAATGCTTCATCCATTTAAAACACTCCTTTCAAGGAATAGCTTAGTTTTAGTATAACGAAAGACATGTCGAATGTGAAATACCGTGCTTACTATCCTCTTAATTGTTTCATTGCTTCCGGACTCATTCTTTCTGGTGACCAAGCCGGATGCCAGACGATAAATACTTCAACATCATTTACTTCCTCAAGATATGATACAGAATGTTTGACACCACTTGTTATACTGTCATGCAAAGGACAGCCTGGAGTCGTTAACGTCATTTCGATATAAACATTATTATTGTCTTTAATATCCACTTCATATATTAGTCCTAAATCAACAACATTAATATTTAATTCAGGATCAATTACCTGCTTTAATTGGTCATAAATTTTTTCTCTTAATTCCATTTTTGTTCTCCCCCTTACTTGAAAAGCACCTTAATAACGGTATAACCAAAAAATAAAGTAGATGCTACTACAAGACTTTGCCCAATTGAAAAAATGAGTAGTTGTTTTGACATGATAGCTAGAATGACAACAACTGCTCCGATGATGAAACCTGAGAAAATTGGTGCTGTCATTTTTTCATCGATCAATTGTTTCAAGGTAGGTACATCCTTTTTTCCAATTAGCTTACTATAGCGGTGAGTCCACCAAAGAAACGGTATAATTTTATATAAATATCCAAGAATACTACTAGCGATCCATAAATAGATGTAAAGAAAGATAAGATAACCGTAAAATTCGTAATGACCTGGTAAGAACGAAAGTATCATTGCCAGCAGATGTAAAAGTAGTCCAAGGGCAATTGCGATAAGTGAGAAAATAAACGGTTTATCAAGCTTTTTCTTTAATCGAACCTTTATGATTGTAAACATGTGATAGGCGAATAATCCAAAACCGAAAAACAGGATCCCCATACCGGCTTGGAACAGCGCTGTTACATCACTACTAAAACTAGCAATAGTAGTGATTAGTCCAAGTCCGTAGACAATAAACACCCATTTCGCAAGCTTCATTGAAAAGCCGTGTGCCAACGAAAACATCGGTACCATTTTATAAGAAAAACCGAAGATTAAGAAAGTAAACCACCCGGCAACGCCTAACAAGATATGGCTCTTTAACACAGCTAGATGGTTAAAGTTCGCTAACCCCATTCCCATGTTTGTGATCATGAGTATACCTAGCGTAATTGTGATGAACAAGCACAACAGAGCACTTCCAACGAAAAGTGTTAATACATTTTTCGTTGCTTGTTTCTTCATTGTCATGAACATTTGGAAGACGAAAAGCAGAATCCCTAAAACAGCAAGAGCCCCTGTAAAAATGGACACGGTTGGTGAAAAAGATAGAGTAATGGCAAATCCACCAAATCCAACTGCTGTTACCCAAAACTGTAAAAAGCCGAATTTTTCACTCCAAATTGGTGTTAGAAATGCAACTGGAACAAGCTGATACATAGCACCCATGGCAACCATTAGTGCCCAACCAAGAATTAATAAATGAGCTGCTGATAGAACAGAAGGGGTTCTAAAATTCCCTTCGATTACCATATGTCCATTGAACAGTAGGATCACTTGAGAAGTGATAAAAGCAATAACACTAAAAATAATAAATGAAAGTGGCAACCTTATATCTGTTTCATTCGATAATTGAGGTATCATATTACATGCAGCTCCTTACTTTGTAATCGTAATGGTAAAGCTGCCATCGTCATTTGGTGAAGTTGTATGTGCATAGCCTAATTCCTCAAGCTGCTCATACAAAAACATTGGACGTCTATCATTAATTATGGTTAATGTGTCACCTTTATTTAACTTCTCAAGTGCTGTTAATGTTCTCATCATCGGTTGGGGAGGTTCAAGCCCACGATTATCTAGTTTCATAACTGAACACCACTTTTTGTAAAGGTAACCTTCCAATGCTTTTTGTCAATTTGCTCAGCTTCATTAGTAAATCCTTTGGCCTTTAAAACCGTAAATAATGGAGTTGGTTTAAAAGGTGCATGTAAAATAAATACATCACCGGATTCTAATGTTTTTATTGCCTCCATAATTTTTTGGAAGGGCTCCAGTTTGTTTTTTATATCTTCTCTAACATCCAACTCAACAACCTTATATTCTAAATGTCCCATCATATAACCTCCTAATGAACTTTTTATAACTTAATGATAATCATTTTCATCGGTAAAGAATGTGACATGAATCACAAGTGTTAAAAAATCTCATCATGAAGTCGCATATGATCTAGCAAATAGTAGCCATCTTCGGTTAGTTCTACAATATCTTTTTTCTTTAAAACACTAATTGTTCGGCTAACAGATTCACGTGTAGTGCCAATCATGTTCGCTAATTCTCGATTTGTAAATTGTGTTGTTAGCTTAAATCGATTATTTATCTTTTCACCATTTGAGCGACATAAACGTAGCAATAACATAATGATTTGTTCTTGGGTATTAAGTAATATTTGCTCTTCAAGTCTCTTTTGAAGGTCAATAATTTTTTCTCCAAGTACCCGGAAAATTTTTATACTTAACTCAGGATTAGAGATTAAGATTTCTTCAAATTTATCAATAGGAGTTACAATTAGTGTAGTCTCCTCCATAACCTCAGCATGTGCAGGATATCCGCCTTTTCTGAAAAAACCTGCATGAGGAAACATTTCGCCAGCCTCTAAAACAGACACAATTTGCTCCTTACCGTGCATATCCGATTTATAAATTTTAATTTTTCCTGATTGAATGAAAAACACTCGATCAAGGGGATCATCCTGCATAAAAACAAACATCTTCGATTTATATGAACGTGGTTGTGAAATTTCAACAATTGGTTCGAGTTCTTCAGGAGTTAATTCTCTAAAAATAGGTACTTCCTTTAGTTGTGTTCGGATTGCATGTACTCCCATATCTATCACTCCTCGTAATATTCAAAGCTATTCAAAACATCATTTAAACTATGTAAATTGTAACAATCTGAGATTTTGAGACTGTGATTTATATCATAAGTAGGGAGAAATGAACTTATTGTTCATGAATTAGACAAATTTGTCTATCTGTCTTTAAAATTTGTTAAACCTCAAATATGATAAAAATATATAAAATTCACAACTTTTATTTGTTTCATCCGTCTAAATAGAGAATTTATTTTATTTGTAGGAGGATTATACAGTTTGTCTAATTACAGAGAGAATGAGATAGAGGAATGGTATACCTTGTACCATCAAACGATTTTTAAATTTGTCATATTAATGGTAAAAGATTATCAACAAGCAGAAGATCTAACCCATGAAACTTTTGTAAGAGCTTATAAATTTCATCATACCTTTAAGCGGGATTCCAGTCCGAAAACCTGGCTGTTTAGTGTTGCTCATAATGTGACGGTAGATTATATGAGAAAGCATAAGCCCATTCGCCTTTTTAAAGAAGTATTTACTCTGAAAAAGGAAATCGTACCATCACCAGAGCATTTTTTACGAATAAAAGAGAACTCGAACGAACTATATAGCGCCTTAGGGAGGTTAAAGGAAACGTATCGTGAAGTAATTATATTGAGAAAAATAAAAGGCTTTTCAATCGCCGAAACCTCAGTAATACTCAATTGGTCAGAGAGTAAAGTCAAGTCTACACTTAATCGTGCAATGCCAGCTCTTGAAGAAGAGTTATTGAAGGAGGGGTACATACATGAGCAAACAAAATAATAGTTCATTAGATCGTTCACTTCAAAAATTAGAATTTGAAATGGAATGGAGTACGATAAGATCACAGGTTATCCGCGAAAAAGTTAAGCGAGATATAGAAATATCTAATAGAAGACAAAAGGTTCAAAAGGCTTTTATATACTCTGCTAGTTCTTTTTTATTGGCTGGTTTCTTATTTTTTCTAGCTGTTCAAACTAATGTAATAGAATATACCTCTTTAAGTGAACTTATTAAATCAACAGATGGAAAGGAAGCAGTTGGGGATTTAATTCAGTATAAGCAGCTTGAGACGGGCATTGAAATACCAGTATTAACAGAAAAAGGTGAGAAGTATATCGTTTTCCCTACCGAGCCAGAAAAAAGTATAGATTCATTATTAGGGAAAACAGAAGGAATTTATGTGAGCCATTATGATAATACCCATTTAAATATGTCTGTCACCTATGCAACAACTACTCCCGGAAGATTTGTATCAATAGATACTCAAAGTAACGAGAGTGGTTCCATTGAGGAAGCAATTAGGTTGCAACTGAATCATGATAAATACCCTACTGAAACATATAAAACAAAAGAAATAAGAATTGGAAACAAACGAGCTGTTCTACAAGAACCTGCAACTGAAAAAGAATACGGGGGAGTTAAACTTTCAATAGTAACTGAAAAATATATATATAGACTTTATAGCAATCAAATGGAGTGGGTTACTTTTAATGATAATGAAGCTATTAAAAAAGAAATTATCGAACTAGCAAAGCTGTTTAATTTCGATGCCGAATATTAAAAATAAGTAGGAGAAATCCTACTTATTTTTGGTTTCACTATCTGCGCACACAAAGCACCGAAGCTCTTTTTTATCATCAGAAACAACACCGTTAATAAAGCCTTCTAAACAATAAATCTCCTTTCCACAATCAGAACAGTTTCCCACTAGTTCTTTCAATAGATCCACCTCGATTTATGATTTACTAACATTATCTCATAGATTTTTAAGCGTATGATAAAAAACATATGTACATAGTGATAAGTTTCACAACAAATTGAATTAAACCTTTGTACAATTAACACATAAAACATTAGGAGGAATGCAAAATGGTATTTGCAGCAAAAGTAAACGCACCTGATTTCGCACCAAAGGATAAGCACCCAACAATCTTTAGAACATTCGATAGCCTTCAATCAGGTGAAATAATGGAATTAACAAATGACCATGATCCAAGACCATTACAATATCAATTTATGATGGAGCGTAGTGACTCATTCACTTGGGAGTACCTTGAAGAAGGACCTGAGGTATGGCGAGTTGCAATTGGTAAGAAATAATAATGCATTCTAAGAGGCTACCGATTTGGTAGTCTCTTTTTTTACGTGCTACTATAGAGAAAAAACTAAAGGATGTTTGAGATTGGAACAAAAACGAATTGGTATCATTCTCGCTGGTGGAGAGTCGAGAAGATTTGGTACTCACAAGGCATTTGCTCAACTTAAAAATAAGTACTTTTTTGAACATGCACAAGGGGCTCTGGAAGGAATTGTGGAAGACATTATTATTGTAAGTCACCCAGCCACAATCGAAAAGTTTAAAGAAAACACTTCTTTTACTATTATAGAGGATTTGCCTGAATATAAGGGGAATGGACCTTTGGCTGGTATTCTCACTGCTATGTCACAAAAAAAGGGAAACTGGTATGTTGTTTTACCATGTGATACACCTTTTGTAACTAATCAACTTATTGAACAAATGCTTTCTTTTACATTAGAGAAAAATATAGATGCAGTAATACCAGTAATTGACGGAAGAACACAACCATTAATTGGACTCTACCATTATCGGGTAAAAGAAAAAATTGAAAAATTATTAAACCAGGGGCAGTATAAAATGGGTTTCTTATTAGATTCTTGTAGTGTCCGGTATGTTACAAATAGCGATCTAAGTATGAATGGAAAAGAATTCGATAATATTAATCATCAAAGTGAGTACGAAAAAGCAAAACAAAATGAAATGTGATATCCCTCACAACATGAAAATACGACACCGAATATAATAAAGCTACAACCAAGTTAGAGGGGAGGATAGCCTTTTCCGTTTCTATCCTCATTTTACTCGAATAAGGTTGGAAACGTTTCCTCACTATCTAAACGTATGCACATGCATACACGCCTGTAGATTTGTTCTACAGGTTTTTTCTTTATAAGTAATACCTAATTAAACCAAGCTAATTGCTCATAATTTGCTGAAAAAACCTATAGAATAACAATACACGATACTTTTGGAGGGAGGGATGTCATCTGAGGGTAGGCTTCGTAGTAGGGATTTTTATTGCTGGGGCTTTGCTCATCATGGGATTTACCACTCAAGAATTTGAACCGTATTCCGTTATTTCTGGGACAATTGGAATCATTTGCTTCCTACTCGCAGGTATCGTATCTGATTCATTTGTCAGTAGGGACCGAATGAGAACTAACTTTTATAGTGAAAATAAAATAGAAAGAACAAAACGTAATCGCTATGCGTTTGCTCTTTTCCTCTTAGGAGCTCCTAATCTTTTTGTAGCATTAGTGCTAACCTTCATTCATGTGTAGTTTCTTCTAGCAACATACCCTTGCAAATTTGAACAATTTTTGAATTCCTCCTATACCTGTGATATGCCTCACATTTCTCACTCAGTAATAGTGTTAAAATGTGGACATTATCAAAGGAGGTTTGCCTCATGTTTGAAAGAGACTTTCATAAAGATCCATTTATAGTAATTTGGGAACTTACAAGAGCTTGCCAATTAAAATGTTTACATTGCCGTGCAGAAGCTCAATATACAAGGGATCCAAGAGAATTATCATTTGAAGAAGGCAAGAACTTAATAGATCAAATTTACGAAATGAACAATCCAATGCTCGTATTCACAGGTGGAGATCCACTGATGAGACCTGATGTATATGATATTGCAGACTATGCAATTAAAAAAGGCGTTCGTGTATCTATGACGCCAAGTGCAACACCAAACGTTACTAAAGAAGCAATTGAAAAAGCGAAGGAAGTTGGGTTAGCACGTTGGGCATTCAGTTTAGATGGTCCGACTGCAGAAATACATGACCACTTCCGTGGAACAAAAGGCTCATTTGAACTAACAATGAATGCAATTAGATATTTACACGAGCTTGAAATTCCTATTCAAATCAATACTGTTATTTCACGCTATAATATTCATGTATTAGAAGAAATGGAAAAATTAGTTGAAGACTTAGATTGTGTGTTATGGAGTGTATTTTTCCTAGTACCAACAGGTAGAGGAAAAGACTCTGATATGATTTCACCAGTGGAACATGAGCAAGTATTCCGTTGGTTATACGACTTAAGTAAACGTGTGAAATTTGATATAAAAACAACGGCTGCTCAACATTACCGCCGAGTTGTTATTCAATCAAAAATGCGTGAAACAAAAGAGAAAGAAAAACAAATTCAATATCAAGATGCTCTAATGCAAGGGAAGACTGGCCAATTTGATGGTTTAGGAAGAGCACCAAAAGGTGTTAATGATGGCAACGGGTTTGTGTTCATCTCTCATATCGGTGACGTGTATCCAAGTGGATTACTGCCTATCAAGGCTGGGAATGTAAGAGACACTCCATTAGCAGAAATATACCGAGAGTCACCTATTTTTAAAGACCTTCGTAATCCCGATAAATATAAAGGGAAATGCGGAGTTTGTGAGTTCAGACATGTTTGTGGTGGATCACGTTCACGTGCATATGCAATGACTGGAGACTATATGGAGAGTGAACCATTCTGTGTTTACATTCCGGAGGCGCTTCGTAAAAAAGAAAAGACATTATCATAAAAGAAAGGAGCTACCAGAATGATTGGTAGCTCCTTTTACTTGAGACAGAAATATGAATTTATTCAATACTACAGTATTTTACCGGGCAATCTTCGCAATGAATCTCATTTTTAATATATTGGAGGTCATGAATCGTAATATATCCTCTTGAGACGGAAAGTATTTTTTTGCTTCTAAGTTCATTCAACATCCTATTTACACTTTCTCTGGTGGTCGCACAAAAGTTAGCAAGCTCTTGATTTGTTAAATGAAGGTTAATCAAGATTCCATTGTCTGTATTTACACCGTAGCTATTCGTCATTCGAACAAGTGTTGAATACAATGCACCTTTTTTCCCTAAAAGTACGAGGTCGCGAAACTTCGTTTGTGTTTTTCTAAAATGATCACTCATCCACTTCATAAATTCAAAAGCAAGCTTTGTATTTTCAAAAAGCTTTTTCTCCAGTGCATCTTTTTGAATAACAGCAACCTCACTATCTTCTAAAACAGAACAATTAAACAAGTATTTTGGGCTATCAGTAAATAACGTAAGTTCCCCGACAATTTCACTTTGGCTACAAATACGTAGAGACAACTCATTACCGTCAGATGTTACCTTACTTACCCGTACCTTACCAGATAAAATAAGATAGAGCTCTGTCGCTTCCATACCCTCTTGAAATAAATAAGAACCTTTTTTTATCTTAATGACTTGATTGGCCGATTTCAAAAGTTCATTCAATTCAGTAGAAAGAGTTGGCTTTTGATATGTTTTAACCTGGTTCATAAGTACCACCCTTCTGAGCAGTTCATGCTATACTTTGATTTAAATTGATAATATAATGTTAGTCAATGAACTGAAAATGAGAAAAATCACTGCGAATCTAGTAGAAACTGAATTTTCCTTTGGTACATAAGGTCTGAAGGGTATTTTGAACAATTTCTAACAATTGAGGTCTATATATGGAACAATTATTCTGGTCACCTATAAAACTTTCAATAACCGTCGCAATTTCTGCAGGCATCATTGTTTTATTACTTGGCCTTGTAGTAGGAAGATGGATGTCACGTAAAAGGTTCAACGGAAAACTATTCGTTGAAACAATTCTAATGCTGCCACTTGTATTGCCACCATCCGTTGTAGGCTTCTTCTTAATCGTGTTTTTTGGTAGAAACAGCGCAGTTGGTAAAGGGATAGAAGCAATATTTGGGCAACCAATTATGTTCACCTGGTGGGCGGCTGTAATCGCATCAACCGTCGTTGCATTCCCTCTTATGTATCAATCAGTAAAAACAGGATTTCAATCAGTCGACATAGACATCGAAGGAGCAGCAAGAGTAGACGGAGCCAATGAGTGGAAAGTGTTTTTACTCATATCCATACCACTTTCAATAAAAGCAATAATTACCGGATTTATCCTAAGCTTTACGCGTGCACTAGGGGAATTTGGCGCAACCCTCATGTTCGCCGGAAACATACCAGGAAAAACTCAAACCCTGCCTACCGCTATCTACGTAGCCATCGACAGCGGCAACATGAATCTTGCATGGATGTGGGTAATTACAACAGTTGTTATCTCGTTTTTAATGCTGGCGAGTACTTATTTGATAAAATAGCTTGGAGTTTGTTTTTACTTGTGGCACCCTTTGGGGTGTTTTTTTGCAGATAGGAAAGCATAAAATAGTGAAAACTGGCCTCTGCTGAGCCTATAGGCTCGGCAAATCGCCGAGTTTTTCTAATTTTGGTGACGTCAAAAATGGGAGAAAAAATAAATGTTATTTTAGTGATTGTAATTAAAGTCATATAGGAATAAAATAAAGTTCAGTTATTATTAAAGTTTTCAGTTGGGTGGAATTTTTATGGGTAACCTAGGCATGGGAGAGATAATATTAATCGTATTTTTTGCATTACTTATTTTTGGTCCAAAAAAACTTCCTGAGCTTGGTAAAGCTGCTGGAAATACACTTCGAGAGTTTAAACGTGCTACAAAAGGCATCATGGAAGATGATGAAATAGAGAAGAAAGCAAACGATATAAAGTAATGAGGGTGAGGGTATGATATACCCTCTTCTTTATATCCTAAAATATATTGCAAAATCTAGTCTACATCCTTTTTCGCAGTAAGATTATTCCTTGCATATTTTACAACACCTGGGTAAAAGAATACCCCAGTCAAAAGAAGTCCCATACCCAACGTAAAAGTAATTATGTCTGCCGTTCCTGCAATAATGACGCATATTGAATAAATCGTTGAAATAAAAGCGATTACCCCATCAGTTTTTCTACCACTATTATTAAGGTCGTATGTTTCGCCAGTAATAACTAATTTAATTTGAAAAATTGAAGAAATGAAATAAGGTATTAAGTATGCCAAAGTTGCAATATATATGACAAAATCAAAGGCTGCAGAGATGGTGCTAAAGATTGTTGAAAAAATAAAAATTTGACCTAATATGTTGGACAATAGCAAGGAAAAAGTCGGGATACCATTTTTATTTTCTTTTAAAAAGGCCGGCAAAAACAAGCCTTGTTTTGCAGCTTGATAGGGTACCTCTGCACTAAGCATAATCCACCCAATTGTCGAACCAAGAAGACTAATTAGTCCTAATCCCGCAAGTAGCTTAGCTCCTATTGGACCGAGAACTGCCTCAAACGCATCAATTAAAGGCTTTTCGGAGGAAATGAGCTGTTCCTGGCTCAACATTCCCATAACTAAAAGACTAATTGCAAGATAAATTGCAAGGGCCAGTAAAAGTCCAAGTATCGTAGCTTTTTTTACATCAATTTCCCGTTTAGCCCTTGATGCAAAGACCATAGCAGATTCGACCCCGATAAATGCCCATAATGTACTAACTGCAGCATTATTAACTTGGCTTAGAAACCCAATAGGTTGACCTGCTTCATTAAACCTAGGTGCAACAAATGGACCAATATTACTTCTTTCAAAGGCAAACAAACCAATAATAATAAATAGTAAAAACCCAATAACTTTTGCTGCCGTTGCTATAAAGTTTAGTTTTCCCGCACTCCCAATTCCTTGAAGTATAATGTAATGAGTCCCCCAGAGTAAAAGAGTACAGACAATGAAAATCAGGGTGTTACCCACTTTTAAGGAAAAATTTCCTACAGTAAACAGATTTCTTTGACTTGTTAGGATAGGGAAGAAAGTCGACAAATAACTTGCAAATGTTGTGACGATTGCAACATTACCCGAAAAGTTCCCGATCCAATATCCCCAAGAAGAAATAAAACCAGAAAAAATAGAAGCATGTGACCCTGTTTTAAAAAGCTCTTTTGCATAGATTTGTGGTCCCCCTGTTAAATTAGGTTTCCGAATAATTAAATTTCCAAATACTAAGGCAGTTGCCAAAACACCTGCCCCGGTTAATCCCCATGCAAGTAAAACCCCTGCAGGGCTTGCAACTTCTGCTAATGTACGTGGGAGCATAAAGATCCCTGACCCCACCATATTTCCAACTACTAACGCAGTCAATAACCATATACCTAAACTTTTTGTTTGATTCATGTAAATAGTCCTCTCTAAAAAACACTGTACCTTATGTGTTCCTTTGAAAATTCTAAGGTGCCAAAGTTTGCCATAGCTTTATTATGCTAGGAGAGAATTGGGGTTATTCATCTATAGAACAGAATAGTGTAGGTAGCTTAGTACATCGAGTAGATACGGGTGGCGCTCGAGGGAATAATAGACACGAAGCATCACCCGAAAGAGGAGGATGCGAGTGGTGCTCTAAGGAAAATTAGTGGAAGCACCACCCGAAAGAGAGAGAAGCGGGTGGTGCTCTAGGCAAATACAGTGGAAGCACCGCCCGGAAGAGCAAGATACGAGAGGTGCTCCAGGTAAAAGAAGACTATGCACCACCCGAAAGAGTAAGAATCGAGTGGTGCTCAAGGCAAAAGTAGTTGAAGCGCCACCTGAAAGAGCAGACCCGAGTTTTTATAAATACTTTAATCTGCAAACCTCACAAAATAGGATTTTTTGCCTTCTTGTTTAAGGTGATAGTTTTTTGAAAGTACCTTTAAAATAGTTCTTTTATAATCAAAAACCCTACAAAACACAAATACATCAGTTGTTGTTATTTTCCTACCTGGAAATAGTAGGCGCAACTCTTCCACGGTTCTCAAAAGATAAGATTCATTACTTTCGAAAGCCCCACACTTCCTACACACCAATTTATATTGATTATATTTCTCCATAAATCCCCCACACCCACACAAAATGCCTTTTTCTAACGCCTCAAACGTATACTCAGGCAATTGTAAAAAAGGTGATTTTCAATATGCAAAGGCAGTAGTTGCTCGGCCAACCGTTGGTGCTTACCTGATAGTTTCGAAGGCCGCATATTTAGATTGTCCAAAAAGCGTTTTATTTGAGATGGAAAAATAACTGGAAGGTCTAATGGTGCTTGATAGAGATAGAAATCGGGATTTACGAAAACGAGCGATCCATCGACTTGAAAGTTCACATTAAGCTGCTGTAGTAGTTGTCTAAAAAGGGATTGACTATGCTGTAACTGAAGCAAGGGGTTCTAAATTTCTGTACCGGAACTGGTAAAAAGCTTGTCACCTTCTAAGTAATAGTCGCCTTCAAAATTCTTTACATCGTAGAGGTGAATTTTATTTTGTCTAATGAGAAGGGAGTCAATCTGAAAGTGAGTGTTGCCGACTTCGAGTAATAGGTCATTTAAAATGAGGTGTTCAATTGAGAGGCTTTGCATCATTTGATCAAACAGCACTTCACCTTGATAGCCTTTTTCAGCAGTCACATATTTTCTTGGGTATTTCTCAGATAATACCATTCGAGAACGAAGAGAGCGAAGTAGCACTTATTCTGGAGGTTCAAATCGGGGTTTAATAATCAAAACAACACATCCTTTGTGAAATTAAAATTGGTCATGCAAACTGCCAACCTTTGGAACTTTCAAAACAACACATCCTTTGTCAAATTAATTGGTCATGCAAACTGCAACCTTTGGAACTTTCAAAATATCACATCCTTATTCCAACTCAAATTACTAATCTTTTATTCACATAAACAGAAACTTCCTTTCCACCATAACATAAAAAAGCAACCCCAATTTCCGAACTTTTTATAAAAATGTGACCAACTTAACAGATTTGATTTCCAGGAATATGACAAGCTTAGAGAGGAAATATTTCATTGTTATTTAGGAGGGATTTCTTTGTACCAAACAGCTGCTTGGTATGTGTCATTGATATTAATGGTATTTATTTTATTTGTTTTTCTATTTGTTGTTTTGAATACAGGGAGAAGGAAGGAATATGAAGGGATTCAGAAGAAATGGTACCGTTTTCGAAATGTTTATTTTGCGGTACTTTTGCTATCAATGGGGACAGTTACTTATTTTACATTGTCTGATCTACCATTTGAGAGACCGGTATATGGTGAGGATGAAAATCCAGTTATCGTTGATGTTTCAGCGATTCAGTTTGGTTGGAATATGAGTCAAAGAGAGTTCAAGGTTGGAGAGCCGGTAGAATTTCATATTACGAGTAATGACGTGAATCATGGATTTGGCATTTATGACAAGGATATGAATCTATTAGCTCAAACACAAGCGATGCCTGAGTATACAAATAATGTTTATTATACATTTACAGAGCCAGGTACCTATCAGATTCTTTGCATGGAATACTGCGGGTTAGGCCATCATTTAATGATTGGTGAAATAACGGTGACTAATTAAGTGAGGGGGAATTTTTAAATGTCTGTAATTAATTCAAAGGGAGCAATTAATTCCTCCCAAAATCGGACGATTGTGCTGTATCTTTTAACAGGAAGTCTTTTCATTTTATTGATGATGGTGTTCGGAGTACTCATGCTGCTGGCACAAGGTAAGATGATTAATATTGATCCAGGTCTATTTTATGAAGTGTTAACTGTCCACGGAACAGGGATGGTAGGTGCCTCAGCGTTGGCAGCTGCGGCAGTTATGTGGTACTTCCTAAGTAAGTATGTTCAGTTAAGTAAGAGCATCTTTATTGCTAACTTTCTCTTTTTCATTGTTGGCGTAATATTGGTATTAATCGGGATATTTGTTTTTGGTTTCGCTGGAGGATGGACTTTCCTATATCCATTACCTGCTATCTCTGCTGGTGGGTGGGCAGTTGAAGGTGCTGTTCTTTATTTATTCGGAATGCTATTAATAGGTGTTGGCTTTTTATTACTATATTTAGATGTTGCTAGAGCTATTATTAAACAATATGGCAGTTTAGGCGGAGGTTTAGGTTGGTCGATTGTTTTTGGAAAGGAAAAAGGCTATGGGCCGCCAGCTGCAGTTGTTGCAAGTACAATGGTGTCAATTGTTAATATTACAGCATTATTAGCTGGAGCAACTGTTCTAGTGATGAGTTTAATTAATATCTTTATTCCAACGATTACGATAGATCCCTTGTTGGCAAAAAACCTAACATATGCATTTGGACATATATTTGCTAATTCAATTATATATATGGGAGTTATCGCAGTTTACGAGATTCTATCCAAATATACAAATCGTCCTTGGAAAGCCAATCGTCCATTCTTAATTGCATGGAATTGTTCTACGTTATTTACAATTATAATCTATCCTCATCATTTATTAATGGACTTTGCAATGCCTAAGTGGATGATCATTTTGGGACAGGCATTATCATATGCAAATGGATTACCGGTATTAGTGGTAACTGCATACGGCGCACTTATGATTGTTTACCGTTCAGGTATTAAATGGGATATCGCTTCATCATTTATCTTTCTATCAATGTTTGGTTGGGTTCTTGGAGTTGTACCGGCAATTGTTGATGCAACCATTGTAATCAACCATGTTATGCACAATACAAAATGGGTACCGGGTCATTTTCATATGTATATGGGGCTGGGGGCAACAGCGATGTTATTTGGATTTATGTATTACTTAGCTAAAGAAAGCGGTAAGGAAAAAGAAACAGCATTAGATGGAATTAGCTTCTGGGTTTATGTCATGTTCTTCTTAGGACTATGTGGATCATTCCTTTTCTCAGGAAAAGTAAGTGCACCGCGAAGGTGGGCGGAGCATTTCCCCGAGTGGATTCAATATGACCGTATGGGTGCTGTATTTGGTATCTTCGTAATTTTAGCAGTTACAACATTTGTGGTTCGTTTTTGGAATTATTCAAGATCATTAGGTAGTCGGTTCGAAGAGAAGATTGGTCCGAGTCACCGTGCGTAATATCATTGGAATCATTTCTGCAATTGTGGCAGGTGTTAGTTTGCTTTGGGGAGGGACGGATGGTTTTCGTGCATTTACAGCAGAGGCTGCACGTATACTTGAGTTGGAGGATGAACAGCCTCAACTTCCGCAAGCAACTCTTATAGATTCAAATGGTGAAAGTTTAAATTTGAACGATTTCAAGGGAAAATACTTACTTTTAACCTTTATGTATACGTCCTGTGGAGATGTATGTCCGGTCTTGGAAAGTAATTTTGCACAAATCTATGAGGCTTTGCCTAAAAATGTACTAGGGAAAGAGGTAGTTTTGCTAAGTATTAGTTTTGATCCTGAAAAAGACACTCCGACAACATTAAAGACATATTCAAATCACTTTGGAGCAGATGGTGAACTGTGGAGAATGACAACAATCCAAGACCAGATTGAACTCGAAAAAGTGTTAGATGCACTCGAAGTGATTGTGATTCCTAATGAATTTGGTGGATATGAACACAATTCTGCTTTTTATGTAATTAACCCTGACGGAAAACTTACTAATATTTTCGACTATCAAACACCTCAGAAGGTAGTTGAATATCTTGATTCTTTCTTATTCTAAGTAGGTGACTTTCATGTATCAACTTCGACATCTCATAATAGGTATTGTGGTCATTCTTATTGTTATATTTCCGTATACGAAATCACTTTTAGAGTCGAGTATGATTGGAACAATGTTGGTTCAAATCCCACTTTTAGTTTGTAGTGGATATTTCATAGGTAAGGGACTTCCAAGTAAATGGAAAAATACTGTCCTCTATTTTAATGAAAATGGTATTGCCGGGATACTAGTTACTTTATCTGTAGTAACGTTCTGGATCCTTCCCAGGTCGATTGATGCAGCAGTCAATTCACCTTTCATGGAAGTTTTGAAATATACCACTCTACCATTAATTGCTGGTGTAACTTTGTTTTATAGCTGGAAGTTGCTTGGCTCCATAAGCAAAGCGTTTATATGGGGGAATGGTATTTCCATGATTTTTGTGATGAGCTGGCTCTATACAGCTTCTCCTGTAAGACTATGTAACAATTATTTAGTAACTGCTCAGCAACAATTGGGAAGTGCTTTGTTCATTGTGGGATTGGTGCTATGTTTATCTCTAGTAGTGCGTGTTTTCATACCGTTGCAAACCGTACCTGTAATAAAAAATAAATCATCTTGAGACAAAATTTACTGACCTTACAATCAAATTAAGTTTGACGTCAAGTGAAATCTGATAACGTAAATATTCAGTCAAAAAGTTTTGACGAAAATTTGAAATGAAGAAAAAGTGTGATAAACATCACAAAATTTAATCTGGCCACCTCCTAATATAGTGATAACAAATTAAACTTCACTATGAGGTGGAACATATGAATAAACAAAAATTAGTGTTACCTATTACAACATTTGGGATGGCTTTTGCGTTTGCGGTTTGGTCGGTTATTTCTCCGCTTGCAAGTACCTTTCAAGAATTGTATGGACTAACTTCAACGCAAAAAAGTATTTTAGTAGCGATTCCAGTATTATTGGGATCTGTCATGCGAATTCCGCTTGGAATCCTTACGGATCGTTACGGTGGAAGAAAGATGTTTACGATGCTTTTCGCATTTTTAATTATTCCGTTAATAGGTGCAGGCTTTGCTAACAGTATTGGATCGTTAATGTTTTGGGCATTCTTTATCGGAATGGCGGGAACTTCATTTGCAATATCAATTGCATTTGTTTCAAAGTTAACACCTCCTGAAAAGCAGGGGACAGCACTAGGAATTAACGGAATGGGTAATATCGGAACAGCCATTGCAGGTTTTTCAATCCCGACGATTGCAGCTTCATTTGGTGTACAATGGGCATTCTGGGGATTAATAATTCCAGTTGTCATTATGATGGTAATGATTTGGTTCTTTACACCGGAAACACCAAAACCAACTGAGCAAAAAACAATGTTAAGTGCGCTATCAGTTTTAAAATACAAAAATACGTGGACACTCTCACTGTTTTACTTTTTAACATTTGGATCATTTGTAGCATTAGGTATTTATTTACCTTCTTTATTAACTGACTTATATGGTCTTACACCAGTTGATGCTGGACTGCGTGCAGCTGGATTTGTTGTAGTCGCAACTTTCATACGACCAGTTGGCGGTATTTTAGCTGATAAAATCGGTGCTGGGAAAATCCTAACCTTTGTCTATATCGGCTTTGCAATTGGTGCAACTACTATTGTCATCGGTATGAACAGTATAATCATTATGACAATTGCCTGTCTGTTTATTGCGGTGATGGCTGGTTTAGGTAATGGTTCGGTTTTCAAGCTTGTTCCGCAGTTATTTCCAAAAGAAACTGGTGCTGTGACTGGTATAGTTGGAGCATGGGGTGGCCTGGGTGGTTTCTTCCCACCGATCCTAATGGGAATTGTAAAAGACATGACTGGCAACTATATTTTAGGATTTATCTTATTAGCAGTGTTGGCTGTTGTATGCCTATTAATAAACAAGGTAATCTTTGATAATAAGCAAAAACAAAAAGCATATGAATTGGACCTTGCGTAAGAAAATAGAGGAGAGTTTTCTCCACTAATTTTGGTTTCTCACAAATAAAGAGCTGAATCCAATTCAGCTCTTTTTCAGCATTCATTAATTTCCAGCAGCTGCTCGAGGGAACAGGATGTTGTTTTCTAAATGTATGTGTTGGAATAGGTCTGCTTCTAATGCTTCTAAACGTTGGTATACTAAGCGATACGTTCCACATGCTCCTAGTGGTGGTTGGAAGTCATTTGTAATTTCTCTGATTTCTTTAATGATTGCTCCAGCTCCATCATGGTCATCTTCTAATTCTGAAACGTGTTTTTTTACTAGGTCATGATTTTCTTCAGACGGATCTTTTTCAAACTGAAGAATCAATGGAAATGAATCTGTTTCTTCCTTGATTGTATGTTGTTCAAGCTCTGTTCGTAATTGGCTAAATAATGAATGAACTCTTACTAAATGAGGATGCTGTGCACCGTGAACACGTAAAACCTTTGTTACATACGGGCTAAGTTGTGGTAATTCCTCATTTAAATAACGGTGATGCTTATTAATAATATGGTCGATTAACTCTGAATAGCTAGCAGCTTTCCAGTCAATGCCTGTTTCATTTAATGCCTTCATTTCATCATAAAGGGTATTAAGCTTTGAAAGTATCTCATCCTTTGAAAGGTTTCTTTCTTCAATAGCTTCTAGTAAAGGACGATTTCCTCCGCAACAGAAATCAATACGATATGATTTGAAAAGGTCACCAGCTTTAGGGAATTCAGTAACAATTTCACCAATTATATGTTCTTCAGTAAATGTTTGTACCATTTTTTCTACCTCCTAAAATTGCTTAAATATCACTATACGTAAAGGATATCTTGTTCCAGTCTAAAATGTGGTGATTCGTATCACACATAACAAGAAAATTACTGTTGCAATAGTGATATTGTTCACACTGTCTATTAATCGTTGTTTGGTACCATTACATTATGAACAGGTCAGACAAGTTGGGGTTATATGTTTGGTAATACAAGACTTGGTTTATAAAGGCTAATAAAAGATAGATTCAAGTTTCAAAAGTAGAAAATATAGTACAGATTCGAAGGGTTGTTAAAGATCATATTAGTAGAATGAATTATTCAAATTGAATGGGATGTCAGCAAGAAAGTAGTCCTTTTATGGCAAATATACTACAATAGGAAAAAAGTAGATAAAGTGAGTTGAATAGTATGGTTGAAAGACGAACGCCGATTCCAGTTTCAGAGGCAGTTTCGAGAGTAATGAAATATGCAAGTCATGGAGAAAAGGAAATAATCTCGATAGATGACTGTTTTGGCAGGTTTTTAGCAGAAGATTTAATTGCTGATCATGATGTACCTCATTTTAACCGTTCTCCATATGATGGTTTTGCCGTTCGAGCTATTGACACCGAGCAGGCAGGTCTGGATAATTCAGTTGAATTTGAAGTGATAGAAGGAATTGGTGCAGGGGCAGTGGCCACCAAAAAGGTAGAAGCTTTCCAGACAGTCAGAATTATGACTGGAGCTCAAATGCCTACTGAGTGTGATGCTGTGGTTATGTTAGAATTAACAACAGAATATGAGCGAGATGGAAAAAAATATATGTCAATCAAGCGTCCGTTTAAATCGGGAGATAATGTTTCGTTTCAAGGTGAAGACACTGCAAAAGGTACTGTTTTAGTGAAAAAAGGTACTCATATTAATCCCGGTGTAAAAGCCTTACTTGCCACTTTTGGCTATCATCAGGTACCTGTTGCAAGAAAACCTGTAATCGGTATTTATGCAACGGGAACGGAGCTACTGGATGTAAGTGAGGAGCTTGTTCCCGGTAAAATTAGAAATAGCAATGCATATATGGTAAGTGCACAAATAGAAAGAGCGGGTGGAGAACCAAAATATCTTGGCAAGCTCACAGATGATTTTGATTTGTGCTTTGAAGCGATTAAAAGCGCAATTGACCAGGTTGATATACTAATTACGACAGGTGGAGTATCTGTTGGGGATTATGATTATCTCCCGGCAATTTATGAAAAGTTAGGTGCAGAAGTACTTTTTAATAAAATCGCAATGAGACCGGGCAGTGTTACAACCGTTGCACAATTAAATGGCAAGCTTCTATTTGGTTTATCTGGTAATCCTTCTGCATGCTATGTAGGTTTTGAGTTGCTAGTAAGACCAGTAGTTCGGACAAGCTTATTTGCAACGAATCCACATTTATTAAAAGTAAAGGCAACTCTCAATGCTGACTTTCCAAAACCAAATCCATTCTCACGTTTTGTTAGAAGTAAACTTGGATTTGAGGCAGGTAAGGTTACGGTAACACCTAGTGGATTGGATAAATCAAATGTCGTGTCCTCTCTTGCTGGTGCGAACGCATTGATGATTTTACCAGGGGGCACACGAGGGTTTGAAAAAGGTATGGAAGTTGATGCGCTATTTTTAGAGGATCAGGAAGGAAGTACATGGCCTTGGACATAATGTATCCGATTTTACAAATAGTCGGTTTTCAAAACAGCGGGAAAACCACACTTGTAGAAAAGTTAGTCCAAACAGGTACTGCAAATGGGTTAAAGGTTGCAACTCTAAAGCATCATGGTCACAATACAGGGCTTGATTCATTACATATAATGAAAGATTCAGTTCGACATAGAAAAGCTGGCGCTGTGTTGTCAGGTGTTGAAGGTGGAGGATCTCTTCAAATTGAAGCGATAACGACTGATTGGAGACTTGATAAGCTTATAAAGCTGTATAGCTTCTTCGAACATGATATGATACTTGTTGAAGGTTATAAAAATGAAGACTATCCAAAAGTCATAATGATTCGAGAAGAAAAGGATGTAGAATTACTTTCTTCATTGAAAAACATCGTGGCAGTCATCTCTTGGATCCAAATCGAGAGTCAATATCCTTTATTTAACATAAAAGATGAAAAAACGTATCTAAATTGGTTAGTTAGAAGTAGTGAGGTAAATGAATGAACAAGAATGAATTTTTTAAGATTACAAAAGAACCTATTAACATAGAAGAGGTAACGAATAAGGTTATTAGAAGGGAAGCCGGTGCGGTTACAACTTTTACAGGAACTGTACGTGAATTTACAAAAGGTAAGAAGACTCTCTATCTCGAGTATGATGCGTATGTCCCGATGGCGGAAAAAAAACTTGCCCAAATAGGTGATGAGATTTCCGAAAAATGGCCAGATGCCAGAACTGCGATTACGCATCGAATTGGTAGACTTGATATCTCAGAAATAGCTGTAGTAATTGCTGTATCCACGCCACACCGGAAAGATGCATACGAAGCAAATGAATATGCAATTGAAAGAATCAAACAAATTGTACCGATTTGGAAAAAAGAGCACTGGGAAGATGGGGAAATGTGGATTGGTGATCAGCTAGAAACGAAGCAATATCCAACCGGCCAACCGGAAAAGGAGGACTTGGTATGATTACAGTACTGTTTTTCGCTCATTTACAGGAAATGGCGGGTACGGAACGAATAACAATCGAGGCTAATGAAATGACAATTTCTACATTGAAGAAGAAACTTGCCGAGGAGTACCAGTTAAAAAACCTTGACCAAATTATGTTTGCAATTAATGAAGAATATGCGAATGAAGACGATGCAATAAAAGCAGGAGATATCGTTGCCCTCATTCCTCCGGTAAGTGGAGGATAAACGGGGAATTATTAGCCACCTATATAGGTGGTTTTTTTATGTCTAGTTCCAGCGCCTAGCCAGTTTTTCAACCTGAATTAGCTTCTTCGAGTATCTTGCGCAAAAGCTCTGCTTTTAAGCAGCTCGAGGTCGCTTCACCCCTCCTGCGGCGGCAACACTAAGGAATGCTTCGTGAGGTTAATCCTCACAGGAAAAAAGCTTTGCTTTTTTTCGAGCCTCCTCACTGAAATGCTGAAGCGGCTTGGTCAGAAACGAGGAAATTGGAGACTCCGACAAAAGAGGCGTCTTTTGCCTCTGACGGAGGAGTTGAAATTTCTCGAGTTTCTAGCCGCTGAAGCTGGACAAGTCAGGGTTCCGACGCACAGGACGTGTTAGTGCCGGCGAAGACATAAGGACGTGGCGACATTAGCCGGCCAGCGCTTGTCGGACTTGCACAGGACAAGGAAGACTACGACAGCATAGACATCGCACGAAGAAAATGCGTAGCATTTTCGAGGATGTGCTGACATCGACGTTCGCCACAGGACGTGGCGGATTTTAGTCGATGTCCCTTTTTTCAAGGCGCTTGCACTTTTCTTGTTTTTGACTATTTTTTGACGAAAGTGTGACATAGTTGTGATATCTATCACAGTGTGAAGATTCTTCAAACATTACAATATAAATATCGGTTAAGGATTTAATTCCTACTTAAAATATCTGTAATGAATAAGGGTGAACAATAATGAAGTTAATTGATATGATACTTTGGATGATAATTCCATATACAGTAGTGCTGCTCATTATAATGGGAATGATTTGGAGAGATAGAAGTAAAGATAAAAATCGTTCAAAACGAATAAATCATCTCTTCTTATTCTTTTTATTATTATTTGCAGGGACTGGAACGGTCATACTGCTTACATTACACAATGACTTGACAGTTATCCTTTCGTGGACGAAAGGACTTCTTACCATGAATCCTCAGATTGAGATGATGTATACTATATCACCTTTAGCACTACTTCATATCCTTTCATTATTTGCTATTCTACTATTGCTACCATTTACGGGATTTCCCTTCAATAAGCAAGTCGTATTAGAAATAGAAGAAAATGAGGAGAACCTTGTTGTAAGATGGTAAGGTAACAAAAAGTACATTGGCAGTTAAGAAAGACTAAAGAATACATTTTTTAAAAAAGAGAACCCCAAATAAATACAATTAGAAAACTCCTTGGATAAACATCCTGGAGTTTTTCGGTATAAAAGGAATTTTGTCTACCCTAACTATAACTCTCGTAATCTCCCATCACACAAGCGTTTGTCCAACTAAACACTTGATATTTTTATAAAAATGCAATTGATTTTATTTTTATACGGACTTATAATGATACATATTTCTAAAATTAATTTACAAGGAGGCCGCAATGAAGGCAGCTATTATTGGAGTAACCGGCTACAGTGGAATTGAATTACTACGATTATTGGCTAATCATCCCAATATACACGTTCACTCTGTGCATTCTTCATCTCAGACAGGTATGAAGCTTTCAGAGGTCTATCCACATATAACTAGTCTAGCAAACTATTCATTAGAAAGCATTGATATTCCGAAACTCGCTAGCGAGGTTGACATCGTATTTATCGCAACTCCCTCAGGGGTTTCAACAACGATTGTACCAGAGTTACTTAAGCATGATGTGAAAATTGTTGACTTGTCTGGTGATTATCGAATCAAGGATCCTGCTACTTTTGAAGAGTGGTATAAGCATCCTGCGCCAAAGCAAGTGGATATAAACCAGGCTATATATGGCTTATCTGAATGGAATAAAGAAGATATTAAGAATAGCAAATTTATCTCGAACCCGGGTTGCTATCCGACAGCTACCCTATTGGGTCTAGCACCGTTGGTTCAAAATAAACTAATTGATGAGAAATCAATCGTCATTGATGCAAAATCTGGTATCTCCGGGGCTGGCAAAAGCCCATCAAGAACTACACATTATGCAGAATCGAATGACAACTTTTCCATTTACAAAGTGAATCGTCATCAGCATATACCCGAAATTGAACAGGCGTTGAAAGGATGGGATGATGAAGTTCCTTTTGTTACCTTCAGCACACATCTTGTTCCGATGACTAGAGGTATCATGTCAACTATTTATGTAAATAGTAATTCAGCAAATACTACTACATTAGAAAGTTTGCATGAATTATATAAAACAAGTTATGAAGATTCACCATTTGTTCGAATCAGGGAAATAGGAAACTTTCCATCCACAAAAGAAGTGTACGGAACGAATTTCTGTGATATAGGTCTAGCGTTCGACCCTCGAACGCAACGAATTACGATTGTTTCTGTTATTGATAATCTTGTAAAAGGAGCAGCAGGTCAGGCAATTCAAAATGCGAACCTGATGTTTGGATTAGATGAAATGACAGGATTACAACTAGTCCCGCTATTTCCATAAGGTGAGATTATGTTATAAATCTTGTTCTTAGATCGCTTTTCTATTAAAAAGGAGTGACTTTGCTTGTTAGATACGAAAGATATTGAAATTGTAAAAATAGAAGAAGGTTCAATTATTACTCCAAAGGGATTCAAGACGGCTGGTGTTCATGCGGGGTTACGTTATGCAAAGAAAGATTTAGGTGTAGTTATTTGTGATGTTCCGGCAAGCTGTGCGGCAGTGTATACGCAAAGTCACTTTCAAGCACCACCTATTAAGGTAACAAAGGCAAGTATTGCGGTGGAGAATAAATTACAAGCCGTTGTTATTAATAGTGCATGCGCGAATGCTTGTACAGGTGAACAAGGCTTGTTGGATGCCTATGAAATGAGGTCTGAAACTGCAGCGCATTTCGGAATCGAGGATCATCTGGTGGCGGTTTCTTCAACTGGAGTAATTGGTGAACTATTACAAATGGATAAAATAAAAAGCGGGATTAAAATGCTTCAACCTACTTCTAGCAATGAAGCAGCAGAGGCATTCCAAACGGCTATTTTAACCACAGATCTTGTTATGAAGAAGACATGTTATCAAACAGAGATTGATGGGAAAACAATAACTGTTGCTGGAGCTGCAAAGGGTTCAGGTATGATCCATCCGAATATGGCGACAATGCTTGGATTTGTAACTACAGATGCAAATATTGATTCAGAAACATTACAAACTGCTATGAAATCTGTTACTGATGTAACATTTAATCAAATAACGGTAGATGGTGAAACATCTACGAATGATATGGTGTTAGTGATGGCAAGTGGCTTAGCTGGAAATGAAACACTCACACCTGAGCATCCAGAATGGGACCAATTTATAACTGCTCTGCAATCAACCTTTGAAGACTTAGCAAAGCAAATTGCGAGAGATGGTGAAGGTGCTACTAAACTAGTAGAAGTGAATGTTGCTGGTGCTGCTTCAAATGACGAGGCAAGGATTATTGCAAAGAAAATTGTTGGATCCAGCCTTGTGAAAACAGCGATTTACGGTGCAGATGCAAACTGGGGAAGAATTATAGGAGCAATCGGACATAGTTCCGCTACTGTAAATCCAGATAGTGTTGATATTTCAATCGGATCGATTCAAATGCTAAAAGGAAGTCAGCCAGTTGCATTTTCGGAAGAGCTTGCAAAGGAGTATCTACAAAGTCCTGATATCGTCATATCTGTTGACCTTCATTTGGGAGAAGGCTTCGGAACTGCATGGGGCTGTGACTTAACCTATGATTATGTCAAAATCAATGCAAGCTATCGTACGTAAGGAGGATCTTATGGACACCATAGTAATTAAATGTGGAGGCAGCATCCTCTCAGAGCTTTCAGATTCCTTTTTCACAAGTATTAAAGAGTTGAAGAATAATGGTTATAAAGTAGTTATCGTTCATGGCGGAGGCCCTGAAATTGGTCAAATGCTTGCTTCTCTTTCTATTGAAAGTGAATTTGTAAATGGATTGCGGAAGACAACGTCTGAAGTGCTGGATGTTGCTGAGATGAAATTATCCGGGACAGTTAATAAAAAGCTTGTTTCCCTACTTGGAAAGGCGGGAATTCAAGCTGTTGGGCTCTCAGGCTGCGATGGATCACTATTACAGGTGAAACCAATTGACCTTGAATCCCTCGGATATGTTGGGGAAGTAACAAAGGTAAATACACAGTTTTTACAACAAATGTTAGAGTTGGATTATGTTCCGGTTATTTCTCCAATTGGGATTGATGAGAACTTTTCAAAGTTTAATATAAATGCAGACACAGCAGCGGCCAGCGTTGCAATTGCATTGGAAGCCAAACACTTACTGTTTGTTACAGATGTAGACGGAATTATGAAAAATGGTGAAGTGTTACCTGCCCTTTCGACAACTACTGTTCGTGAATTAATAGAAGAAGGCACGATATATGGGGGCATGATTCCAAAGGTCAAAGCAGCACTCTCAGCCCTTGAGACCGGAAGTCTACACGAAATTACAATTATCAATGGAAAAGATTCCTTAGTAGCAATGGACGGTAGCTTAAAAGGAACAAAAATTGTTAAGGAACTTGAGGTGGTATAATGGATGCGCTTTTTCCAACCTATGCTAGATGGGATGTTACTGTTGAATCTGCAGAGGGTGCAATCATTATTGATAAGAACGGAAAATCATATTTAGATTTTGTATCAGGGATTGCTGTGTGTAATCTTGGACATCGACATCCTGCTGTTGTTGAATCAGTTCAGAAACAGTTAGAAAAATTTTGGCATGTGTCCAATTTGTTTCACACAGATATTCAGCAGGAAGTTGCACAGAAGTTAGTAAGTAACTCTGATTTAGATGCTGTTTTTTTCTGCAATAGTGGGGCTGAGGCAAATGAAGCTGCTTTAAAACTAGCGCGAAAGTATACACAAAAATCGAAGGTGATTACCTTTAAGCAATCATTCCATGGGAGAACCTTTGGAACAATGGCTGCAACTGGTCAAGAAAAAATTCACAAGGGGTTTGGCCCTCTTTTACATGAGTTTGTCTACCTTCCTTTTAATGATTGTGAAACCTTAGAACAAACAATGGATGATTCAGTTGCTGCAATTATGGTTGAGGTTGTGCAAGGTGAGGGTGGAGTTGTTCCAGCGACTGCTGGTTTTCTAAAAACAATTGAAAAGCTTTGCCAGGATTATGAGGCATTATTCATCATTGATGAAGTTCAAACAGGTATTGGTAGAACAGGGAAAGCCTTTGGATATCAGCATTTTGAAGTATCACCTGATATTGTAACGGTTGCAAAAGGGTTAGGTAGTGGCTTGCCTGTTGGAGCAATGTTGGGCAAGGCAAAACTTAAGGAAACTTTTGGACCGGGTTCCCATGGATCAACCTTCGGAGGAAATCCTATTTCACTTGCTGCAGCTAAAGCAACATTAGCAACCATTTTTACAGATAGCTTTTTAGAAGAAGTAGTAGAAAAAGGTGCATACCTGAAACAAGAACTAAGTAAGGCATTAGAAAATCAAGAATGGGTAACAGAGATCCGAGGTATGGGATTAATGCTGGGAATTGTCTGTAAAACTGATGCAGGAGAGGCAATTGCTGCCCTAAGAAACGATGGACTACTCGTTTTACCGGCAGGACCAAATGTTATTCGATTATTACCTCCATTGACTGTTTCTTATGAACAGTTAGATCAGGCAGTCAATATAATAAAAAGTACACTTGTTACTGAGTATATTGTATAAAACTCAGTTATGAGTGTTGAATGCTGGCAGGTTTATTAATATAGACCTGCCAGGAAAAATGAATTTTTTTTACTTATTAATGCATAAAAATACATTTGTGTAAATAAAAATACGAGGTGGAGCAATGAAAGGCTACTTACATTTAGAAAATGGTGAAAGCTTTGAAGGGACACTATTTACGACAAATCAAACGACTTTTATAAATGGAGAGGTCGTGTTTTTTACAGGAATGACGGGGTATCAAGAGGTATTAACCGACCCTTCCTATAAAAATCAAATAATAGTGTTTACGTATCCACTCATAGGAAACTATGGAATAAATGAATTTGATTTTGAAAGTAAAAAACCACATGTTGCGGGTGTTATTGTGTATGAAACAAAAGATACCTTCTCACATTATAAAGCAAAATATTCTTTGAAGCAGTATCTTGAAAAATGGAATATCCCTTTACTTACACATATCGACACCCGTGGCGTTGTGAAAAGAATTCGCACTGAAGGAACTATGCAAGCCGTTATTTCGCAACAAACCGAAACTAATGAGGAACTATATAGTCCTTTTACTAATCCAGTTAGTGAAGTAACAAGTCAACAAATTCAAACGTTTGGTACTGGTGAAAATCACATCGTGCTTGTTGATTTTGGTTTTAAAAAATCAATCTTGGATGCTTTCTTAAACAGAGGCTGTAAAGTAACTGTTGTCCCGTATGGAACTTCATACGAAGTAATTAAAGAGCTTTCTCCCGATGGAATCGTTCTATCAAATGGACCAGGGGATCCTAAAACTCTACAAAATTATATACCTACGATTAAAAAAGTGATTGAGAAATACCCTACACTTGCGATTTGTTTAGGTCATCAATTAGTAGCGTTAAGCTTAGGGGGAGATACGAAAAAGCTGAAATTTGGTCATAGAGGTGCAAATCAACCTGTTTCCGATTTGTTAAATAAGAAAGTTTACATTACTTCACAAAACCATAGTTATGTGGTAGATGAAGAAAGCTTGAAAAACACAGGTTTAAAAGCACGTTTTAAAAATTGCAATGATGGTTCCATTGAAGGAATGTCTCATATAAGTCTTCCAATATTAACAGTCCAATTCCATCCCGAAGCTCACCCAGGTCCTGTAGAAAGCAGCTGGATTTTTGACGAATTTATACAAAATCACTGTGAAATTAGGAGAGAAAAATTATATGCCTAAAGATTCTACAATACAATCAATACTAGTCATTGGATCAGGACCCATTGTTATCGGGCAGGCTGCGGAATTTGATTATTCAGGTACTCAGGGCTGTCGTGCACTGCGAGAAGAAGGGTATAAGGTTATTTTAGTAAACAATAATCCAGCAACCATAATGACAGATGAAGTAAATGCAGATCTGGTTTATTTTGAGCCATTAACAATAGAAAGTCTTGAGAAAATAATTGAAAAAGAACGTCCAGATGGAATACTCGCTACACTTGGCGGCCAAACAGGATTAAACTTAGCCTTTGGCCTTTATGAAAAGGGAATTTTAGATAAATACAATGTAAAGGTATTAGGGACTCCGATTGCTTCTATTAAAAAAGGAGAGGACAGAGAGGCTTTCCGAAGCTTAATGAATGAGCTGAAAGAACCAGTTCCTGATAGTGAAATTGTTACAACAGTTGAGGAAGCAGTATCATTTGTAAAACAAGTAGGTTTTCCAGTCATTATTCGACCTGCATACACATTGGGGGGAACAGGAGGAGGCATTGCTCACGATACACAGCAGCTACTTCAGTTAACAACGAATGGTTTGTCCGAAAGCCCGATTACTCAATGTTTAATTGAAAAGAGTATTGCAGGATATAAGGAAATAGAATACGAGGTTATGAGAGACAAAAAGGGTACGTGTATTACGATCTGTAACATGGAAAATATAGATCCGGTAGGTATTCATACTGGTGATTCAATTGTAGTTGCGCCATCTCAAACGCTTACGGATGAAGAATACCAAATGCTACGTACAGCTTCTATTACAATCATTTCAGCATTAGGAATTGTGGGCGGGTGTAATATCCAATTTGCATTAGATCCAAATAGTAAACAGTATTATTTAATTGAAGTTAATCCACGTGTAAGTCGTTCATCGGCGTTAGCATCAAAAGCAACAGGATATCCAATTGCTAAAATGGCAGCAAAGCTTGCAGTGGGGTATACGCTTGATGAGTTGATTAATCCAGTTACAGGTAAAACATTTGCGAGTTTTGAACCAGCGTTAGACTATGTGGTTGTAAAGTTCCCGCGCTTTCCATTTGATAAATTTAGTGACGTTCCTAATGTATTAGGTACACAAATGAAAGCAACTGGTGAGGTCATGGCTATTGATCGAAACTTAGAAAGCGCCATACAAAAAGCTGTACATTCTTTAGAAGGCGAGAATGAAAGCTTATATCTACAGACTATTGTTGGCAAAAAGACCGAAGAGTTAGTTGAATTAGTTCAAGTAGGACACCAAGAGAGGTTCTTTGCTATTTTAGAACTTTTAAGAAGAGGAGTTAACACTACAGAAATTCATTCCCTATCAAACATCGATTACTATTTTCTACAAGCCTTTGAAAATTTAATACAAACTGAAAAAGAAATTCGAAATAAGACATTAGATGAAATGACAGTTGACTTTTTAAAGGAAGTAAAAGAAGTAGGATTTTCCGATGAATATATAGGGTTTTTATGCGATATCGAAGAGAAGGAGATTCGTCAAAAACGTAAAGAAATGGGAGTTCTCCCAAGCTATAAATGTGTTGATACCTGTGCTGGTGAGTTTACAGCACAAACTGCTTATTATTATTCCAGCTACTATGGAGAAAGTGAACTTGATGTTTCGGATAAACCAAAGGTACTGATTTTAGGTTCAGGGCCAATTCGAATCGGTCAGGGCATTGAATTTGATTATAGCTCAGTTCATGGGATACTTGCGCTTCAGGATGAAGGCTATGAAACATTGTTGATGAATAATAATCCTGAAACCGTAAGTACTGATTTTGAAATTGCAGATAAGTTATTTTTTGAGCCTCTAACAATTGAGTATGTGTTAAATGTTATTGATGCGGAAAATGTAGACAAAGTAATTGTCCAGTACGGTGGTCAGACAGCGATTAATTTAGCAAAAGGGCTAGAAGAGGCTGGCGTTTCGATTGTTGGAATTAGCCATGATGTGATAGATCAATTAGAAGACAGAGATCGCTTTTATCAGTTACTAGAAAAAGCAAACATACCCCATTTGCCAGGTGAAATTGCTTCCAATGGAGCTGAATTAGTGCAAAAAGCTGCCCTATTAGGTTACCCACTATTACTAAGACCGTCCTATGTAATTGGAGGCAAAGGAATGCATGTGATGAACAATGAAGAGCAACTGACAGCCTTTGTTAAAAATATACCGACTCATTCGTTTCCACTTTTACTAGACGCTTATGTCCCGGGGTTAGAGATTGAAATAGATTTACTATCTGATGGAGAAGAAGTTCTTATCCCAGTTATTATTGAACATGTTGAAAAAGCGGGTGTGCATTCTGGAGATAGCCATGCGATCATCCCAGCTATTTCGTTAGCTGAAAAAGATAAACAATCGATTTATTTTTATGCAAAAACAATCGCACAGGAACTACAGTTTAAAGGAATTATGAATATCCAATTTGTAGTAGATAACAACAATATCTATGTGCTAGAGGTAAATCCACGTGCAAGTCGTACAGTTCCAGTAGTAAGTAAGATAACAGGAATCCAGATGATACAAATTGCAACAAAGCTTATATTAGGAAAAAAACTAACAGACTTCTCAGCAAAATTTGGGTTGATGACAGACTTGCCGTACTTTACTGTTAAATACCCTGTGTTTTCAACCTACAAACTAATGGGGGACCCAACAGTTGGGCCAGAAATGAAATCTACAGGAGAAGGAATATGCATTGCTGAAACTATTGATGAGGCGTTAACAAAGGTCTTTCATAGTTATCTTTTATCAAAGCCCAAAGCAACTGAGATATTTATTGATGTAGACGTAGTACCTGAAGGCCTCCAAGCTTCCATAGAGGAGGTTGGCTTATCTTTACAACATAGAGCTACCTTTTCCGAATGGGTAAAAAGTGAAAGTGCACTGGCACTTGTTAGCCTGAAAAATGATTCCCAAGCAAAAAGAGACAAAATACAAGCTAATCAAAAAAGAATTCAAGTATTTACGCAATTAGAGACTTTATATGCATTTATAAGGGCGTATCGAAACTCATCATTTTCGGTCATGTCTATTCAAGAACGAAGAAGTACTTATACCCAAAAGAAAGAAGTGGTTACCAAATGACAGCAGTTTGGAAACAGAGCAAAAAGAATACGTTAAAGGGGAAGGATTTTATAACACTCATAGATTTGTCTCAGGATGAAATCTTTGACCTATTAGACCTAGCATTGGAATTAAAGCAAGCCCATCAAAAAAGGGAAGAAACCTCTTGTTTAAAAGGGAAAACACTTGCCATGATTTTTGAAAAGCCTTCAACACGTACAAGAGTTTCTTTTGAAGCCGGTATGCTTCAACTTGGAGGCAATGCTTTATTTTTAAATAGCAATGACCTTCAGTTAGGAAGAGGAGAGACGATTGCCGATACAGCAAAGGTGCTATCCCAGTATGTGGATGCAATCATGATCCGTACTTTTGAACATGAAAAAATAGAAGAATTGGCTAAACATGCAAGTATTCCTGTTATAAACGGATTAACAGAGGATTATCATCCTTGCCAAGCACTAGCGGATTTGCTAACAATATATGAGCTGAAGAAAACCTTTAAAGGTAATAAGCTTGTATACATCGGGGATGGAAATAATGTTGCTCACTCACTTTTAATTGGTGCTGCAAAAGTAGGGCTAAATTGTACAGTTGTTTGTCCAGAGCAGTATGAACCAAAGATGGAAATCGTTCAAACAGCTAAAGAAATAGCCAAAAAAACAAGTGCGAAAATCGAGGTTAGTCATAACCCGGAGATTGCCATGAAAGATGCTGACTTTATTTATACCGATGTATGGGCAAGTATGGGGCAAGAAAAGGAACAACAAGAGAGAGTTAAGGTATTTATGCAGTATCAAGTTAACGCAGAGCTTGTCTCAATAGCAAAAAATTCATATACTTTTATGCATTGTTTACCTGCACATCGTGGAGAAGAGGTAACCGAAGAAATTATCGACGGATCTCATTCAGTTGTTTTTGAGCAAGCTGCAAACCGTTTACATGTTCAAAAAGCAGTATTAAAGACATTATTAGCTTAAAAAGAGCAAAGTATGTGCGAACCGATTCTCTAATGTCCCAATTAGCCTCTCATGTTT
The DNA here is from genome assembly GCF_047246645.1 of Ferdinandcohnia jepli. NCBI lineage: Bacteria > Bacillati > Bacillota > Bacilli > Caryophanales > Bacillaceae > Ferdinandcohnia > Ferdinandcohnia jepli. The sequence continues at coordinate 146,589 of NZ_JBFOKR010000014.1, forward strand.
TGAATCAATAGTGGGAATAGTAAGGATGTACTATTAACCAAAAGGAGGCTAATCATGGGGCAAAGTCATGAATTTCGCTCAGGTCATAAAGCACCTAATAACGGGATTTATGTGGAAATTGGAGAGCAAGGCGATATGGTGAAGAATCCAAAGAGTGTTAAGTTAAATGCTGGTGATCCATTTCCAGAGACTTCGAATCATAACCGCAAATGGACATACAAAAGAAAACCTTAATATGAAGTGAAAAAAAGACCCAAATCGGGTCTTTTTTGATTTTTAATGATGTGGATCCTCTACAGGTTCGTTTGGAATAACTGCACCTAAAATGATAATAAGTGCTGTAACAATCACAGCTACTACTGAAGCAGTAGCAAAACTATATGTAGCCCCCTGCATCGCTCCAATAACATAAGATGCCATTTGGATTAAGAGGAATGTCCAAAAGAATGTCCAAAAATAGCGCATTATTTTCACCTCGTTAAACACAATCTGTAATTAGTTTACCACAATTGTAAGCGATAAGAAAAGATATTTCGTAGGCGTTCCTCCCTTTCATCTTACTTTATAAAACATACAGTATTAATGAAGCAATGAATCAGTTATAGGAGAGAGGATTATGAGTCGAAACCAGCGTTTTTTTAAGATAGGTACACAATGGTCAGTCGTTCATTTGCCTGAACGGCCAAATGGCTTTGGTGTATTAATAATTGGCGATAAAAACAATTTTGTTGAAGAGGACTCAAGCTTCTGGATACAAAACTATGCAAGAGCGCAAATGCTGAAATTACTAATGGATAAAGGGTATACGGTTTTCTATTCTAATTTATACGGAACTAACTGGGGAAACCCAGACTCCCTAACAATGAGTACCCAGTTATATCATATTATTATGAAACAAGAAATTCTAAATCATAAAATCCATGTCTTAGCTGAAGGAATGGGTGCTCTAGCCGCCATTCAACTAATGAATAAGATGGATGATAAAATAAGATCTGTTGCATTATTAAACCCTTGTATTGATTTAATTGGCCATATAGAGAATGAAAGAAATAATAAGTTCTTTTATAAGAAGCTTATTAAGGAATTAGCTAATGCGTATAAAATAACAGATAAGGAAGTAGAAGCACATTATAAGGAACTTGTACCTAAAGTCAACTTATATTCTCCGAGTAAGTCAATTAAAATATGGCAAAGTACAAATGAAAAAACATACCTTCCAAGTATTCATGGAAGAAAATATCAAAATGAAAAAATTACCCTAAGTTACCATATTGGTGAAAATGCGAAAGTTTATGGTCAATCAATTACTCAATTTTTATCTGAAAATGAAGATGAACTGTAATAGTCCCTTGTTTCTGTGAAGAATAGGGACTATTACACTGTTTGCATGCATACGATACTGTAACAATAAATAGGGGAGTTGTGAATATGAAGAAGGCAATTATTTATGGAGCTTTCTCGTTTGTAGGTTATCAGTTATGCCGGCATATGCTGAATCAGGAAATTGAGGTCGTTGGAATTGATTTTGAACCAAGAGAGGGTAGTCCTGAGGAGAATAACATGCTACGAATTGGGCGCAATGCCTATTTCACGTTTGTTAACTATGATACGAATCTGTTGAGGGATGGTCAATTACAAGTGGATGACACAGATCTGTTTGTTTATTCTTGGATCGGATGTTATGAGAATAAAGACGAAGAGATACGAGAATTACTAGAGCATTGTAGTAGAAACAATTCAAAGTTCATACTTGTTTCTACTCATAAATGTTCGTTTGGAAATGAAGATGAGTTGGATGAACAATGGTACAACAAACTTAATATAAAGAATAGCTTTATGGAGCATAGATTAATGAAAGAGCCAAAGGGTACATTTTTATTTACCTTTATCAATTTCTCAGGTACTAGTGTACAAGAGGGATTAGATAAGGTATATGAACATAAAGAATGGCTTACAAAATATAATAATTTATAAGTACTTCCAAACATGTCCAAAATAAACTAAAATAGGGTATAGAGTATATAGAAGGATTGTTGTGTCGTAGGTTTAAAAGGAGTTGTAGAAATGCAGAAAATGATAAAATGGGTACTACTTTCGATGCTACTGGTAAGTCTAACAGCATGTGGACAACCTGCAACTGAGAGCGGAATTAAGAAAGTAGGGTTACTTGTTCCTGATACGATAAATGATCAGGTATGGGGAACGAAAGGCTATAAAGGGTTGTTACAAATACAGTCCCAGCTTGAAGTAGACGTATTTTATAAAGAAGGCATCGCAACCGAAGCGGCTGCTAAACAAGCTGTTGAGGATTTTGTTAATAAAGGTGTTAACTTCATCTTTGGGCATGGTAGCGAATATGCAGCCTACTTTAATTCTTTTGCAGATGAGTACCCAGATGTTCATTTTATCTGCTTTAACGGAAATACAAGAAAGCCGAATGTGACAAGCCTAAACTTTGAAGCACATGCGATGGGCTTTTTCGGAGGAATGGTTGCAGGAGAAGCAACAAATACCAATAAGGTCGGGATTATTGCTGCTTACGAGTGGCAACCTGAAATTAGTGGGTTTTATGAAGGAGCTTACTTTCAAAATAATGAAGTAGACGTAGAAATTGATTATGTACAAAGCTGGGATGAAGTGGATAGGGCATTACTTATTGCGGATGAGATGATTGCTCAAGGTATTGATGTAATCTACCCGGCAGGTGATGGGTACAATGTTCCTGTTATTGAGAAGTTGAAGGAAGCAGGCCTTTATGCAATTGGTTTTGTCTCTGATCAATCAGACCTGGGTCAAGAAACGGTGTTAACTAGCACAGTACAACACGTAGACCAGCTCTATTTATTGGTAGCGAACCAATACAACAAAGGAGAACTTGATTCTGGAACTCTATACTTCGATTTCCAAGATGATGTAATCTCAATGGGAAAATTTAGCCCAAAAGTTGATAAAGCTTTTCAAGAGGAATTAAATAATTACATAGAAGAATATAAAGAGACTGGTAATTTACCTTCTCAATAAAAGAAAAAGGAAAGCTATCACTATTACGGTGATAGCTTTCTACTTTTTTCGAAAATAATCAAGTAATGGAGAAAGATCTTTAAAAACAGGTTTAATCTTGTTTATCGAAGTCATAATATCATCTGCTTGTTTCATAAGTTGGGCAAAATCTACTTGATCTCCTAACATCTCAGTTGAATCTGCAACTTCCTCCTGTTTGTTTGAACGTGAAGAAGAGCGGGAGCGGTTACGGTTACCATTACCGAACATTAAGCGATCAAAAGGGTCAGTTGAATGGGTAGACTCCTCGCTATTAATGGAATCAATAGGTTCCTTATCTTCTTGATGCTGTGTCAATCCTATCACCAACTTTTAATTAGTTTACAACTTTCTATTTTCTTCTATATAAATATGAAACAAATGTAATATTGAGATAGACATGTATCACAAAAGTGTTAGATATATGCGGATTCTGACAAAAAAATTTCTTCATGGTTGATAAGAAAACAAAAATGAATTAAAATTAGTACCAAGTCATAATAATTGATAATAAAAGTAAGTGGTTATTAAAAGTAAAATTTATCAACTTAATTTTCTATGTCTAGCTCCAGCGCCAATAACGCTTGTCTGACTTGTACACGGATGTGCTGGCGTCACGTTTCCACAGGACGTGGCGGAAATTAGTGGACGCACAATATTAGGCGCTTGCGCTTTTCATTATTAAAGGGAGATGTATATATGAGCGTTGGAATTATTGGTATAAGTAGATTCATTCCTGAGCGGGTTGTAACAAATAAAGACCTTGAAAAGGTGATGGATACATCAGATGAATGGATCCGCACGAGAACTGGTATAGAGGAAAGAAGAATTGCAGATGACGATACAGATACTTCTGACATGGCATACGAAGCAGCAAGAAAGGCAATTGATAATGCTGGGATAACAGCAGAGCAACTAGATATGATTATTGTTGCAACCGTTACTCCAGACAGACCATTTCCTTCTGTATCTTGTATGATACAAGAAAGATTAGGAGCCAAAAATGCGGCGGCTATGGATATTAGTGCTGCATGTGCTGGATTTATGTATGGGATTGTGACTGGAAAACAGTTTATTGAAAATGGAACATATAAGCATATTTTAGTAGTTGGTGTTGAAAAGCTATCAAAAATTACAGACTGGGATGACCGTAACACAGCAGTTCTTTTTGGTGATGGTGCTGGGGCAGCGGTCCTTGGTACTGTATCAGAAGGAAGAGGAATTCTGTCCTTTGAGCTTGGAGCAGATGGAACTGGCGGAAAACACTTATATCAGGATGAATACATCATTATGAATGGACGCGAGGTTTTTAAATTCGCTGTTAGACAAATGGGTGAATCAAGTGTAAATGTCTTAACAAAAGCTGGATTAACTAAAGATGACGTGGATTATTTAATCCCTCACCAAGCTAATATTCGAATTATGGAAGCATCAAGACAACGTCTTGAATTACCTGTTGAAAAAATGTCAAAAACAGTTGATAAATTTGGAAATACATCAGCAGCTTCTATTCCAATTTCAATTGTGGAGGATTTAGAAGCAGGAAAAATAAAAGAAGATGACGTAATTGTAATGGTAGGTTTTGGTGGTGGTTTAACTTGGGGTGCTATCGCAATGAGATGGGGCCGCTAAATCTAAGGTGTAATTTACAGAATAAGAACAAACGAATAGAATCTATATGATTGGAAGGAGAAGAAGAAATGGTAAAAAAACGTGTAGTTGTCACAGGACTAGGTACTGTCTCACCTTTAGGTAATGATACAAAAACAACATGGGAAAATGCTAAAAATGGAGTTTCGGGTATTGGACCACTAACTCGAATTTCAATAGAAGGTTTACCTGTAAAAGTTGCTGCAGAGTTAAAGGACTTTAATTCTGAGGACTTTATGGATAAAAAGGAAGCTAGACGTATGGACCGATTTACGCAATACGCATTAGCTGCTTCGTATATGGCGGTAAAAGATGCAAATCTAACAATTAATGATGAAAATGCAGAACGTGTAGGCGTATGGATTGGTTCTGGAATTGGTGGAATGGAAACACATGAGGAACAGCATAAAATCTTTCTAGAAAAAGGCTATCGTCGTGTAAGTCCATTTTATGTCCCAATGATGATACCTGATATGGCAGCAGGACAAGTATCCATTGCACTTGGAGCAAAAGGAATTAACACATGTACAGTAACTGCATGTGCGACTGGAACAAACTCAATCGGAGATGCCTTCAAGGTCATTCAACGTGGTGATGCAGATGTAATGATTACTGGTGGTACCGAAGCACCGTTAACAAATATGTCATTTGCAGGCTTTGTTTCCGCAAGAGCAGTTTCCTTAAATCCAGACCCTAAAACTGCGAGCCGTCCTTTTGATATGAACCGTGATGGGTTTGTAATGGGTGAAGGAGCAGGGATCTTAGTTATTGAAGAATTAGAACATGCATTGGCACGAGGTGCTCATATCTATGCTGAAATTGTAGGATATGGTGCAACTGCGGATGCCTATCATATTACAGCTCCAGCCCCAGGTGGAGAAGGTGGAGCACGTGCAATGCGCCAAGCAATTGCAGATGCAGGTTTACAACCATCTGATATTGATTATATCAACGCGCACGGCACTAGCACTGATTATAATGATAAATATGAAACAGCAGCTATTAAAGAAGTATTTGGAGAACATGCATACAAGCTTGCTGTTAGCTCTACAAAATCAATGACAGGACATTTACTTGGTGCTGCTGGTGGAGTAGAAGCAATCTTTTCTATCTTAGCAATTGAAGAAGGCATTATCCCGCCGACAATCAACTATGAAACACCAGACCCAGAATGTGATCTAGACTATGTACCAAACGAATCTAGAAAGCAGGAAGTAAAAGCTGCACTAAGTAACTCGCTTGGATTTGGTGGACATAACGCAACATTAATCTTTAAAAAATATGAATAATTAATTTGAAGCAGTCACTTTGAGGATATCATGGTGACTGTTTTGTTGTTTATTAGTAACTGGTTTTTACTAAGCAGTTTAAATAGGTATCTAGTAAGAGTTGGGTATCTATGGGAAAGTGGGTGATATAATTGGCCGAATGGTACATTTGTGGGCTTAGGTGGGACATACTTTTCTGTAAATGGGACATACATACTCGATACTTGAATACGCTTAAAAAGCACGAATTCTGTAACGTTCTCGACTCGGTAACCACCAAGCGTCCATAAAGCCCGAAAACAGTAATGAACAACAAACGGTAATTATAAAGCGTTTATAGAGCCCGAAAACTGATATGATCGTTAAACTTGGTAACTTAAAGCTCTCATAGAATCCGTAATCCATATTACACCCAAACTCAGTATCACACCCAGACTCAGTAACTATAAATCAACTATTGAATACAATTCCTAATAAAATCTTTTAGGGTTAGAAGTTAGAATCAATATGTTTTTTTTTAAATAATAGTATCGATTATAATCTCCTACGATGCCACAATCCCTCCATCCTACAAATACCTAGCGCCAAATTTCCTTCAATGAATACCCTATGAATAGGTTAAAGGAAGGAAGTGTGAGAATGGGAGTCGTTCAGACAAATCAATGGTTACAAGAGTTATATACTAATCCAATTGAACTCTGTAAAAACGTAAGATCGTATTTTCCAAGAGGAACCTCAGCACGTGAAATATATGCGTATTTAAGGTCACATGGTATGTATCGACCAATTGAGGAAAGAAAGAAGTCTCCTTTGGACAGCCTACCAAAAGATGTGTGGGCGGTAGCGAAAAAGGAGTATAACCTATTACAAAAAGAATGGGGAGGACCATCAGTACCTATTTTTATTTTCCCTGCAGACGAAACAAATCCGAAAATAAAAACAGAGTTCAATGGAAAGTCTGGACTTGCTTTTAATGATAAATTATTCTTGTTTTTCTCAAATTACAATTCATCAGGTGAAATCAAGGCAGTATTAACCCACGAATACAACCATGTATGCCGCCTTTCTAAATATAAAAAAACCGAGTCGAAATATAATTTGCTGGATACAGTCATCTTAGAAGGAATTGCAGAGAATGCTGTTAAAGAACGGTTTGGTGAAAAAAATGTTGCTGAATGGACCAAGTATTATTCAGAAGAACGGATAAAGGAAATAGTACAACGAATGATCATTCCGAATAAAAATATAGAAGTTTCTGATCGGAAGCATCATGCAATTTTATACGGAAAAGGCTTTTATCCAAAGATGGCTGGTTACTGCGCGGGCTATTACCTAGTAAAACAATACTTAAATAATAACAATCTAAGAACTAAGGATGTTATAGGAATGAATTCGAAAGAGTTTCTATATGAGTAAAAACACTGATCATTTTGGTCAGTGTTTTTATTTCTTGAAATACTACTTTCAATAAAAACGGGACAGAGTTGTTAGAATATTTTAATTTAATATAACTTTAAAAATATATTGAAATAACTTAATATAGAATATTAACAAAAACTTTAGTGTGTTAAAGCCTTGATACATAAGGATTTCGACAAAAACTGTCGAGGAATATAAAAAATTGTCTTGCAATTATAATATTATTCTAATAAACTTTTACTTACATATTAATTTTGTCATCAATTTTAAATATTTGAGGTGTTTTTATGAAGCGGACTAATAATGAAGCACCTTTACTAGAAGTGAAGGGGTTAAAAACAGGTTTCAACATAGATGGACAAGTATATCACGCTGTTGATGATGTGTCCTTTAAAGTCAATCCACGCCAAATTGTCGGAATTGTTGGTGAATCGGGTTGTGGAAAAAGTGTAATGTCAATGTCTGTTATGCAACTTTTACCTGTAGGTATTGGGAAGATCACAGATGGTGAGGTGATTTTCCAAGGGCAGAATATTGAAGGTTATTCACAATCTGAAATGAACAAGATCCGTGGTAAAGATATGTCAATGATCTTCCAAGAACCAATGACTGCTCTGAATCCTGTCTTTACAATAGGTTTCCAATTACAAGAGGTTCTTTTAAATCACCAAAAAATCACGAAACAAAGAGCTCGGGAAATTAGTATCGATTTATTGAAACAAGTTGGTATTTCTCGTCCTGATAGTATTGTAGACGAATATCCGCATCAACTATCTGGGGGTATGAGACAACGTGTCATGATTGCTATGGCTATTGCTTGTCAGCCGAAACTATTAATTGCGGATGAGCCGACAACAGCACTTGACGTTACCGTTCAAGCTCAAATTCTAGAACTATTAAAAAGCATTCAAGAAAAGAACGACATGTCAGTTATCTTAATTACACACGATCTTGGTGTAGTAGCTGAAATGTGTGATGAAGTAATCGTAATGTACGCAGGTAAGATCGTAGAAAGAACAGATGTTGATACGCTCTTCTACAATCCAAAACATCCATATACAAAGCTCCTAATGGAATCTATTCCTAAGTTAAATGAAGAAGTTGATGAATTAGGATCAATTGATGGAATTGTACCATCCTTGAAGAATATGCCACGAGTTGGCTGCCGATTCGCTGATCGTTGTCCTATGGCAATGCCGGAATGTAAGACTGTTACTCCAGTATTAGCAGAGGTAGAGGAAGGTCACGAAGTTTCCTGTCTATTGTATAAGAGTAGTCAACCTGTTGTAGAAGAGGTGAGATAAGAAATGGCTAATCAAACTATAGAAAAGAAAGATAATCTACTATTAGAAGTTAAAAATCTTAAAACCTATTATCCTATCAAGGGTGGTTTTGCTAGAAAGACGATCGGTTATGTAAAAGCAGTAGATGATGTTTCCTTTGAAATTAAAGAAGGTGAAACACTAGGACTTGTTGGAGAATCAGGTTGTGGTAAATCAACTACTGGAAGAACGATCCTGCGTTTGCTTGATGCAACTGAAGGACAAATCATATTAGATGGCAAAGATATTACAAAATTAAAAGGAAAATCATTAAGAGAAATCAGAAAAGACTTCCAAATGGTCTTCCAAGATCCCTATGCTTCATTAAATCCTATGCAAATGGTTGGAGATATCGTTGCTGAACCAATCATCAACTACACTGGAAAATCACTAAAAGATTTAAAAGATGAAGTAATTGAGTTACTAAGAAAAGTTGGACTTCCTGAAGATGCGTTTTATAAATATGCGCATGAATTTTCAGGCGGACAACGTCAACGTATTGGAATTGCGCGTGCGTTAGCGCTAAGACCAAAACTAATCATTGCGGATGAACCAGTATCTGCGTTAGACGTATCTGTTCAATCGCAAGTACTTAATCTGTTAAATGAGCTTCAAGAAGAATTCGGTTTAACTTTCCTATTTATTGCGCATGATCTAAGCGTAGTAAAACACATGAGTGACCGTATTGGAGTTATGTACTTAGGTGGAATTGTTGAAATAGCTGATAAGGATAGTATGTACGCAGAACCATTACATCCTTATACACAGGCGCTAATATCAGCAATCCCAGAACCAGACCCAAGATTGAAAAAGGAACGTATTGTTTTACAAGGGGATGTACCAAGTCCCGCAAATCCACCAACAGGTTGTCCATTCCATCCAAGATGCCCTATGGCTATGGAAGAGTGTTCGAAGGCTAAACCTCAATTAAAGGAGGTGAAGCCAGGACATAAGGTGGCTTGTCATTTATATAAGTAATTTTGACAGGTAAAATTTCAAAAACATACATTAACTAATCGGGGGGAAAACCAACATGAAAAAGTCAGCATTGTGGACTATCGTGCTTATGCTAGTTATGTCTTTATTCCTAGCAGCGTGCGGTGGTAAAGATGAAACAGCTGAAAAAGAAGATGCAAACACTGGTTCTGAAACAACTGAACCAAAAGAAGGCGGTAAAATCACTTTAGCAGTAGACGCTGCACCTGAAGGTGTTTTCGAATCTGCATATTATGGTAGTGCAATTGATGCACAAATCTTAGGTTTCACAGGCGGAAGCATTTTCAAGGTTACTGAAGATCTTGAATATGTTCCTAACTTCGCGTCATGGGAAATCAGCGAAGACAAATTAACGTATACTTTCAAATTTAAAGAAGGCGTTAAATGGCACAATGGCGAAGAATTAACTGTTGAAGACTGGGCATTCGCTCTAGAAACAATTGCAGACCCAGATTATACTGGTGAACGTTACAACTATGTATCAGAAATTAAAGGTGCAGAAGCGAAGAAAAATGGGGAAGCTGAAACAATCGAAGGTATTGAAATCATCGATCCATATACAATCGCAATTACTTTTAACGAAGTTAAAATCAACAACTTAGAAAACTTATGGCCAGATCCAATGCCTAAAAAACACTACGAAGGTGTTCCTGTAGCTGAATTAGGTGAGTCAGAGCAAGTACGTACTAATCCTGTAGGTCTTGGACCATTTAAAGTGAAAAAAGTTGTTCCTGGTGAATATGTTGAATTAGAACGTTTTGATGAGTATTGGGAAGGTAAACCACTTCTTGATGGTGTAGTTATTAAAGTTATTGATCCATCATTAGCAAACGGTGCATTCCAAAACCAAGAAATTGACATTATGAACATTGCTCCAGCTTCTGTTAAAGAACTAGAAAATATGGACCACGTTTCAGTTGAAGAAGCAAGTGGTACTGTTTACTCTTATATCGGTTTACGTTTTGGTCACCGTGATACAGAAACTCGTACAAACGTAGCTGACTATGGTAAGTTCGAATCTAAAGAATTACGTCAGGCTTTATTATATGCAATTGATCGTCAAGCAATGATTGATGCATTCTTATTTGGACATGGTAAAGTATTTAATACTGTTATTCCTTCAGCATTCTGGATTGCTGCTGATGAGTCAGAATTAAATCAATACGAATTCAACCAAGATAAAGCTAAAGAATTACTAGCATCTGCTGGTTATAAAGATACTGATGGCGACGGATTTGTAGAAGATCCAGAAGGTAAGCCATTCTCTATTAAATTTGGACATTATGCAGGTAATGCAACATTCGAAGGTCGTTCACAAGCGATTATGCAAAGCTGGAATGATATCGGTGTAAAAACTGAATTATCAACTGGTGGTTTAGTTGAATTCAACCTTTACAATGAAATGAAAGCTAACGACGATGTTGAATTAGAAGCATTCTTCGGTTCTTGGGGAACTGGAACTGACCCAGATCCATCAGGACTATGGGCTAATGATGCAGAGTGGAACTATGGTCGTTGGGTAAATGAAGAAAATCAAAGATTGCTTGACGAAGGTTTAAGTGAAGCATCATTTGATAAAGACTACCGTAAGCAAGTATATGTTGAGTGGCAAAAACTATTCAACGAAGAAATGCCAGCACTACCATTATGGGAAAACGTAGATTTATATGGAATTAACAAGCGTTTACAAGGTGTACAAGTTAACGCAGTTGGATTCCAATCAGATGTTCACAAATGGTACGTAACTGACTGATTTGACAATAATCATTGGGGTATTTTATACCCCAATGATTATGTTTTCTTTTTACACTTGTTATTGAATTAAGTTTGTTTTGAATCGAGAATTTTTAAGGATAAGGAGCAAAAAACATGCTACAATACGCACTTCGAAGAATACTAGGCATGATTCCATTGTTACTCCTTACCTCCATAGTGGTATTTACCTTAGCTAAGATGATGCCAGGTGACCCATTTGGAGGAGAAATTGACCCGTCAAATACAGACCCTCGTTATATTGAAGAAATGAGGGAAAAGTTAGGTTATAATGATCCAATATATGTACAATATTGGAGATGGGTTACTGACTTTGTTCAGGGGGACTTTGGAAAGTCTACAGCACATAAAATTGAGGTTTCAGAGTTAATCGCCGAGAAAATACCCAATACATTATTTTTAGCTGTTGTATCATTATTTTTCACCTACATTTTTGCATTTTTCATGGGAATGTACGCTGGACGAAAACCGTACACTCTTGGAGATAATTTGATTGCCGGCTATAACTATGTGGGTCTAGCAATTCCTTCGTTTGTTGCGGGGATTGTGGCTATTTATTTCTTCTCATTCCAGCTCGGGTGGTTTCCATTTAGTGGTTCCGTAGAAGTAGGACTAGATGAAGGAACTTGGGGATATTTCGTTAGTAAATTGCACCATGTTATGTTACCTGCTCTTGTTTTAGGTCTAATGGGTACGGCATCTTATACTCAGTTTTTACGTAATGATATAATTGAAAACAGTCGAAGAGACTTTGTTAGAACTGCAAGAGCAAAAGGAACAAAAGAATCAACTATATATAATAAGCACATTTTAAGAAATTCAATTATTCCATTAGTAACATTTTTAGGATTTGACATTGCAACTTTAATTGGTGGGGCAGTAATTACTGAAACCATCTTCACATACCCAGGTATCGGACAACTATTCTTAGATTCCGTTACAAGAAGAGATTATGCTGTTATGATGACGATCACAATGTTACTTTCATTTCTAACACTATTCGGAAATCTTATAGCTGATTTGCTTTATGGTATAGTAGATCCGCGTATTCGATTGGATTAAGGAGGAGTAAAAATGGAAGTAGTTACAAATACAGGTGTTGGATCACCAAAAAAAGCTGCAAAGAGTCTTTCTCCTTGGGCGCTTGCTAGAAAAAAGTTTCTTAAAAATAAATTAGCAATGATTAGTTTAGTATTTTTACTTCTAGTAATTTTAACAGCTATTTTTGGCCCGTTGATCAATAAACAAGATATCGTTCGTGTAGACTTCATGAATATTAGTAAAGAACCATCAGCGGAAAATTGGTTAGGTACAGATACAAACGGTCGTGATGTATTTGCAAGGATGCTATATGGAGGTAGAACCTCATTAATGATAGGAATTTCTTGTACTATTTTCATTACGCTATTAGGTACAATGGTTGGTTCGATTGCTGGCTACAACGGTGGAAAGATTGATCAATTGCTTATGCGTTTTACTGACTTTGTATTAGTTTTCCCATTCATGGTGTTTGTTATTGTCTTAAATACAATACTAGTTGGTAAAGTTTCAGGTGCTTGGACACTTGTTATCGTGATGAGTTTACTTAGCTGGGGTGGTGTTGCGCGTATTGTACGTAGTAGAATACTTGCTGAAAAAGAGAATGAATATATCCTTGCTGCAAAATCAATAGGTACAAGACCATCAAAAATTATTATTAAGCACTTAATACCAAATGTATCATCAACAATTATTGTACAAGCTACGTTAATTTTAGCAGTTATGATTGTTGCTGAGTCAGGTCTTAGTTTCTTAGGTTTTGGAGTACCTGCAAACCAGCCGAGCTGGGGTAATATGCTGGCCGAAGCTAGAGACTCAGATGTACTACGTAATAAAACATGGATGTGGGTTCCGCCTGCAGCTATGATTACCTTAACAATTTTGTCTATTAATTTTATCGGTGAAGGTTTAAAGGATGCTCTAAATCCTAAATCTAATCGTTAACCAGATCTATCACTAAATGTGATGGATCTTTTTTTATCCTCCAAACTCTACTTTTATAAAAAACTAAAAGTTGATTACTTTAACGTTTAAAAGTGAAAAATAATAGTAAGCTACAATAGGATTATTTCAAAAATTGTTTTAGTAATGTAGTAATTCCGAAAGAGCTACAATTATATTAATAAAGTAAAAAAGTAGAATAATATAAAAATTAAAAATAAGAAAATGCTGATAAATCAATAAATAAAGCGCTTTACCAAGAAAAAGTAATAAAAATAATAAAAATTATCTTGCAATTTCGACATAGTTTTAATAAAATTCTAAGTAGATTAAGAGAATAGTTATTATTCAGTTAATAAATTAAATTAATACAATTTTAAAAATTAACTTGAATTTGTAACCTAACTGTAATAAAATTTAGTTAATTCTATTGTCAGATAATTTAGTTTGTTTTTAGAATAATAGCTTTAAGTTAATAAATATAGAAGTTTACTAGAAATAGTGGAAAATAGAGAGAAAATGAAACCTCTGTAGAAACTAAATTCTGAAAAAAAAAGCAATTTTGAATCGAAAGTGAATATAGTTGTCTTAGTGCGATAAGGAAGGTGAACAGGTTTATGGCTGCATTATTAGAAGTGAAAGGGTTAAAAACTCATTTCTTTAAAAAGAAAACAGTAATACCTGCTGTAGATGGTGTTGATTTATCAATAAATAAAGGTGAAACTGTTGCCATCGTAGGAGAGTCAGGATCTGGTAAAAGTATTACTTCATTATCAATTATGAAGCTTGTACCAAGTCCAGCTGGGAAAATTGTTGAGGGCGAGATTATCCTTGACGGAAGAAACTTAGTTGATTTATCAGAAGCAGATATGTGTAAGGTACGCGGAAATGAAATCTCGATGATTTTCCAAGAACCGATGACATCTCTAAATCCTGTACTTACAGTAGGAGAACAAATTACTGAAGTACTTATGTATCACCAAAAGATGTCTAAAGTAGAAGCTACTAAAAAGGCAATAGAAATGTTAGAAATGGTTGGTTTCTCACGTGCTGCTGAATTAGTAAATGACTACCCGCATCGTCTCTCAGGAGGTATGCGTCAGAGGGTTATGATCGCTATAGCGATGAGTTGTAATCCGAAACTTTTAATTGCAGATGAGCCTACAACTGCATTGGATGTTACAATCCAAGCTCAAATATTAGACTTGATGAAAGATTTAAGTCGTAAATTCGATACTTCAATTCTTTTAATCACTCACGACCTTGGAGTGGTATCAGAAATAGCTGATAAGATTGTCGTAATGTATGGAGGCCAAGTTGTTGAGCAATCACCAGTTGATGACCTTTTCGACGAACCGTTACATCCTTACACAGTCGGATTAATGAACTCAGTTCCAGCAATTGAAGGAGAGATTGAAAGACTTCAATCAATCGAAGGAAACGTTCCATCTCCAGAAAATATGCCAAAGGGTTGCAGATTTGCTCCAAGATGTTCAAAAGCGTTTGATCGTTGTTTTGCAGAACAACCACAGCTTAAGCAAATGGGTCCTGGACGATCAGTACGCTGTTTTCTATATGACGACGAGGGGGCAAAAGCATGATTTCAACAAATGTAGAAAATAAAGTTGATTCTACACAAGAACAAGAAAACACAATCCTTGAACTTCAAGATGTAAAAAAGTACTTTCCAATCAAAGCTGGACTTTTACAACGAACTGTTGGAAATGTAAAAGCAGTTGATGGAATTAACTTAAAGATTAAAAAAGGTGAAACAATTGGACTTGTTGGTGAGTCAGGATGTGGAAAATCGGTTCTATAATATTTGTTGGGGTTCCTACACAATTAAAGGCATAAAAAATGCACGACATCAGCCAGTCTTTTATACT